>DUGA01000034.1 GCA_013331615.1 Candidatus Woesearchaeota archaeon | reverse complement strand
TGGTACAGCAATGATACATACAGCAAAAACACCACACTAGCTAACTGCGCAAACATAACTGGGCTTAGTATGGCAGAAGGAATGCATAACGTAACTGTTTGGGCGAATGATAGTGCTGGAAACACAAACAGCACAATCTTATTTTTCACGATAGATACAACATATCCAGCAATAACTATAGTAAACCCTGCCAATGACACAGTTACAAGCAACACATTGCTGTACATAAATTACTCTGCTTCAGACACAAATATTGCAAGTTGTTGGTACAGCAATGATACATACAGCAAGAATACAACACTAGCTAACTGCGCAAACATAACAGGATTAAGCTGGGGTGAAGGATTCCACAATGTGACTGTCTATGTGAATGATTCTGCAGGAAATTCAAATTATACAAAAGTATGGTTCACTATTGATTTATCAGATCCGATAATAAGATTGAAGCTTCCTGTAAATGGCGGAGGAGACCATGATGGAAACGTAACATTCACATACAATGTCAGTGATACAGGTCCTATCAGCAATTGCACCCTCATCTTAAATTCTGCTCTCAATCAAACAAATACAACCATAACCAAAGATGCTTCACAATACATCATACTTTCAAACTTGAAAGCTGGCAGATATAATTGGAGCGTAAACTGCACTGACCAATTAGGCAGGTCTAATATTAGCAATATATGGAACTTTAGGATAATAAACGCGACAAAATTCGACGGAGTGACAACTGATCTAAACAGCTACAATCTTTCAAATGTTACAACCTTGATCATTGAACAGCTTTCACACGGCAAGATAAATTTCACTGTTCCAGTAGATATGTCAAATGTGACAGAGATCGATACATATGTCAACATAAGCGCAAATCTTATAGAAGTAAATTCAACTGCACTAAGCCAACTAAATGTGACTGCTGTATTGACATTATACAACCTAAGCTTTACTAACCCAAGGATAATGAGAGATAATGCAGTCTGCTCAACTGGAACATGCTCAAAACTTGCATATTCTGGAGGGAATCTGACATTCAACGTAAGCCACTTTTCTTCTTATTCTGCTGAGGAGACTCCGACAGCAAGTACTCCTGCTGCAGCATCTGGAGGTGGAGGCGGCGGAGGCAGCAGCAGCGGAATCTACATTACCACATTAGCCAATAACTTATTCATCAATTTCAGGCAAGACAGAGAATATAAGATTTACATAAAAAACAGGTATTATGACACGCGTCTTCTAATCCAGACACAAGACCATATTGTCATGCAGATCGGCTCTTATGTGCTTACGCTTAAGAAAGGAGATAGGCAATACCTTGATGTGGACAATGATGGTACGTATGATCTTGATGTTATCTTGCTTGAAACATCTGGAAATATTGCAAAAGTTGAGTTTAATCCGTTCAAAAAGAAGCTTGAACCTGAAAAACTAGGAAAACAGGATGCCGTAAAAAATGACGAGCTGAAAAAACAGCAAGATGCTAAACGGCAGGCAAATAAGCAGGTAAACGTAAGCGAAACTGTGCTAAAGATCGAATACCCTAAAGAGATGACAAAAACAGATTTCACTGTATTTTATAAGCCGATCATATCAAAACTTAATATAAAGCTCTGGCAGATACCTTTATTTATACTTCTTGCAGCCTTAATGTTCTACATAGAACACCCAAGAAAAAAACAAGCTGTAAAACCTAAAAAAAAGGAGGAGAATAAGAATAATAGTAATAATCTTAATCCCAATAATAAATAATCAGCTATAAATATCCAATGTGGTCAGATATCCAACACCCTCATGACTTCCTCTCTCACCCTGCTCTCAAAATCCGCAACCTTCTCTCCTTCCCCTCTTTCATTTCCCAAAGAGACAAGAAGCTCATGAGTGATTCTTCTCTCCTTATTATTTCTTTCATCCATTGCAGTTTCATCTCCTGAACTCTCAAAAGCAGAAACCTTAATTTTTCCAAGATGCTCATTGATCAGATTCTCTTCTATCTCCTCTGGCTTTGATGCATCAATTGTTATTTCAGTAAGCTGAGTTGTTTCAAGAGCATTTGTATTTTTCATGACAAAATATGGACCATAACTGTAAAACAAATTAAAGACCTCATTGAAATTAATTTCAGAAACTTTGCCAGACTCAAGCTTTCCAGATAATCTGATAGTGACAATTGCATTATTTAGACCTGGTGTTTTATTTAACTCACTATCTTTATTTAGCTCGTCTATCCTCTCTCTAAGCATCTGCTCAACTTGCTGAGGTGTCTTATGCTCGCAGTTAAGCTCTATGCAGACAGCTTCATGCAACTTTACTTCCTTAAATATAAGCAAGCCATTGTCATAAATATAAAAGCCACCATGTTTCAGCTTTTCTATCTCAGTAAAATTATTTGGAAACAAAGGCCCAGGATAAACTACATTCTTGTACCCAGAATCCTGCAAGTTAACATTTGCAACAATATGCACATGGCCGCCTGCATAATACTCAAATCCTTTTGGCAAAAAAGAGATAGGCGAAGAGTCCATCTTTTCAAGGTCTTTTGGCTTTAATTCTGTTAGCGCAGTGTGAAACATGAATATCTTAAAGCCATCTTCATTTTCCAAGTTAGAAACATCAAGCGCCTCGTAATATGCCCTATCTAACATTCCGCGTTTGCCCAATAATCCTGTTATTTTCGCGCCTGTCTTTTTATCAACTGTAAAATTAAGCAGTAATTTTGAATTGCTTGCAGTTGTTCCAGTTGTTTTGTTATTATCATCATTATTATTTTCAGTTACACTCTCAACAATCCTGCCTTTGACAACATTAACTAGCAACCCTGCGCTTTCAAGCACATCAATCAATGTTTTTCCACTAGGAGAGAAATCATGGCTGCCTGCAATCGCATACACAGGGATGTCATTGTCTTTTAGCTCTCTAAATTTAGCTGCTGCAATCCTTAGAGAATCGATAGATGGTAAAGAAGTGTTGAACAGGTCGCCTGAAATCAGCACAAAATCTACTTTTTCTTCTATGCATTTATCTATTGCGATCTCAAATGCCTTGTTACTTACAGCCCTTAGCTTAGGATCTCTCCATGCTCCGATATGGCAATCAGCTAAATGCGCGAATTTCATTGCAAACTAACTCCCCCTGATTTAAAATTATTATAACCAAAATAATACATTAAATAAAATAGAGTAATTAACTAAAATAAACTAATTAAATAAATAATTAACTCAAATTAACTCCACCAAACTCTCTCCTGACATTAGCATTGCTTGCATTATGCACTTCTTTTGTCTTCTTTACAACATCCTCAAACAAAGGGATCTTGATTGGAGTCGCAAACTTTGTAAAGTTGCTTGTTATGATAGCTTCTCCTTTATCAAGCGCAGCAATATTACGATTATCTGTACTAAGATCCTGAGATGCAGAATCAATTATCGCTTGCCTTTCAGGAGCCATCTCAATGCCCAAAATTATTTTTGTGTTCATGTTTGCAAGAATCTCCCTTGGAATAAGAGAAGGCAATTGAGTAATTGCAGTCAATCCAACCTTAAACTTTCTTCCCTCTCTCGCAATCGTGCCAAAGATATTACTTCCGCGTTCAAGCACTTCTTTTCCAAGGACGCGAGGAGCTTCCTCAAGAATAACACTAACAACTGGCTTGCTCTCAAGCTGTCCATTTAATTTATAATGCTTGTATCTTGAAAATATTTCGCTTGCGATTAATCCACCAATTAATATCTCTACACTGCCTGCAAAACTGGAGGTGTCAACAATTACAGTTTTTGCCTGCTCTAGCTCATTGCAAATGTCTTTAATTGTTGTCTGCCCTGCAACAAGATCAAACACTCCACTGCAATATAATTTAGTATTAGCATATTCAAGATCTAACATAGAAAGCAATCTTCTTCTCAATACAGCAATAGTTGCTTCATTGTANNAAGTAAGAAGTCATTCCCTCAAGCTGCGGATCGCTCCATTCAACAGTGCCATAGAAATGATTTGGCTTTATGTCTCTAATATTTACCACCAAAGTTTTTGCTCCAGGAGGAGGATTTTTCGGTGTGTAATAGACTACATTCTGCTTTTGCGGATGGTCTTTAAGACCAAGCCCTGCTCTCCCATAATACTCATCATGAGGATCTAACACAAGGATGCCACAATAATCTTTGTCTACCTGATTCCATAACATTACGCTGGTTAAATTAGATTTTCCACGTCCAGTCGTCGCTGGAATCAGGATGTGATGGGAAAAAACCTTATCTCCTGGCAAATAGATATCAACATCAAGCTCTTTGCTACCAGAGCGTAATTTCCCAACAAATAAAGGATACTTTGCCTTTTCAACTGTCAAAAACTTCAAGTCATCTTTTGTAATCTCCCTGACGTCAGAGAAGAATGCAGGCAATAATTTGCATAATTTTGCGCTTGTATGGTCAGTTGCAATCATCGGCTTTATTGCAGCTAATGTGTAATTTCTCAATTTTGGATCCATGAACTCTAAGTCATTGTTATCTTCATATTCCAATCTCAGACCAGAAACAAGTTCCAAATTTTGTTGGCTGATCTGGCTACCGTAAAATAAGTCGTAAGCCTGCAAGATTATTTTTCCTGTTGGAGTATCTGCAACTAACAACTCTCCTAATTCAATGTTTTCTTCTGATTTCTGGCGAATAATTATCTTGCCAAATTCACCGGAGATTACTAATCCTTTGGATTTAAGAAGGGTGCTATTTGTACTAGTGCTATTCATATGATTGACTGAATTATCCACATTAGCTAAGTTATCTGCCATGATAAGTAAACCCCTCACAAACTAAAATAAAATTAAGTTATCACCTAAAAATGGAATTTGATTTAAATGTTTTATGAAGAAAGTTTTAATAGAACAGGGTAGAAATTTTAATCTAACTCTTTTATCTCCTCTATCTGCTCAAGAAGATAGTTCTCTTTTGTTCCATCATAAGCTTTTTGTTTATGGAATAATGCACGATTTTTCATCTCATCTCTTTCCTGTGAAGGCGGCAAAAACTCTATTAATCTCTTATATGCTTGACCTAACCAATTATGAGCTTCATAATCTTTCTTTTCTTTCGTTAAATATAGGGTAAGGTCATCTATAGCTTCTCTAAGAAGAGCTTGTACATCATATCCAATAGGAGCTTCATCTGCTAAGTTTATCCTAGCAAAGCCACGCAAATAATAACTATGGGTTTTAGTTCCATGGCTTAATTCAATTGATTTGGTTAAATCATCTATAACTTGCACATAATTATCTATTTCTTCTTGATTATCTAATTCATCACATAACTCTAATCTAACGACACCACGCCAATAATAACAATCTGCATCTCCATTAAGCTTAACTGCAATGTCAAAAAGAGATAAAGCATCTCTAAGCTTGCTTTCTAATGAATATTCAATCGGTTCACCTGCCTCATTAAAGTAGATTTCTGTGCTATCCGGCAAATTTTCAAATAGTACTATGCCTAAATCTGCTGCTTCAATGCCTATCTCAATTCTGTCATCAAGAGAAGAATCTACATCACTGGAGCGAACAGGCATGCCTATCCTAACACTTCTCCTAAATCCCCAATACCATGATCTGAGTGAATTAAGCAAATCCATGATAAGTAACCTCTAAACAAATATACAATTATAATAATCAGAATTTGAATTTGATTTAAATGTTTTATTGATAAGGCATAGCAGTATGATTTTGATGTTGAATATAGTATTACCTTTTTTATATATTTTTACATTTAAAAGAGAAAGATTTATATATTTATATAGAATAAGTAATATAAAAGACATATAAAACAAACAATTGACACCGAGTAATACTGCACAATGATCATCTACAACCCGCATAACACACAAATTCTCAAAGAAAGAATCAAGCTAGCAGAAGAGTTGCTTAACCAAATCCCTGTCAAATACTGCTTTATCACTGGCTCTTTCCTCTACAAAGAGAAATATGAGGATATAGATGTTTTTGTAATTAGCAGATCAAAAAAGAAGCTGGAAAGATTAAGATTAGAAAATAAAAAAGTAAAGATAACAATGATAGATTTCAACGATCTCTACTCTTTATTCTATCATTCTGCATCAAAAAGCTGCATTTCAAAAAATATCCTGCCTACTAAGCCATTGAAAGTTACTATTTCAGATTATTGGCATGTTGTAAATGAGGCTATTCCTGTAATATTGAATCAGAAAAATAAGTTTCACAAGGATGCACGTTTTTTAGTGTTATATACTGAGTATTTTAAAGCAAACAATATTCTTGACACTCTTCAATTGACGCAAAAAATAAATGAATTCAAAAATTATGAGGAGTTGCTTGAATATGCCAAGATGGAAATCCCTCTTATCATGAACATTAAAAGAAAAAAGTCATACATAAGGCGCTTCTTTTACAGCCAAGCAGGATTCTACAAAGATATGCTAGACTACAAAGCGCAAAAGTTTTTATATGAATTAACTCACTTGATTACAAGAGGCATCAATCATGGTTAGTCCAGATGATTTTAAACACAGAATTGAACTGATAATCTCTCAAAAATATAAGATAGAGTTTCTTATTGAGAAAATTATATATAGTACTCTTTCTTTCTTAATATATCATGGCACGCATAGTTATTGATGAGAAGATAATGCATGGCAAACCTATCATTAAGGGCACACGAGTTCCTGTAGATGTAATCCTAGGCAGCTTAATTGGCGGGATGAGCTATAAAGATATTGAGAGAGAATATGGTGTCCAGAAAGAAGATATCTTAGCCACAATAGAATATGCTGCCAAGTTTGTGATAGGGGAAGAAGTACATCAGTTAAAGATGAAAATATGAAATTTCTAATAGATGTAATAAGAAGATTATAATAGTGTAATAGAGTTGATTACAAATGGCAAACCTATCCAATAAAAAACTATTCGCTGAATCATTCCATCTGCTGAAGAAGAACATCTTGTACTTCTTATTGCTTGATGCATCACTGATTATCTCGCTTTACTCAATAAATTATTTGATGTCCAGCTATATATTTGATTTCAGGAACATGCTTGCAGTCATACAGCAGAATAACATGCTTGTTTTTGTATTATTGCCGCTTATAGTTATCTATCTTCTAGTTTTGCTTTTTATTTATACAGTTTTCAAGTATTTTACGTTAGAAATAATCGCAGAAAAAGAAAGTGAAACCAAATTTCAGGATATTTTTAAGCTGTATAGGCTGAACACAAAGATATTCGGGATTTTTTTTGTTTTGTTCGCGATAATAAACCTGATTTTTTTCAGCATCCCCAATGAGTATATGGTGACGTATGCTTTCACTACAATGCTGCCATTTATTTTTCTCTTGACTTTATTTATCGATGTGCTGCATGCAGAGTTTATTTCAGATGATTCTAAGAGTAAGTTAAAATTTAAGCTTGTGTTTCAGAACAAGAAAATGATTGTTATCAAGATTTTATTGTACGCATCAGTTATTCTTTTGTATCTGCTGTATAATTACTTAGGCACAAATGGAAGCATATTTCTTATGCCGTTTACAGTACTTGCGATACTTTATTTATACCTCTTAAGGAAATTTGAGATACCCATATCCTATTTAATTTCCAGATAATAATAATAATAAGTTTAGAATCACATCTTCCCATCTATTATCTGCCTGTAGAAGAACATGTTTGCAAGCTCCTCTTCTATGTCTACTATGTAACGCACTATGTCTTCCAGATGCTCTGCAATTAGCTGGTTCTTCAGTTTAGAGATTGAAGATTTGATAGTTTCTAACTGATCCTCTGAAAGCTTCATAAAGCTGGACAGTGGAGTGCTTTTGAGGAACACGGCTTCCTTTCCTATCTCCTGCTTGATGAAGCTCAATATCTTTTTTTTCTGGGATGCTTCTATATTTTTTTTGGACAGGTGCAAAGCAATCTTCTCTATCTCATCTGCAATATTCTCAAGGCGCTTGCTTATAAGAAAATATTGAGGGATAAGGGACAGATCCTTTATTCCGGAAGAGTGGAGCAGTTCAGGATTTGTGAGAGACAAGGAGATAATTTTTGCAATAAGATGATATAGTCTGTCTATCTCATTTTCATTTAACTTGATTTCAGTTATATCTGGAGCATCAATCAGATTGCTCAAAGAAGAGTCAATAATAAGGAATATCCTGTAAAGCACTTGCATTATATCTACTTTAGTGATATCAAGCAAGACTCTGATTGTGATCTTTTGCTTGTCTTCATATTGAATCTCTGTTCCGCTCATGTAAGATATTGTGCGTCTTATTTTTGCCTTGACTTCCTTGCTAAGCTCTTTTTTAGAGAACAGGGTTATATTTTCAATTCCCATATAGTAAGCAGTCAATAATATCTGACTTAAGTTATGGATATGCTCATCTACCTCAACGGAGATGCTGCTAATCTTCTTTTCTTTTGGAAGCCCAAGAGCTATCTGCAAGGTATTATCCTGCTTTTCATTAATGACAATCTCGCTTTTTGCCTTGAGGTTATTTTTAGTAATCCACTCTTTTGGAAGCGATACAGTATAGGTTGTTCCTGCGATGAGCTGGATCTTTCTTCGTTGCATAATGCAGGTGATTGGTTAGTAACTATATAAATTTTTCCATAACTATATAGCTTATGTAGCATAAATATATAAACAGCAGATATAAAGAGAGCAATGAGGTGAGAAGATGGAAAGACAATACACAGATGTGATGATTGCATTGATTGAAGATGAATTTGAAGGTATAATCCATGATGAGACAGATAATGATGAGATAGACAAGATTAATAAACTGCCACAGGATATTCTGTTTGATGATGCCATGGATGATTTTAGGGTAAAATAAGGAGGGAAGTAAAGATGGATAAGGCTCAAAAATATATGATGGTGTGCATTATCATTGCATTATCAGGAATCATTGCTGCATGCAGTGCAAATGTTGCTCAGCAAGAGATAAAGCAGAAAGCTTCAGGCAAAGAGATAGTAATCAAAGGTTCAGACACTATTGTGCAGTTGGTGGCAAATCTTGCAGAAGCCTATTCAGTAAATAATCCATCAGTTAGGTTATCAGTGACAGGAGGCGGCTCCGGAACAGGAATTGCTGCATTAATAAATGGAGAAGTTGAGATTGCTGATTCTTCAAGAGCTATTAAAGATAAAGAGCTAAAGCAAGCAGAAGCAAATGGTATTAAAGCTCTTGAGTTCATTATCGCGAGAGACATGCTTTCTGTGATAGTCAATCCAGACAATCCGATAGATAGATTGACAATTGAACAGGTAAGCAGGATTTTTAAAGGCGAGATTACTAATTGGAAAGATGTTGGCGGCAATAATGAAAAGATTAGCTTGTTCGGAAGGCAAAGCACTTCTGGGACCTACATCTATTTCCAGGAAGAAGTTGTTAAGGATGATTACTCTCCAGAAATGAGAAATATGGAAGGGACTCAGGCAATTGTTGATGCTACCAGGCAGGACAAATCAAGTATAGGATATGCTGGCCTAGGATATATAGTTGATGAAAACGGCAAGCTTTTAGACGGGATAAAAGTAGTTCAGATAGCAAAAGATGGAGACTCTGAATTTATCACTCCATTAGATGCATCTAAGATAGCAGATTATGCAATCAACCGCCCATTGTTCCAATATGTTGTTCAGAAACCGGATGCATTTGCAAGCTATAATTTTATTCTTTTTGAATTAAGCAAAGAAGGTCAGGACATCGTGAAAAGCTCTGGTTATGATAAGATACTTGAGCAAGATAGATTACAAAATGAGAAAGTTTTAGGGCTGATTGCAGAACTCTCTTAAATATGTAGGGTCTCAATATAAACGTTTTTGTTTAACATAAAAGAGAGAACAAAAAGATAGAAAGCATTTATTTATTTTAGGTATGGAAAGAGATGATTAAAAAAAAATATAAGGAACTATTTGCAGAAAAGATATTTTTTTGCGCAGGAATCAGCGCTGTGCTTATCTTGCTAGCCATATTTATCTATCTGTTTACTATCGGCATACACAGTTTCAGCCAGATCTCTTTCGGTGAATTCTTTTTTGGCAGGCTTTGGAATCCAAGCTCTTATGATGCGCCAAAATGGGGCATATTAAGCTTATTTGCCGGAACATTAATGGTTACGTTTGGGTCATTGCTTATTGCAGTGCCATTAGGAATTGCTGGTGCAATCTATCTGGCAGAGATAGCAAGCTCCAGGTCAAGAGAGATTTTAAAGCCGATCATTGATATGATTGCAGGCATACCCTCAGTAGTTCTTGGATTGATTGGGTTGTTATTTTTATCTCCACTGATTGCAAAAATATTTGGGCTAAGCACAGGCCTAAATGCCCTCAGTGCATCGATTATGGTAGCGATAATGCTATTACCGACAATAATAAGCATCTCTGAAGATGTACTCACTTCATTGCCTAAAGAATTCAGGGAAGCAAGCCTGGCGCTTGGAGCTACAAGATGGCAGATGATCAGGATGACTTTAATTCCAGCCGCATTATCTGGGTTATTTGCTGCAATCATGCTTGGTGTGGGAAGAGCAGTTGGCGAGACGATGGCAGTATTGATCGTTGCAGGAAACTCATTAGCAATGCCTAACTCTTACTTTGACCCTGTAAGACCCATGACTGCAAATATTGCAATCGAGATAAAGGAAGTTGTTAAAGGCAGCGTCCATTATGAAGCGCTTTTTGCGATAGGCTTAGTCCTATTCATTATGACATTTATCGTAAATCTGTTAGCTGATATAATAATAGAAAAGTATGTGAGAAAGTACAGATGGTAATAAAAAATAGAGTCCAGGCAAAATGAAAAGAAGAAGAAACTCAAGAAACATACAGGACACATCAAGTGAAGAGATATACCTTAGTGAAACATACAATAAAGAACTCATAAAAGAAAGAATATATTTTGGAATTTTTAAGGCGGCAACTTATATTTCTGTCATGATATTGGTTCTTATTCTGATATACATCATCAGCACAGGCTATAAAGTAATAAGCTGGCAATTCCTGACAAGCATGTGGTCACATAGAGATATTACCAAAGGAGGGATATTTCCGGCAATATTCGGCACTATATTGTTAGGGATTTTTGTGTCAATAATATCGATCCCTATGGGCATTGCTGCTGCAATTTACCTTAATGAATATGCAAAAGACAATTTAACCAATCGAATCATCAAGATTGCGATAAGAAATCTTGCAGGCGTGCCTTCTGTTGTCTATGGGTTATTTGGATTGGCATTTTTTGTGTTAGCATTAAAATTAGGGACATCTTTATTAGCTGCATCATTAACATTGGCATGCATGACACTGCCGTGGATAATCTCAGCAAGCGAGGAAGCATTGAAAGCTGTGCCGCAGTCATTCAAGGATGGAAGCTATGCCCTTGGAGCCACTAAATGGGAGACCATAATAAAAGTAGTGCTGCCAAACTCCCTAAGCGGAATGCTGACAGGTTCAATCTTAGGAGTCTCTAGAGCAATAGGTGAAACTGCTCCAATCATCATAGTTGGTGCAACTTTTTATATGAGCTATATGCCATTGTCTCCGTTAGATAAATTCATGGCATTGCCTTATCATCTGTTTATACTCGCAACCCAGCATTCAAGCAGCTATGCACGAGATTATGCCTTAGGCACTACACTTGTGCTGATTGCAATAGTATTTATATTGAATCTAGGGGTGTTTATCGCAAGATATAATCTAAGAAAGAAAAAGTTGTGGTAACAATGGCAGAAAAAAACGTGAAAGAAAATACAAAGATCGAATTCAAGAAGATCAATTTTTGGTATGATGCAAAACAGATATTATTTGATGTTGATGCAAAGATATATACAAACAAGATTACTGCATTAATTGGTCCTTCTGGCTGCGGTAAGTCTACTTTATTAAGGTCTATAAACAGAATGAATGACCTGATTTCAGGCGCAAAGTTAGACGGCAAAGTTATTTATCAGCAGAAAAATATATATGATAAGGAGATTGAGGTGGTTGAGCTGAGAAAAAGGATAGGATTAGTATTTCAGAAGCCAAATCCTTTTCCGATGTCTATATTTGATAATGTTGCATATGGATTAAGATTGCAGAACATTGCTGACAAAGATAAAATCAAAAAGATAGTGATTGAGAGCTTAAAAAAAGCTGACCTCTGGAATGAGGTAAAAGACAGGTTAGATGTTTCTGCTTTTAGGCTCTCAGGAGGACAGCAACAAAGATTATGCATCGCAAGAGCATTAGCAATAAATCCTGATGTGCTTTTATTGGATGAGCCATGCTCTGCCCTTGACCCGATAGCGACTGCAAGAATAGAGAAACTGTTATTGAAACTTAAAGAGATGCATACTATAATCATCGTAACACATAACATGCACCAGGCAAGAAGAGTTTCGGATTATACCATCTATCTTTTAAATGGCAGGATAATTGAGTTTGCTGAAACCTCAGAAATATTTAATAACCCAAAAGACAAGCTTACAAAGGATTACATCAGAGGGGAGTTTGGATAAGAAGATGAAGAAGAATGATGAGAATAGTAATAATAAGAATAATAGGTATACTAATAAATTTAAGATAATGTAGGCATATTGTGAATGATTAAAAAAATACAAAATATAGAACAAGGAATAACTAACAGGGTAAAAATCAAAACATCATTTAAAAGATATCTTGCAGAATTGACGGCATCTTTAAAGTAATAAATAAGAGTGTGAACTAAATGATTAACGAAAAAAGAGAACTGGATTTTTTCAGCAGATATCTGTCGATCTGGGTAGCAATATGTATAATCCTTGGGACTGCAATAGGATATTTCTTCCCTATCCTCTCCAAGATTTTGAATGACATTGAAATAGCAAATGTCTCTATTCCTGTCGCAATTGTTCTTCTAGTAATGATGTATCCCATCATGCTTAAGATCAGCTTTAAAGAGATTGCAAAAGTAAAAAATAACCAAAAACCATTATGGTTGACTCTTATTGTAAACTGGGCTATTAAGCCGTTCACGATGGCGTTCATCGCATGGATATCCATGAGAATATTTTTTTCAAACTTTATCCCTATTAATCTGCAGACAGAATATATTGCAGGGATGATCCTTTTGGGCCTTGCGCCATGCACAGCAATGGTGCTTGTCTGGACTTTCCTTGCGAGATCAAACATTAATTACGCGCTGATCCAGGTAGCAATCAATGATTTAGTTATCCTTATTTTATTTGCGCCATTAGGAAAATTTCTTCTTGGCATCACAACAGACTTCCCAATCCCATTTGATACAATTTTCTATTCTGTGCTATTTTATGTTGCAATCCCTCTAATTTTTGCAGGAATAACAAGATATGTGCTCATAAAAAAGAAAGGAGAGCAATGGTTTAATGACAAATTCGTCATGAAAATTGAGTGGATTACTCCTGCTGGTTTATTATTTACATTGGTATTATTATTTATTTTCCAGGGCGATAAGATAATACATTATCCATTGCATATATTATTGATAGCAATCCCGTTGGTATTGCAAACCTACTTAATATTTTATATAGGTTATTTTGGAGCAAAGAAACTCAGAATACCTTACAGTGAAGCTGCTCCTTCTGCATTTATCGGAGCAAGCAATTTCTTTGAACTTTCTGTTGCTGTAGCCCTTATACTATTCGGCATGAATTCAGGAGCAACACTCGCAACAGTTGTGGGAGTATTGACTGAAGTTCCTGTGATGCTGCATTTAGTTAAGATAATGAAAACAAATAAAGAAAAATTTAATTTTTCAAATGGCTAAACTAATATTGTTTATATGCACGGAAAATTCTGCTCGCTCTCAGATGGCAGAAGGATTCTTTAATCATCATATAAATAAGGCTAAAAATACTGATAACAAGACAAAAAAAGCAAGAAAAATCAAAAAATACATTGCAATCAGCGCCGGCACTAATCCTTCCTCTGGTGTTAAAGTAAATGCAATTATTGTAATGAAAGAAAAGAACATAGATATTTCTAAAAACAAGCCAAAAATGCTTACAATGGAAATGACAGATAATGCATATAAAATATTTACCATGGGTTGTATAAAAGGCTGCGCTGTAACTCCAGCAAATAAAACAATTGATTGGAACCTGGAAGATCCTGCTGGAAAGCCAATCGAAAAGTTCAGAGAGATCAGAGATGAGATTGAAAAAAGAGTTAAGAAATTGATTGATGAGCTGGAGTAATTTTAACAGTAATATTTAAATAGGATATTTACTTTAATTCAGCTAATAAATCGATTCTCGCGTAAGACTAAAACACCACCTGCTTGTTCTATATGGCCAATAACTACTCCTAGATCTTCTCTAGTGGAACGCGGAGTGTCTTTTCCTAATTCGTATTCAACAAAATCCAGCACTGCCTCTAAAACAACTATATTTCTTCTAGTACTATTTATCAACCCAGTGAGTTCTGGGTCAGCACTAGCTGCTGAAGATGTAGCTCTCGCCAGCTTTATCACTCCTTTTTTTAAGTCTTCAGCGTATTGCAGGCATATTTGCTGATATGCATGATTAACATAAAACAATATCTCTCTTAAAGTAAGCTCAGCTGCTCTTTTAACATCTAATCCTAAATCTGCTGAATAGCACTTTTCAGTCGCATAACTTTGATTTTGATATCCCCCTGCAGTTAATGTTAACTTCGGATGATGACCGCCTGCCAAATAAAAATTTAAAAATTCTACTGCAATGTATCTCCTTGCTACATGATTAAAATCATTAGCAAGTTTATTTAGAAGCTGGGGTGGCAGCGCATGAGGATATAATGTGTTTAATGGAGTATCTAATGTCACTTCCATCTGCATACTTTCTTTTATACGTGCTGCTAAATCTGTAGCTAATTTTCCGATATCTAAAAAAGGTTCCATCTAAACCCCCTAAAGAGAAATAATATAAAAATGTTGCTCAAAGTTTGCTCTTCACTGCCTTCTCGCTGATGATTGCAGAATTGCCAGATGGATCCTCGACAATGATCTTTAATTTCTCCTGTCCCCACATGACACGCAATATTTTCTTCAGCATATTCTTTGCCTTGTTCTTGTCGTCATCATCTTCAGCATCGTTTTTAGCAGACTCTACTTGATCTTTGACTCTGTTCAGAAGACCTTCAATGTTAGAAACAAATCCCTCAGAAGCTGGACCTGGAGTGATAGTTACCATATGAGGAATTTTCACAGTTGCCTGCGAACTTTTTATAAACCTTATTTTCATATCTGCCTCACTGTCGACTTCAATCGTATATTTGCAAGGCTCTTTCTGCTGCTCTGCCTCAACATCTGCAATCTTGTAATTGCAGTCTTTATTTGTGCAGATCAATGAGAACACAAATATTCTTCCAAAATAAGGAACTTCAACAGAATGCTCGCTTAAAGTAGCTGTCTTCTGCATGCACATAGGGCAATGCTCTCCTGTGACTATGTCAGGCTGAGAGCTTTGCTCATCTGATTTCTTATCTGGTTTTTTTTGCTCGGTTTTTTTTGCCATGTCCTTGTCTTTTCTTTACTCTTATCTTTTCTGTGTTATTTCTTATAGATTATATCTTTTAAGCCATTTACCCTGAAAATTATAAGTAAATATACCTATATATAGTTTGCGGTTTTTAGAAAATAAAATTTAAGGTGGAAAAATATTTAATAGTTATAAAATAAAGAAAATAAGAATAAAAAAACAAATCTGTACTGAATTCTAGAACGGCTTTTTCTTCCTGTAGCATTCCTTGCAGTAGACTGGCCTGCCTTCTTTAGGCTCGAAAGGTACTTGTGTAGCCTGCCCGCATTCTGAGCATTTTACGTCATACATTTTCCTGTCTGCATATCCGCCGCCGCCACCGCCGCCTCCTGAGAAGTCACCACTGTAATTGCTGGTAAATCCCCTTGGAGAAAATCCATCTTTTTTTCTCTCTCTTTTCATCCTATCTTTGTATCCCATATTATATTCACCAAAGCCTAAAAAATACTGATGATATATAAAAGATGCGGTTTTTTTGGCAAAAAAAGACAGATGCACGTTTCACCAAAAGATTTATTAGGATAGTGTATCATTTTATGAGATAGTTGTATTAAAAATTGATATAGATATTTTATTGATTTGTATGGATCAAATGAATAAAAATTTAAACCTTAGATTATAATAACCCTTAAAATGAAGCCAGACAAAGAAGTAAAAAAGGAATTCAAAGCAATTGCCAGTAAGAGCCCTGAGAAATACTATGCAGTTTCTGTATTAAAACAGGAAGGATTTGCGAGAAAGCAATGCAAATGCGACACTATGTTCTGGAGCGTTAATGAGGATCAGAAAACTTGCGGAGACCCAAGCTGTTCAGGAGGATTTAGATTTATCGGAGACTCGCCTGCAAAAGAAGAGCTTGATTATATTGAAGTCTGGCAAAAATTTGCAAAGCTATTTACTAAATGGGGCTACACACCTATAAAAAGATANNAGATGGAGAGATGATACTGATTTTGTGCAGGCTTCTATCTATAATTTCCAGCCATATGTTGTTTCTGGAGAAGTTGAGCCACCAGCTAATCCTCTGGTTGTTCCTCAGTTTTCTCTACGATTTAATGATATTGATAATGTAGGGATTACTGGCGCCCATTATACTGGCTTTGTGATGATAGGTCAGCATGCTTTTATGCAGCCAAAAGATTGGGACCAGAAAAAGTATTTTACTGATATCTATAACTGGCTTAGGCAAGGGATTGGATTAAAACAGGAAGAGATAACTTTCCATGAAGATGCATGGGCTGGCGGCGGTAATTTCGGCCCTTGCATGGAATATTTTTCTCGAGGATTAGAGCTTGGAAACCAAGTGTATATGATGTATGAGCAGACTCCTGCAGGCAATCAAGAATTAAAGATAAAAGTCCTTGACATGGGTATGGGCCATGAAAGGAATGCATGGTTCACTAAAGCAACAAGCACAAGCTATGAGACAACTTTCCCTACAGTCGCGAAAAAGCTGTATGAGATAACAGGAGTTAAAGCTGATCCTGATCTGATGAAAAGATTCTTGCCATACTCCTCTTACTTGAATGTTGATGAAGTTGAAGATATAGAGAAAGTCTGGGATTTTGTCGCAGAGAAAGTAGGTGAAGATACTGATGTCTTAAAAAACAAAATTCTGCCATTAGCTGCAATATATTCAATAGGCGAGCATACTCGCAGCTTATTATTTGCTTTGAATGATGGCGCTCTCCCTAGCAATGTTGGCGGAGGATATAATCTTCGCGTAATTTTACGGCGTGCACTTAGTTTTATCGAGAAATATAACTGGCACATTGATTTGCCTAAAATTGCAGAGATGCATGCTGCTTACCTAAAGCCATTATTCCCAGAGCTTTCTGAGAATCTGAATGAAGTTACTGAGATTCTTGAAGTTGAGAAAAGCAAATATGCAAACACCAAACAGAAATCCAGGCAGATAGTTGACAAGATATTTGCAGATGCAGAAGCTAAAAACCTTAAAGTTGAAAAGATTGTTGATGACAATAAGCTGATTGAGCTCTATGACTCAAACGGAATTTCTCCTGAGCTGATAAGAGAGGAAGCTTCTAAATTAGGCAGCAGAATCAATGTGCCTGCAGACTTTTATGCAAAGGTTGCAAAATTACACCAGGAAAGAAAGCAAGTTCAGGAGCATGAGACAGAGAAGAAGATACAGGTTGACTTGACTGGAGTTTCTGAAACAAAAGCTCTTTATTTTGATGACTACAAAAAGACAAGCTTTAAGGCAAAGATTGTAAAAGTAATGGAAAATTATTTAGTTTTAGACCAAACTTATTTCTATCCGACATCTGGAGGGCAGGTGCATGATACTGGAATAATCAGTGGAAGCAATGTTGTAATAAAAGATACAAAAGATAATTCAACTAGCGCAAAAGTTGTTGATGTTTTCAAGCAAGGCAATGTTGTCGTGCATATGCTGGAAGATGAGAATGCAGCAAATAAATTCAAGGTTGGGCAAGAAATTAACGGAGAGATAGATTCTGTGCGAAGAATCCAATTATCACAACACCATACAGCAACCCATATAGTAAATGCTGCAGCCAGAAAAGTGCTTGGCAACCATATCAATCAGGGAGGCGCTAAGAAAACACCTGAGAAAGCCCATATAGATATTACACATTACCAATCATTGACTGAGAAAGAGCTTGAGGAGATAGAAAAAGAAGCAAATATGATTGTTTCTCAAGCAATTGCAACCAAGTTATCATTTTTTAAGCGCAATGACGCAGAAAAGAATTATGGCATGGCAATCTACCAGGGCGGAGCAGTGCCTGGCAATTTATTGAGGATAGTTGAGATCCCTAATGTCGATGTTGAATGCTGCGGAGGAACACACTTGCATAACACAAAAGAAGCAGGCAAAATAGTGATTACAGGCTCAACCAAGATCTCTGATGGAATTGTAAGGATCACATTTACAGCAGGAAATGCAAGTACAGCAGTTGAAAGCAAAGATAAGAATATAGCAGATGAGATTGCAAAATTAGCTGGCATAAAATCTGCAGAACTACCTGATTATGCTTTAAAATTATTTGAGGCATGGAAGAAATCCAAAAAGTTGCTGGATAAATTAAAAGATGAGGCTTATCTTACTCGCGTCAAATCTGGTGAGATAAAAGTTGACCTAAAAGAACTGGAAATTGCCAATTTAAAATCAGAAAAATTAGGTGTTGCAGACATATTATTACGAACATCTGCTGTGTTAAAAACACAGCCAGAACATATAGGGAAGACGATTGCCAGATTCAAGAAAGAGCTGGATGGATGGAAAGGAGAGATAGAAGGGAAAGTAAATTGATTATTCTTCATAGTTGTTATTTTTTAGGTGACTACATTTTTATGAGAATGTGGTCACCCATTCGCTAAAAACGCACAAAATGTAGTCCACCAATTACGCAGCCGGTAACCAAAAAGTTCACATGGTAACGTACGTTACCGATTGGTAACCAAAAAGTTTATATAGTAACATATGTTACCAGTAGTTATGGCAATGAAACAAGCTATTATTAAGAAACTAAGAAAAACAGAGATATATGAATCCAATGAGGCTTATCTCAAAGTATTGTATTGGTTCTTTTCGTTCCCTAATGACAAGGTTGGATTAAATGACCTCTCAGCAGATTTGAAAATTGCAAAAACAACCGCTAGTAAAGTAGTTTCACAATTAGTTGAGGAAGGCTTTTTAATAAAAGAAGATCTAGGCAATGTATGGAGAATCTCCTGTAACCAAGTAAAAGATAACAATTACACATATAGCAGAAAGATTGGATATAATTTAATTAGAGTATATGAATCAGGAATACTTAATTCAATCCATGAAGTAATAAAGAATTCAAGAGCTATCATCTTGTTTGGCAGCTATAGGAAAGGTGATGACACAGAAAAAAGCGATATAGATATAGCTGTTGAGATATTAGGAGATGAAGATATCAAGATCTATCAATTAGGTATTCTTCCTGAATTAGGCTATCGCAAAAATGTTCCTGTCAATCTTCATGTCTTCTCAAGAAACAAGATTGACTTAAACCTGTTCGCAAATATTGCCAACGGAATCGTGTTAGAAGGCTTTTTGGAGGTAAGACCTTGATAATGAGATATAAAAGACCAGATAAGAAGAATGCGCTGAGCATAGTAAATGCAGCAAAAAAAGATGTGAAGTATAACTTATCTNNGGATGCTAGGAGATGCATTATTGGTTGCAAAAGGCATTGAAGCTGCCGACCATATTGAGCCGATAAAAGAACTATTAAAACTTAAAGTTGTGACTAAAAGGCCTATCAATCTTATTGATAACCTAAGGCAGCTACGCCATAATATCAATTATTACGGCTATTCTCCAAACTTGCTTGAGCTTGAGGATGTTAGATCATTGGCAGAAACTTGCTTTGAACCATTGTTAAAAGCAGCTACGGAAGAAATTAATTCTAAAGAATAGAAGATGACAGAAATAAAGATACTTCCAGGCAAACATAAATGCGGAAAAGATTTTGATATGCGCATTGTTGATGTTAAAGATGACAATAAAAAAATAGTCGCATGGATAATACATGGCTTTTGTAAGAGGTGTAATGTCGTTATTATAAGTAATCTGCATTTAAAGCCTGAACAGCCTATGCTTGATAGGGATTTTATAGTGGATTATGACATGGTTTCAGATGAAGTTGAAAAATAATAAAAACAGGCAGCTAAATAACTATAAAGTTCATGTTCTAAGAATCGTGATGCAGTGTGTCACTAATTGAGTATAATTTATTTTAAGAATATGGACGCACTGCGTTTAGAATTAATAAGTATCATTTATAACATCGCTTAAAGCCAAGAAATCTTTATATACTTGTTTCACTTATACAGGTATAATAAGAGGTGCAGTGACGAACTTCAATACAGTAAGTGGAGTTATAGAAGATATAGTACATGAAACGCTTTCTTTTGCTAGAATTTCTAATAAAAAAGTTGAGCTTAGCAATGGCACAGAAGCCAGCGCTGCTCAAGCTGTTGATGCATTATTGCCATGGGTTAGCGAAACTCTTGAATGGAGACTCGAACAGCTAAAGCAAGAAAGAGCGCCTCCTTTGTTGACAATTGGCTCTGAAGAATCAACCCCAATCGCATTAAGGCAATCTTTGCTTGGTGCATATCTGCTTGAAGGAGACAGAGTAAACAGATACTGGGGCTGGGAAGCAAATGAACTGACACAGTCAAGTTCTCCTCCTGGCGATCCTTTTCCTCTGCAAAATGAGCTAAAACGATATTGGTCAGAAAAAACTTCAAGACCAAAGAATGAAATAATTATTGTTCCTTATATCCTGGGGATATATCTTAATGAGGTTGGATTAGGTCATCTGTTTGATAAAGCCAGAGAAAGATTAGTAAGACATAAAGTTCTTGAAAATATTAAAGATTCATCTGGGAGAGAGGTTTATGAGGTTCCTTTATGGCAGATGTATAATGCAGTAATGACTTATTTTCAGAGAGAGTATAAAGTTTCTGACGATGATGGTGCATTCTGCACACCTGGTGTTGTATTTGCATACTGCAGAAGCCACGGGATTTTGCATATGGAAACATTGATTGCCGATAAATTAAAGAGGCACGGATTATTGCATACAGAAGATGAATTTGAAAGCCAGATGCTTGGAGAGACTAGCTTCAATTACAGAGCATTAGAGGATAAGATGAGAGATATAAAAGCCGCATTAAAAGAGCAAGGCGAGATAAAAGATGAGATGGCTTTGAGTAAGGGATAAGAATATTTTAGTTTAGAATAGTGATATATTAATCTTAGAATAAAAAGAAAATGCGGGGGAGGGGATTTGAACCCCCGTACCCACTAAGAGATAGGATATCTTTATTTCCTAAATACTTATTTAGGTATCTCTTAAGTCCTACGCATTTGACCAGGCTCTGCCACCCCCGCATGATGAGATGTAGCAAATTTGAAAATTGATTAATATTGTTTAAATACTTTTCTCTTTGATAGGTTATTTTCACAAAACCTAAAACCTTTTAAATAAGCAGATGATTCTATAAACGAAATATTTATAATGCAATGAGAGGTTAAGATAATATTTTGAGACATAATAAATAGAGATAATAAAAACAATTTATCTGAACTAAAATGGCGCTTCCTACAACAAACAACAACCTTCAGCTGAAAGTCGCAGAAGCCGTGCAGGATGATGTAAATAAAGGCATAGTAAGAGTGGATTCTGGTTTTATGCAGAAGATAAACATAAGGCCAGGAGATATTGTAGAGATCGAAGGCGAACGCAAGACAGTAGGCATAGTTGACAGGGCATATCCAGGAGACTTTGGCCTGAACATAATACGCATGGATGGTATCATGAGAAGGAATGCCAAGACTTCTATAGGTGAGTTTGTCCAGGTAAGAAAGACAGAAGTTAAAGAAGCAAAAAAAGTCACTATCGCTCCTGCAAGAAAAGGTGTTATCGTAAGAGCTTCTCCAGGAACATTCAAGCAGGGACTTCTTGGCAGGGCAATTGTAAAAGGAGACATAGTTTCTCTCGGCGGCACTACAAGAAGAAGAAACACCATGAGCACAAATCCTTTCTTTGATGATATTTTTTCGATGTTAGATGAGAGTGCGATAGGCTTTGGGTTTGGCGATATAAAATTCATAGTTGTTGACGTAAATCCGAAGGGCTCAGCTGTCATAACAGAGATGACTGACATTGCGCTTAATCCAGAGGCAGTTGATGTCAAGGAAGAAGCTACTCCTGATGTAACTTACGAAGATATTGGCGGTTTAGAAGATGAAATCAAAAAGATAAGAGAGATGGTTGAACTGCCATTAAGGCATCCTGAAATTTTTGAGAGATTAGGCATTGAAGCTCCAAAAGGAGTTCTGCTGCATGGTCCACCTGGAACAGGAAAGACACTGTTAGCAAAAGCTGTTGCAAATGAAACTAATTCACATTTTATTGTTATAAATGGTCCAGAAATTATGTCGAAATTTTACGGTCAGAGTGAGGAAAACTTACGTAATACATTCGAAGACGCAGAGAAGAACGCGCCTAGCATAGTATTCATTGATGAGATAGATGCAATCGCTCCAAAAAGAGAAGAATCTCGAGGAGAAGTTGAAAGAAGAGTTGTTGCGCAGCTGCTTGCATTGATGGACGGATTAAAAAGCAGAGGCAAGGTTGTTGTAATCGCTGCAACCAATATCCCTAATGTTATAGACCCTGCCCTTAGACGCCCAGGAAGATTTGACAGGGAAGTAGAAGTAGGCGTTCCAAGCAAAGAAGGCAGATTAAATATTTTAAAAATACATTCAAGAAACATGCCACTGGCAAAGAATGTTGACCTTAACGAGATTGCCCAGATCACATATGGGTTTGTAGGCGCAGATTTAAGCGCTCTTGTCAAAGAGGCTGCAATGATTGTACTAAGAAAAGTTCTTCCAGAATTAAAGTTGAAAGAAGATGAGCCTATTTCAAGAGAAGTTCTTGAAAAATTAAGTGTCTCACAAAAGCATTTCAAGGAAGCATTAAAGATTGTAAGACCAAGCGCATTAAGGGAAGTGTTTGTTGAGATCCCAAATGTGAGATGGACAGATGTAGGCGGCTTAGATGAAGTCAAGCAAGAGCTTAAAGAGACTGTTGAATGGCCATTGAAGAATCCTGATGCATTCAAGAGGATGGGAGTAAGACCTCCAAGAGGAGTCTTATTATATGGTGCGCCAGGCACTGGAAAAACAATGTTGGCAAAAGCTATCTCCAGAGAAAGTGATGCAAATTTTATAAGTATAAAAGGCCCTGAATTATTGAGCAAATGGGTGGGAGAATCAGAGAAAGCAGTCAGAGAGATTTTCAAGAAAGCAAGACTTTCTTCTCCAACTATAATTTTCTTTGATGAAATTGACAGCTTAGCTCCAAGAAGAAATGCTGGCAATGATAATTATGCAACAGAGCGTGTTGTAAACCAGCTTTTGACAGAGATGGACGGTTTAGTTGACTTAAGTGATGTTATCATAATTGCAGCGTCTAACAGGCCAGAGATAATAGATACTGCTTTATTGCGCCCAGGAAGATTCGACAGGATCATACACTGCTCTGCGCCTGATAAAGAGACACGTTACCAAGTATTCCAGATCCATACGAAAAAGATGCCGTTGAACGGTGTTGACCTAAAATTACTTGCAGAAAAGACAGATGGTTACACAGGCGCAGACATAGAATCTCTATGCAGGGAAGCTGCAATACAGGCATTGAGGGAGGATATGAAATCAAGAGAAGTTACAGAAAAGCATTTTGAGAATGCATTGAAGATTGTAAGGCCAAGCATCACAAAAGAGATAGATGAATATTATAAAAAGCTGAAAGAGCAGTTCTCTTCTGCCAGAAGCAAAGAGACGATGAAAAAAGAAGCGCCTAGTTATTTCGGATAGCATATTCATTCTCGGTTTTTTTATTTTTATTATAACAATCGGCATACGGATAAGATAACAAAAAAATAGAGTATAGATGTATAATATTTGAACGTACAATGAAAATCAAGCAGATACCACAAGATTTTATCGTCGAAGAAATAAGCACAGTAGAGCTGTTACCAAACAATCAGGAAGGTGCTTATGCTATCTATAGGTTGACAAAGGTAGGCATAGATACATTTGCTGCAAAGAAAATAATTGCAAACAGGCTTAATCTCAATTATAATTATATAGGCATCGCTGGATTGAAAGACAGGCATGCGCATACGATACAGTATATCTCTATCCAGAACATAAAAGTAAATAAGGATAATAATCACAGAGGCAATCTCGTATCACTTCCTGCATCATTTTCTGAAAGAAATATCAAGATAGAAAGAATAGGATATTCCAACAAGCCGATCAAATTAGGAGATATTGCTAAAAACAAATTCACGATAGTAGTCCGTGATATAAAGAAAGGAGCAATTGATAGCATACTGATGAAGATTAACCAAGTCAGAAGGACAGGAGTGCCAAATTACTTTGATGCGCAAAGATTTGGCAGCATCAGGAATGCAGATGAATTTATTGCAAAGATGCTTGTAAGGAATGATTATGAGGCTGCATTAAAGATCTTTCTTTCAACAGTGACAAGATTCAATCCTATGCGGATAAAGAAGATAAGAAGATTCATTTCAATGAATTGGGGCAAATGGAATGAATGCATTAGCTGCATCAAGGAGAACTCCCCAAATATTAAAGGCGAGATAAAAATATTCCAGCATTTGATCATGAACAACAATGATTACAGAGGAGCATTTAATCTGATCAACAAGGACTTGATTATACTTTACTGCGCAGCATACCAGAGCTTTCTCTGGAATGAATGCTTAAAATACATTCTACGGAAATACATCGATGAAAAAAACTTACTGAGCGTAGAATATCCAGCAGGAAGATTATTGTTCTTCAAGAGTTTAGACGATAATTTATATAACAAGCTAAATTCAATCTCCATACCGATACTTGCGCATAATTTGGAGTTTAAAGATAACGAAATAGACCAAGAGATAAAGCAAGCGTATACAAAAGTTCTTGAAAAACAAGGGCTTACTTTTGATGACGTCAAGAATAATCAGAAGGTTTTCTTCAAGGTATCATATAGAAAGACTATTGTTAATGTACATGAGATGAGGATAGAGTCTATTGAGAATGACGAGCTTAATACAAAAAGAGTCATGGAAAGACATCACAGGCAGCCAGAAAAGAAATTCAAGATAAGATTGAGCTTTATGCTCGGCAAAGGCAGCTATGCAACGCTTATTTTGAAGAGAATATTTCCTTATGATCTTGAGTATAGATAGAAGAGATTGCCAATAAATTATATTCAAAAAAGATGACAAATAAATTCTTAAAAAAAGTATTATTTTATAATTGATACCTAATAAAAAAACTAATTCTTTAACAGAAAGCTTAAATAGTATTATGATTTCAATTAATGCATGAAAAAAATATTTAGTTATATTCTAATCTTTTTGTTCAGTATCTTAATTATTGCAGGCTGCGCCATACCAGATCAAGATGGCCTACCGAACCGTGAGGATAATCAGACATTGGGAGGCGGAATAGGCAGCAGTGATGAAGATGCCTCAGATGACCAAGATGAAAAACCTACTGATGAAACAGAACCACCTGCAACAAGAGATTCTGGCGGAAGCCAATCAAATAGAGATCCATCAAATAGCGGTTCTCCTCCTGCAGGACAGCCTGATAAAAATCCGCAACAAGATATGGCTGCATTGAAAGATTTCATCCAGCAAGTCATAGATGATCCTGGTTCAACAATTAAAGCGTATTTAGATACGCTTAACTTAGCAAAACAGTCTGGACTCGATGATACTAGTTATGATGCATTTTATCAGACGGTACTTGATAAGATACTAGCTAAGATGAGAAAGACACTTAGCAGAACAGACCTATGCCAGACTGATTTGATTAAATTAATAGAAGTCGGCAGGCTTATGGGGATGGAAGATGGTATGATAGATGAAGCCACATCCAAATTAGGAAAATATATTGAAGTAAAAGATCTTGTGACAGGCGCTAAAAGAAGATATTCAACTGTGCCGGAGGACTGCAGCTCAGTTGAGTACAAATATGATTCTATTAGTAAGGAAGGCGGTTACTGGGTAAAAACAACAGCATCTCTGGTTGGTGATATGACTGAACAGACCATATTTGACAGGGTAAATTCCGATGCAAGATCATATAACTGGCAAAGAGGAAAAATAGAATGGAATCATGCTGATGAATATAGGGACAGCTGCCAAGTTACTAAAAAGTCAAGCATAGGCAGAGCTGATTTAACAAAAAAAGATGGTTCTGTTACAGTTTATACCTCTGGAACATTCGATGGCATGATTATCAGCAAAGCGATCCAGATAGAAGTTACAGAGACATTGCAACAGATGGACCCTAAAGAAGATTGCTCGGAGTATAAACCAAGAAGCTACACTGAAACTGGAAGCATTACTGCATATATTAAAGGCAACTGGGCAGACAAGTACAATCTTAAAGTAACCATAAATGAGGCAAGTGATCCAAGTGAAATAACTGAGACTAGCGGCCAAGAAACAACTTTTATATTAGCAAAGCTACATATCCCATTTCCTGAATGAGGATTGATTATAATTTCGGAGAATAATATGCCAACGCAAAAAGGAGTTACACTGATAAAATCCAAGAAATTCCAGATTTATAATGAGAAAGAGCATGGCCATCCTGGTGTAACAATGAAAGAGCTAGTAGGAGATAGTTCTCCATTGAAGCAAGTCAGTGAAGTATTCATGTTCCATGACACCATTATTGATAAAGACAAAGAGATTTTTCCTCATTCTCACCACGGCAATGAAAGATTGTTTTATGTCATAGAAGGCAAAGGAGAGTTCATGGTAGATGGAGAGAATTATATTGTTGATGAAGGAGATTTATTCTTTTTAGAAGAAGGCGCAGGAGTAACGCATGGCTTCAAGAACATAGGAAAAAAGAAGCTAAGGATGATAGCGATTGCGCTTAATGGACCATTGTGACTAAATCTGGAAATATTACTAATTTATTTTATTGATTATAGATTATCTTTTTATTTTTCTAACCCAAATAATCAACTGTCTTTGTAACATGGCTAGGCACTTTAATCTCTTCAAATTCAATGTTGTTTACAAACAGATCTTTGACTAGCTCTGTGCCATCTCCCTGCTGTATGCTTAGAGGTATGCCATAAAAGTCATCTGACCACATCTCGCCTGTCTTATCCTCGTTATCTATAAATGTTGCAAATGTGCTGGGGATAGATTTTATCTGCTTAGTCTTGCTTTTGTCTGATTTTATCTGCTTCATGTTTTTTATATAATCCAAAATAGTAACAATATTGAATTTCTCATAATTTACAGAATAAGAGATGTACAGATCTTCCTCATCTTTGTTGCACCTATCGATTGCGCAGTAAGTTACCACTTTCTTATTTTTCCTGTCGATGATGAGCTCAGAATATAAGCCATTATTATCAAGCTTCTTTAATGCGCTGTTATATCTTATCCTGACAAGGTCTTTGACAGTATCAACGTAAATGTTCTGCTTATCATCAGGAGTCGCATAATTCAGGGTTTTTATCTTCTGGAGCTTTTTTAGGATCTGCTCTTTGTCTTCAGGCGATACTGGTACTACTACCTGCTGTGCAGGTTCAGGTTCATTAGGAGGAGTTGGAACAGGCTCTGCTGCTGGCTGAGGAGATGGAGCTGTAACTTCCTGCTTTGGCTCTTGTAATTGTGGCTGCTGTGCAGTTTGTTCTGCGCATGCGATCATAAGTATAGAAACCAAGACAAAGATTACGCTTATAATAATAATATTTTTTAGTTTCATTACCCAATCATCTCTGTTAAAGAATAGAGGGAGAAAGAATATATAAGCTTTTTGGAATATTTTTAGGATATTTATTTCAATTATCCACTCTTTATTTCGCGCTCACGATCTCGATAACGTCCCTATGCTTTAGAGGATAATCTTTGCCGATCGGTTTCTTAGTCCTAACATCAAGAGCCCTAATGAAATACTTTCCTAAGTCAGTATGTATATGGAATGCAAAATCAAGCGCAGTTGTTTTTGACGGCATTAAGAAGCAGTCTGGCAATCTTCTGCCTTCAGAATCTTCAAGCTTATGCACTCCTCCAGGAAATATTGCGACATAGTTGAGTAGCTCAAACACTGCTTTGTCAATGACTTGCTGAACTCCTGTACTGCCGAATTTATCAAGTAGATTCTTCTGAATAAAATCAAGTGCCTTTTTTTGCCTCTCGTTTAATTTCTCAGGATGCAATATTTCAAATTTATTATTTCCGGGAATATATTTTATTAGCTCATGCTTAGTGGCTTCCTTTAATGCAAGCTCGCTCTCTGCGCTGCACGCAATCAACATATGCTCAGGAAATTCATTCTCTAATCTTGTGAAATTCTCAGCTGCTCCAGGAACATCTATCTTATTGCAAGCGATTATCATTGGCTTTGTGATTTTTCTCAGCTCAGTTGCCATCTTAAGCAACAATGATTCATCCCATTTAAGGATATCATCAGGGAGAGCAAATTTTTTTATTACAGATTCAACCATCGCTTCAGTGACTCTTAATCCAGAAAGCTGTTTTGCAACTGCCTTTGAAACCTGTGCTTTTTCTTGTTTTATTGTTCTGGCAAACTTATCCCAACCTGTTTTGACCAGACGAAAATACCACATATCTAATTCAACTTCAAGAAATCTGATGTCATTAGCAGGATCATGGCTTAATGGCTGGACAGGCTCACCTTTCTCATTTGTGCTGCCAGAAATATCTACTACATGTATCAATGCATTTGCCTGGTTTAAGTCATCCAAAAACTGGCTTCCCATCCCCTTGCCCTCATGAGCTCCAGGAACTAATCCTGCAACATCAATAACTTCAACTGGCACAAACCTGATGTGGTCAACGCAATGGCCTGTTCTTGGATTGCATTGCGTATTTAGGTCTTTGTCTGCGCAATCCATCCTTACATGGCCAAAACCACTGTTCGGCTTGATTGTAGTAAAAGGATAGTTAGCGATAGCTACCTCTGCTAAGGTTAATGCTTTGAATAAAGTGCTCTTTCCAGCTGATGGTTTTCCTACAAATCCTATAATCATTTTAGTAGCACCATAATTTAAATTACCTAATTTATTTTTATTCTACTCCCTATTAATCTGCCTCTTTTAAAAATCTTATGGAAATGTTTATAAAGATGTAAGAGAATATAAAAGCATATAGATTAAGCGAGATAATAATAAAAATAACGTAAAATTGATTGTAAAATATTAATCGTTAATTAATTAAGCAAAAAAGGTGTACCATGCCACAAGGTGAACGTCCAGAATCTTCTCACAATAATCCAAGAATACTTGCTGCCCAATTTAGGGTCAAGTATAGGGATATCTTCAACATGCAGGACCTTTACAAAACATTGCATGAATGGATCAAAGATAACCAATGGAATGACATCCAGGATGATACTGAAGGCGATGCCCATGAAAGCTTCTATTATGACAGGACAGACTTATACGGCAACAAGGAAATCTGGACATGGTGGCGTATGTGGCAGTTTCCAGATGCAGAGCCTGTAGATACAGGTAATAGTTTTTTTAGATATCATCTTGACATAGATATGCATGTATTGCACTTAAAAGAGCATGAGATAATGCAGGCAGGCAAAAAGATCAAGACAAACACAGGAGAGATTGAGATAAAGATCTGGAGCTGGATAGAGCTTGACTATAAAGGCCAATGGAGCAAGCACCCAATATTAAAGTTCTTTTTTGAGATATTTGAAGCAAGGATATTTGAGCATGACCTTGAAAGGCATAAGCACGAGCTTTACAGGCAGACTTATCTATTGCAAAACCAGATAAAACAATATCTGCAATTAAAGACATGGCTTCCTCAGGTCCAGATAAAGCCTTTCCATCCAGGCATCGGGGTTCCTGAAGGGCAGTTTTAGGTATTAAATTAATAGCACATAAATATTTTCAGCTACAACAACATCAAGAACAATAGCGACTGCCAAGATTTGACGAACACAAATCCAGTTTACTAAGCCAAGTTTTTCCGGGCAATGCCAGTAAAATAAACATCAAGTAACACAACAGGCAATACATTCCTAGCATCACAGATAATTATCCTTAAGTAGAGGAGGAAAAACTCTTCTATGAGACTAGCTGGTGTTCGTCGGCAGTCGCATCGTTTTTAAAAAATTATGATTAGTGAGATTTTTATGGCAGATTACATAACAATACTTGGCTTTATTGCAGCAGCATGCACTACATTTGGTTATGTTCCGCAGATCATAAAAGGCTTTAAGACAAAGCATCTTAATGATGTTTCCATGATGATGTTTGTTCTTCTTACATTTGGAATGGGATTGTGGCTTGTGTACGGCATTTTCAGAAAAGATATTGTAATAATAATCGCCAATACAGTTGGTGTCTTGTTTGGTGCAACTACATTAGCCATGAAACAGTATTATAAGAGATAAGTATTCCTCATTTATTTTTAAATCTATCAAAAATACGAGAAAAAAGCCTCCGATGAGAGTTGAACTCACGACCTTCCGCTTACAAGGCGAACGCTCTAGCCACTGAGCTACGGAGGCAAACATCCACCTAATTCCTCGATTATTTAAAAAAGTTTGTGTTTTTGCTCAGAAATTTTAGCATTTAGTTTAATCTGCTACTTTATCTGATTTTAGGTCAATAAATTTTTAAAGAACTGCTTAATGTATATTGAATAAGGTAATCAAAATGAATGAAATGTATCAACCACCATTAGAACTGACCTGTGTTCTGGAAAATAATCCAGAGATTAATGCAGATAATGTCAAAAGTGAGCTAGAGAAATATATTGCAGATAAGGTAGATATACTGCCTAATATCGAACCTGGTATTTCATTAACAATTTATGAGAGGGCAGGTAATTCTGGCCATTATAACATTAGAATAACTCTTGAACCAGCTATGGCTGACCGTTATGGAACTTTATTTGATGGAAAAGCAGGATACAACCCTCAACAAAAGAAATGGATTGAAGAAAGATCTGCAACTGTGCCAGACGACTTTAAAGGAAGAATAAGACACATAAGTGTATCTGCTTTACCTAGCCTAAAACCTGCTACACCTAGCCAAGCTCCTGCTGCAAGATAACTAAAGTAGATTATTCTTTATCAGAAAACTATATATACTTCAGCATTCTTTTTATTTGCATGAAAACATACGACGTCATCGTCATTGGCGCAGGATCTGGATTATTGATCTCTTCACAGGCAGCTAATGCTGGATTAAATGTTGCAGTTATTGAAGAGGATAAGTTTGGAGGCACTTGCTTATTACGCGGCTGCATCCCTTCAAAAATTCTTATCCACCATGCAGATATTGCCAGAACTATCAAGAATTCAGCTGAATTTGGCATCAAGTCAAAATTATTATCTGTTGATTTCAAGAAAATAGTAAAAGAAGTTTCTGATTTTGTTGACAATGAAGCAAAACAAATCGAACAAGGAAATAAAAACGATAAAAATATTACAGTATATAAAGGAAGAGCAGAGTTTACAGGCAAAAATACAGTCAAAGTTGTGTTTGAAAATAAAAATGCTGCAAAAAAAGATAAAGAAAAAAGCGAAGAAATATATGGAAAGAAAATCTTCATCTGCGCAGGCACCAGAGCAAGTGTTCCGCCTATACCAGGATTGAATAATGCCAGATATCTTACAAGCACAGAAGCATTAAGATTACAAAAGCAGCCAAAAGTTCTTACAATCATAGGAGGAGGTTATATTGCAGCAGAATTAGCGTATTTCTTTGGAGAACTTGGAACAAAAATAAATATTGTCGAAAGAGAGAACATCATGTTAAAAAATGAAGACAAAGAAATTTCTGAAGTATTTACTAAGATTGCCGGAAAGAAATATAATCTGAATCTTGGTGCGCAGATACTTAATGTATCGCAAAAAGGCAATAAAAATACAGATAAATTTATTGTTGAGATTAAGAATGCGCATGGCAAAAACAGGAAGATTGTCTCTGACCAATTATTAGTTGCAACTGGTAGGGTCCCTAATACAGACGTTTTAAAAGTACAAAATGCAGGAGTTAAGGCTAATAAGTATGGTTACATTGAAGTAAATCAGTACCTTGAAACTTCGCAGAAGAACATCTGGGCAATTGGAGATATTGCAGGAATTTATCTGTTCAAGCACAGCGCAAATTTAGAAGCAGAGTATGCTTATCATAATGCATTTAGTTCAGATAAAAATAAGACAAAAGACAATAAGCAGATTAAAAAGCCTGTTAATTATTACCCCATGCCTCACGCAGTTTTCACAAATCCGCAGATAGCAGGAGTTGGATTAAGAGAGCAGGATTTGACAAAAGAAAATGTAGGAACTAACAAAAACAATAATGAAATAGAATATGTTATTGCAAAACATTATTTCAAAAACACAGGTATGGGAAGGGCATTGCATGATGATGATGGATTTGTAAAATTCATTGTTGAGAAGAAGACAGGAAAGATTCTTGGCTGCCACATAATTGGCGCAGAAGCTTCTACACTGATACATGAAGTTCTTGTTGTGATGAAAGCAGGAGGCAATGTTGACACAATAGTTAATACTGTCCACATACACCCAGCTTTAAGCGAGGTCGTGCAAAGGGCTGCGAGAAAGGCTAAGTATTAGAGCAAATATCTGATTTATAATTTAATTCTCCTAAATCTTTATTAATAAAACTATATTTTACTTAACTTTATGCCACAAATNNCTCAAGAAAAAGATAGAGGGAGCTAAAGAAGCATTGAAGAGGCATTATTATAAGCTTGAGGAACTGCAAAAAAAAACTGCCCAGTTGGAAGCAAAAGATGCAGTTAAGCAATCAGAGAAAGCCCTGCAATCTTCCAAAAAGAAAGAATGGTATGAGAAATTTCGCTGGTTCTATTCTAGTGAAAGGTTTCTGTGCTTAGGCGGCAGAGACTCAACTTCAAATGAGATTATAATAAAAAAGCACACTGACAAAGATGATATTGTATTTCACACTGATATGGCAGGCTCTCCATTCTTTGTTGTTAAAGTGCATGAAAGGATGAATGTAATTGCTGGAGATACCTATTTAAATAATAAAGATGCAGAAGAAGAAAAATTGGTTAGTGAAGAGAAATCAGAAAATATAGCAAAACCTACACAAACCACATTGCAGGAATGTGCAGACGCAACTGCATGCTATTCTAGAGCATGGAAACTAGGCTTGGCAACTTTGGATGTCTTCTATGTGAAACCTGAGCAAGTTTCTAAAGAAACAAACACCGGTGAGTATGTTGCAAAAGGAGCTTTCATAATTCGCGGAAAGACAAATTATCTCCAGCCAGAACTAAAGTTGGCAATAAGTGTTTCTAACTCTAAGATAATCGCAGGTCCTGTTTCTGCAGTTAAAAAAAATGCAGACAAAGACGCAAAAGTATTGTTAATCATACAAGGAAATGAAAAGCCAAGCGATATAGCTAAATTTGTACAGAAGCGATTGGGTACAGGAAGCCCTGATGAAATCATTGCAATGCTGCCGAGTGGCGGATGCAAGATAGTTGTGGAGAAGTGAACTTATGTCATGGCTATTTTTTATTGTATTAAGCTCATTCCTTTTTGCAGCAGGCAACCTATTTGAGAAATTTGTAGTTAGCAAGCATATTACAGACAAGAACATAATGGGGTATCTAGGGATAGCATTTCTGCTGAACATCTGGCAGATTTTTGTATTTTTTCCGTTTGCAGATTTAACAGCAGTCAGCTTAAAAGTCTATTCTTTGCTTTTTTTACGTACATTAGCTTTGACTATAGGAATTTTTTTCAGCGCAAAACTCTTCATGAAGGAAGAAGTTAGTAGGATCATAAGCATATTGTTTGCAAACATGATACTTGCATTCATCCTTGATTATTTGATCTTCGGAACAAAGCTTGCATTTTTGGGATATCTCGGAGCAATTATTCTATTAGTTAGCGCAATACTCATGACTTATAAGCCAAGCAAGAAAGTTTTTATCGATAAGAAAGACATGTCATATCTGATAATCCTTATGGTCCTGTGGGGAGTATATGCAATCATCATCAAATCAATCACAAGCTATCTTACGCCATTGACTTTTATGTTTATGGATTCAGTAAATTTTGTTGCAGTTGGAATAATATTATATTGCTTTAGTTATCAGGTGAGAAAGAACATCAATGTTTTCATCAAGGCAAAAAAGAATTTTTGGATACCTTATTTTATCATGTCATTATGCTATATGTCTGCGGTATATACTTACTATCGTGCATTCTCGCTTCAAAAAGTCTCTGTGCTTGTACCATTTGAGACACTGCAGGCAACTTTTGTATTGTTCATTGCATTATTCCTGTCGCATTATTTCCCAAAACTGATAAAAGAAGAGATAGACAAAAAGACAATCAGCTATAAAATTGTTTCATTGATATTGCTTACTGCTGGTGTATATTTCATGGTTAAGTATGGTGCTGCATGACAACTATTAGGATAAAATATCAACCAGCCAGAATATCAGAAGTAAAATCCGTCCTTCATCCCAGAAATCTAAATGCAAAAAAAGGCGATGCAGGAAGAGTTTTGATTATCGGCGGAAGCAAAGATTATATTGGTGCAGTTGCATTGGCAGGATTAGCTGCATTTCGCTCTGGAGTTGATTCTGTCATCATAGCAGCGCCAGAGAAAGTAGCTTATGCAATCAATTGCTTATCTCCAGACTTAGTCACAAAAAAGTTTTCTGGTGAATATTTTGTTGAAAAGCATCTGAAAGAAATAGTTAAATTATCGCAAAATGCAGATACAGTTCTTATCGGCAACGGTATTGGGTTAAAAAGAAAAACAATAAAATTTGTCAGAAAAATTGTTCTAGCGTTGGAAAAAGTCCAGAAACCATACGTTCTAGACGCAGATGCAATAAAAGCAGTCTCTTTAAGTGAATGTAAAACTGCAATATTAACTCCTCATGCAAAAGAGCTTGAGATATTATTAGCAAATTCTAGGTTTGGTAATGTAAACAAAATAAAAGATATTGATGAAAAGATAAAAGCAACTCAAAAATATCTTAATAAAAATAATAACAATAACATCATTCTCCTTAAAGGCAGGATTGATTACATCTTCTCAAAAAATAAAGTCAAAGTAAACAAGACAGGAAATCCAGGCATGGCAAAAGCAGGAACAGGAGATGTTTTGGCCGGATTAGTTGCTGGTTTTCTTGCACAGAGTAAAGATAATCCTGATAAAAATTCTGCTAGATTTAACTCAGCATGCGCAGCTGCATATCTTAATGGAATGCTAGGAGACAGATCATTAGCAGAGCATGGAGGAAAGGCAGCTGCACAAGCAGGAATATATAGCTATATTGCAAGTGATTTATTGAGAGATATGAAAGATATATTGGCTAAACTCCGAAAATAATTGGCATTTTTCATTATTTATCTTCCCATTTTCAGGGCTTCCATGACTTGAGCATATGAATCTTGACCAAAAATGCTGCCCAGAAAAGCCTTGACTTTTTCATTACCTGCAACCAGATATAAAGTATCTTTTTTATCTGGAGGTGTAGTTCCTACAAATCCCTTTCCTTCAACATGTCCAAACGTAGTTTGAGGCAAAATATCTAAAAGCATATTTGCTAACATATAGTTCTCAATGCCTATATTTTCTCTAACAGGAACGAATGTTGCTTTAGCTTGTTGAATCCTAGCAGATAAATCTTCTCTCCTCGATAATTCCAGCTCAGCTTCAGTGATCCTGGTTAAGTAAAAGTCACTAACATTTAACACTAGTGCTGCAGCCGGATCTCTGCACACAATACTTGGATAATTTTGATTGATTATTGGCTCATCATCTGTATAATCTTTCTCTCTGTATACCAGCTTTACAGGATTAGATGATAGAACGCCAACTAAAACTTCCCTGGCTGTTCCAAAAAAATCATTTCTCAGATGAACAGCTCTTGGCGCATGCACTTCTCTGCTGACTAAAACTAATTCACCTTGTTTTGAAGATAAATAGCCAAATACAGCTTCAGCTTTTTTTTGCATTTGTAGCTTTTCATGTAATGAGCCTGAGCCATTGGCGCTTACATATGCAAAATCAGCAAATTGCCCTTGACCTATTGTAATCCCATCTTCAAATATTAATTCTGCAATCCTGCAATATAATGAAGTTAAAGTATTCGCATCATTACACCTTAAATGACTCAAAAGAGCAACTTGTCTTTCTGTTTCTGATGCAGTAGTTAACAAATTAGCAATATCCTTAGAAGATGCTATTTGTTCTCTTAGCAACCTATGTTGTTCATCTATTGTCTCTATACCTTGAATTTTTGTGCCCTGCGCAGGAGCACCTTTAGGAAATGTTACACCTTTAGCAATTGTTTCCACTAATCTTACAAGTTCCTGCAATTCCTGGATTCTATGTTCATCTGGCATCTGAATCAACTTATGATGAAGTTTTAGATAGATTAATAAATATTCAATTTAATATATTTGCATTATAAAAATTTAGTGACATAAATCAATTAAGTTTATATATTTGCCAACATTAATTGTTAGTAGGTGATAGATAATCAAAAAAATGAATAATTCTAAAAACTGGAGCAGATACTCAGTTATGGCAAGAAGAAATATTTATTCAAATACTTCTGCTCAACTATGGTCATATGATATCATAGTTGCAGTTGTCTTATTTATTCTTGCATTCATTGGCTTCTATGCCTTATTGACAAGCTCAACACAGACAACAAAGACAGGCCAGCTTTCAAATGAAGGCAGCATAGTTGCAACCATAACAGGCTCTACTGAAAAACAGACGAACATAAGTTTTGTGCAGGGAGATAAGCTCAACCTAAAAAAGTTTAATAGATTTGCAAATCAGAATTATACTGAGACAAGAAGGCAGCTTGGGATTGGAAAGGATTTCTGCATACATTTTGAGGATGCAGACGGCAATGTGATTAATGTAAGCGGCAAGACAACAATCGGCAGCAGTAAGATAAATGTAACTTTGAACGAAGCTGGAGCAACATTTCAATGTGGTAATGCGTAAGAAGTGATGCTGATTTTAGATAATTCTAACTTTCTTATATGCAAAGCTTTTTAATCTATTAGCTTAATCTAGAATATTATGCGCGAACAGATTCTAAATGCAAACATACCAAAAACAATACTGAAGCTTGCATGGCCTAACATGATTGGCTTCCTGATGCAGGTCAGCTATAACTTAGCTGATACAATATTTGTAGGCAGATTGGGTGCAGAAGCTATTGCTGCTGTCAGTCTGGCTTTCCCTATAGATTTGTTCATGTATGCATTAGGTGGTGGCTTAGTTGCAGGCACAACAAGCTTGCTCTCTAGATATATCGGTGCAAAGAAATATAAGAATGCGGATAATGCAGCTGAGCATTCAATGCTAATAGCATTAGTGCTCTCCGTATTCTTTACAATTGTTGGATTGTTATTTATGAAGCCATTGTTTGTTTTTTTAGGCGCGACAAGCAGCATTCTCCCTATGAGCATAGAATATAGCAGATGGATTTTCTTAGGCAGCGGCTCAATATTCTTCTTTTTAGCAGCATCTGCAATCATAAGAAGCGAAGGTGATATGAAAACTTCCATGAAGTTTATGGGCATTAGTGTTGTGTTAAATCTGATTTTAGACCCGATATTTATCTTTGGCATTTCCATTGCAGGCATTTCTATAATTCCATCAATGGGTGTTGCAGGAGCTGCAATAGCAACAGTTATAGCCAGAGTTGTCGGATGTGTCTTAGTCTTAAATCATCTCCTAAAAGACAGATCCTTGGTAAAATTAAGATTGAAAGATTTCAAATATAACTACCTATTTATCAAAAACATTTTTGCAGTTGGAATACCAAGCTCATTATCGCAGCTAGTCATGTCTGTTGGAGTGTTATTGCTTACAAAATTGACTGCAAACTTTGGAGAAGCAGCGATTGCTGCGTATGGCATTGGCTTTAAGCTTGATACAGTTGCATTTCTGCCAACATTAGGCATTGGCATTGCGATATTGACGATGGTAGGCCAGAATTTCGGTGCAAAAAACTATGCGCGAGCAAAAAGCATTACCTGGACAGGATGCCTGATGGCAGGAGTTTTTATGCTTCTAATCTCATTGATATTTTTATCTGCGCCTAGATATTTTATTTCTATATTCAATAATGACCCTCAACTGGTAAATTATGGTGCTTCTTATATAAGATACATTGCGCCAACCTATGTATTTCTTGGAGTTATAATGATACTTTCATTCGCTTTCCAGGGATTTGGACGCGGCATTCCAGGAATAGCTATTGCATTATTTAGATTAGGCATAATTGCAGTTCCTGCTGCTTATTTGCTTGCATTAAATTTTGGTTATGGATTAACTGGAGTGTGGATTGCGATTGCTGCTTCTAATGTGCTAACAGCTATTTTTAGCGCGTTGTGGTTTTATGGGTTTAAAGCTGAGAAGATAAGATAGATAATAAGGATAATAATAATTAGATCTTAAAAAATAATAAATATTTGCGCCAAAACCTATATATAGTTGTATTTCTTTACCCACTTTAGAGGCATAAGAGGTGTTGTTAGTAAACTCTTTAGAGAGGAAAGTACTGGCAGCAGTAGCTGCTCTGTTTCTGAATACAGCAAGTGCTGAAGCACAAGAGATTGCTATTGCCAATGATACAACTAATAACACAAACACGCAAACTTCTCAAGAAGTAAAAGTCCGAGAACCTTCTGAAAGAGATTTAATTGATATAATTAATGAACAGCCTGCTAAAAATAGCAGCTTGACAGGAACATCTAGTTCTCAACATCTTGTCTCTTCAGATACAATTGTTGGTGACCCATTAACATCCCTGATTGAAACATATTCTGGAGATGAAAGTGCTGCAAATCCAAGTATCAAAGCGTTTAAGAGAGAGATTGCGCAGTTAAATAAAAGAACGCAATTAAAGAAAGGCCTAAACAGAGAAAAATATTATGTTGTCACAGTAAACATGTTTGTTGATTATGAGATGAGGCAGAATTTAGGCTCAAGATGGGCAAGAACATTGCAGCAAACGATCAGATATTGCAACACACTTTATGGAGATATTGAGATGGCAGGACAGAATGGAAGATTACTCAGGTTTAAGCTTGGAGATGTCAGTTATCTTAATCTTAGAAACCAATGGGGCAAGATGAGAAATGATGATAATATTATTGATAGGCTTGTGCATTTTACCTCGACTAAAGATGATAGTTTAGTTCTCTTTTTTACAGGTGTTAACTTATATTCTACTGGTCCTAAAGGAGTAAGAGATTATAACGACATTGGCGCTGCTTATGATTTTAATGGAATTGAACCAGGCGGCGGCTGTGGAGTCATAGAAGTTCCAAGTGTGCTAGTTCAAAGAATAAAAGAGACACAGATCAAAGAGACTGTTGCCCATGAAAATGGGCATCTCCTTGGAGCAAAGCATTCCTCCTCAAGGCATTCAGTTATGTGTGCTGAGGGCAATATAGGCAAGGTCAGAGGAATTGACCATGCTAATAGGGAAAGGATAAGGCAATATACTCTTGGTGCAAAGAGTGTACAATATAGAAGAGACAGGAGATAACTTAAACTTATTCAGGCCTGCTAAGCTCAACATCAATCTCGCATTTATTCTTAAAAGTTACACCATCTTCCCATTTCCCTACAATATCCCCATAGTGCATAGGCAGAGCTAATTTTGGTTTGAATGTATTTGCTGCGTTAGCTGCTTCTTCTGCGCTCATTGTGTAAGTTCCTCCTATAGGAAGAAGAGCAACATCAATATTTTTTAAAGCAAGCATCTCTGGAGTTGCATCTGTATCGCCGGCATGATAGATGAGCAAATTATTTGCACAGAAAATATACCCATTCCAATTATTTTGCCTTGGATGGAATTGTTTTGCTGGATTGTACGCAGGAATTGCTTCGATTTCAATTCCAAAAACAGTTAATTTGTTACCAGACATTAATACTCTTGAATTTTTAGGAAATTTATCCGCCACTTCTTTGACAGAAACTATGACAGTCTCAGGCTTCAGGATTTTATGGATATCCTCTGGAGAAAAGTGGTCAAAATGAGGGTGGCTTACTAGAATAAGGTCTGCTTTATCATCTGGCTTGTCTATGTGCTTTAATTTCCAAGGATCACAGTAAATAACCTTATCTGTAACTCTATCTACAATCTTAAATGATGCATGTCCGAGCCAGGTTATGTTTGATACCATATGATGAATTAGTAAATCATACTATAAAAAGTTTTTTATACAAATTGTTTCTAATAGCTTGTTTATGCGAAGCAGCTCTATGAGATTGGTGATATTAGGTGTATTACTAAGTGTATTTTTTATTATATTTTTAAGTTCTTGTAGCACAAATAATATTAATTTAAGTAATAATAATTTCGCTAAACTTGATGCTGCAAATTTTACCCCAATCCCTAATTGTAATGCCATTGGCTCTCGCTTTGACTGTTACGCGCAATTCTTTCAGGATTCAGTAAAATCTTTAGGCCCAGAAAATGCTCTGAAACTGATTGAGGGATTGGATAAGAACGATTCTTTTGTGCATGAGCAATGCCATCAGTTAGTGCATGTATTAGGCAGAGCCTCTTTTGATTATTATAATGATGCGATTAAAGCATATTCTCATGGAACTCCATTTTGTTGGAGCGGTTATTATCACGGCATTCTCGAGCAATATCTTAAGAGATCGCCTGAGATTAAAGCTGCAGTGAAAGATATCTGCAGATCTGATGAGATAAGGCAGACTGGTTACTTGCATTACCAATGCGTGCATGGNNATGGAGAACATAATTGCAGACGAGCTTGGCAACAAGGATCATACTGCCAAATACCTAAAAACCGATGATACAATTTACCCATGCAATGCAGTAGACTACAGCTATAAGGAAAGATGTTATATTATGGTAACTTCACATATACTTAAAGTTAATGGATATAACTTTGAAGATGCATTCACCAAGTGCGCAAATGTAGAGCCAAGCTATGGCAATTTGTTTAAGGAAATCTGTTTTGTCAGCATCGGCAGAGATGCTTCTGGCAGCACAAAGAGTGATCCAGATAGGACCCTAGCTAAATGTGCAATGGCAAAAGTTCTTTCATTAAATGCAACAACAGCAAACTTGACAAGCATAGCTGAAGAATATTGTATAATTGGCGCAGCAAAGGATTTTGTGAGCAATTTTGCAGGAGCCAAAGAAGCTTCTGTGATGTGCAAGAAACTTTCAGGCAAAGATAAAGAAGGAACAGAAAAATCAAAGCTTGAAAGGTTAAGAAAGAAATGCATAATAGCGATGGCAAACATACTTAGCACATTATTTTCTGACCAAGATAAGAAATTAGCTGAATGCAAAGCATTAGTTCCGGATGATTATGATGATTGTGTTAAAGGATTGGATTACTGAAAGAAAAGTTTTAATTAACAGAATTTATTGAGGTTTTTTAGTTGTCTTAATCTTTGCCTAATCCTTCCTTCTCATCAAAGCCAAGCATAAGGTTCATGTTTTGGACAGCTTGTGAAGAAGCGCCTTTCATCAGATTATCAATCACTGAAACAACAACCAGCCTGTCGTTAGCATCTATCTCAAAGCCGCCAATGACGCAATTATTTGTATTCTGGACATCGTGAAGATTAGGGATAGAATCAGAGATCTTTACAAATGCTTCATTCTTATAAAATTCTGTATATGTTTGCTTTAGCTCTGAAGTACTTATCTTCTTATTCAAAAATATATGTGTAGTTGCCATCAATCCTTGGAATGCAGGCAGCACATGAGGAGTGAAAGAGACAGGGAATCCCAAATTTTGCTCAATCTCCTTAACATGGCGGTGTGCAGTAAGCTTGTATGCTATTATATTCTCTCTGAGCAGCTCTTGGTTTTTCACATATTCACTCTCTCTGCCTGCGCCTGAGTAACCGCTTTTGCAGTCAAATAGAATTGAGTTAACAGATTCTTTAGTAAATGCATTATTTTTATTACTGCTATTATTAGCTTTATCATTTAATAAAGGCAACGCAGCCAATGTGCAGGCAGTCGCATAACACCCTGGATTTGCAATTAATCTTGCAGATTTGATTTTCTTTCGGTTTATCTCTGCCAAGCCATACACTGCTTTGTTTGCTGTATCAAGATGCTTGATACCATAAATCTTTTCATACATTGCAGTATCTTCAAAACGATAATCTGCGCTTAGATCAATGATTTTTATGTTATTCCCATTTTTATTTTCATTTTTAGCATTATTGTTAATTATCTGCGGTACAATTTTCATTGCCTCTCCATTTGGCGTACAGAAGAACAAGACGTCTAAATCCATTTTATTTATCTCTTCAACAGAATAATTGGTGAATCTTAAGCTGCTGCTTTCTGAGCAATTATTTTCAACGCAATATTTCTCAAAACCAGTATAAAGCTCAGAGACCTTTTTTCCGACATGGGAGATTGAATTCAATACTTTAAGATCAATGTAAGGATGCTTCACAAGAAGTTTTATCAGCTCATAACCTGTAAATCCTGTTGCGCCGATTATTCCTGCTGTTTTTTTCTGCATTTTGTAGTTTAGTTTAATCTCAATTAATTGATTGTTAGCAATTATCAGCTTAATGTTGTTATTATTACTATTATTGTATTTATTTAAACTCTTTCAAAACTTTTTTTATTATCTTAACTGCCTTATCTGCATCTTTTTTTGTCAGGATTAATGCAGGCAAGAACCTGATATTTACATCTGAAGTCTGCGCGCATAATAGACCAAACTCGTGCAGCTTTAATACAATCTCTTTACACTTATCTGTAACTTCTATGGAGAGCATTAGGCCGAGGCCACGTACTTCTTTGATGTATCTGTGTTTTATTGCAGCTAATACCTTAAGAAGATATTTGCCGACTTCTGATGCATTATGCATCAGATTATTGTCTTCAATGTATTTTATTGTTGCAAGAGCTGAGGAGCATGCAAGAGGATTTCCGCCGAATGTGCAGCCATGGTCGCCTTTTTCCATGCAGGCAGCGACTTTTTCAGAGACTATTGTTGCACCTAAGGGTACGCCGTTTGCTATTCCTTTTGCAACTGTTACAATATCAGGCAGAATTCCGGAATGCTGATATGCAAAAAATTTTCCTGTCTTGCCTGTACCTGACTGGACTTCATCAACGATCATCAGAATATTTCTCCTGTCGCAGATCTCACGCAGTTTTTTAAGGTAACCTGCATCTGGCACAATCACACCACCTTCTCCTTGTATAGGCTCGATCATCACAGCAGCAGTATTTTCTGTTATTGCATTCTCAACTGCATCTGCATTATTATACTCTACAAAAATAAATTTCTCAAGCAATGGCTCAAATGGCTTCTTGAACTTTGGCTTCCATGTTGCACTTAAGGCACCTAAAGTCCTACCATGAAAACAATTGATTGCGCAGATGAATTCATGTTTTTTTGTGTATTTTATCGCGATCTTTATCGCTGTCTCGTTTGCCTCACTTCCAGAATTTGTGAAAAAGCTCTTTTGCAGCCCAGAAATTTCAGCAAGCTTTTTTGCAAGCAAAAGCTGTGGCTCTGTGTAATAGAGATTAGTTGTAGTTATGACTTTTTTTGCCTGCTCAGTTATTGCTTTTACGACTTCTTTATTTCCGTGGCCTACAGAGCATGTTGCAATTGCCCCAATCATATCAATGTATTTTTTGCCTGCAAAATCCCAGACATAACATCCTTTGCCATGCTCAATCGCAACTGGATAACGACCAAATACCTGAAGATGATATTGTTTTTCTGATTGCTCTAGTTCGTTAAACTTTCTTGATAAATTTTCTTGTGCCATATTGTCTTTTCTCTTATTTATATCAGTGGCGACCGCCGGCGAGCACTTTCGTAGATGATCAAAGAGTTGCTCCTCCTTGTCGCCTAGACTTTTGGTTGTGATAAACAGTAAATCATCGTTTAGGCTTATTGTTGTGCCGATCTATGGCATTATCCGTCGCGACTTGGTATAGTTATAAGGATTTGTGCTCGCCAAAAATTGGTGGTCGCCACTGCTTTAGTTTTTTTGTTATAAATTACAAAGTTTTATACAAGCGGGCAGGTGCTGCTATCTTTCTTTACTATTTCTGTGCCTATGCCTCTGCTTGTGAATATCTCCAATAACAAAGCATGTTCAACTATGCCGCTTATCAGATGCGCTTTCCTAACTCCTTTTTGCACTGCTGAGATGCACGCCTGAACTTTTGGTATCATGCCTCCAGTGATAACTCCTTGTTTAATCAGTCTTCTTGCATCATTTATACTGAGATGCCTTACAAACGCATTGTTATAATACACTCCGTCAACATCTGTCAGCAATGTAAGTTTTTCTGCTTTAAGCTCTTGCGCAATTGCAGTTGCAACGCTGTCTGCATTGATATTATACCTTTTATTTTTTGGGCCTACTCCAATCGGCGCAATCACAGGGATATAATTATCATTTATGAGTGCATTTAAGATGCCTGTATTTACTTTAGTTACCTTGCCTACATACCCCAATTCTTTGCTGATGGGTGTTACTTGAAGCAGCTTTATCTCATCTCCAATTATGCCGATTGTTTTTTCTCCGCATTCTGCAAGAAGAGATACTATCTCATGGTTTATTTTTGCAAATGCTTCTCCTACGATCTGCATTGTTTTTTCATCTGTTACTCTCAATCCATTGATGAATTTAGGCACAAGGTTTGCCTCTTCCATCATCTTAGTTGCAACAGGACCGCCGCCATGCACAAGAATAGGCTTTATGCCAACAGCTTTTAACAATGCAACATCTGTAAGCACTGATTTTTGCAAGCTTTTATCTTTCTCAATAGCTTTGCCGCCGTACTTTATCACAACAATTTTATGCCTGTATTTTCTTATGTATGGCAGAGCTTCGATAAGAATAGTTGCTTTCTCATTTATCTTTGCTTGCTTTAATGCCTGCTTTACATCAAGCATTTTTTCTTGCGATTGTTGTAGAATATCCATTTTTTTAGTACATCAAGTATAATACCCTGCATTGATATCAACATATTCTTTTGTAAGGTCACAGCCCCATGCAGTTGCTGTTTCTTTGCCCTGATTAAGATTTATTGTTATTGTGATCTTCTTCTCTTTGTTACACTCTTTACCTTCATTATTCTCTTCACATTTCAAAATTTTATTTATCTTCTGCTTGTCATAATCTGCCTTGATACCATTGTTAACAACCATCTCATCTCCAAAATATACATCCATCTTTTCTGGCTCTATATTTGCTCCGCTGTAGCCTGCAGCAGCCATCACCCTGCCGAATATTGGCATGATACCAAATGCTGATTTTGTAAGATATGAAAGAGCAACTGATTTTGCAACTTTTTTTGCATCTTCGAATGTTTTTGCCTGCTTTACGATAACTTCCATGAGCTTTGTAGCTCCTTCACCGTCTTTTGCGATCATTTTTGCAAGCTCTATGCATACATGATCCAGAGCTTTCTGAAACTCTTTTTCATCTGCTTTTCCTTTCAATCCGTTTGCCATCAGATACACACTGTCGCTTGTGCTCGTGTCATTATCTACAGCAATCATGTTGAATGATTTATCAACAGATGTTTTAAGCATTTTCTGCAGCAAGGAAGGACCTATCTCAGCATCTGTAGCGATGAATGCAAGCATTGTTGCCATGTTAGGATGAATCATTCCAGAGCCTTTTGCCATCGCTGCCAAAGTTATAGTATTTGCAATGCTGTTTGTACCAGTAATTCCTTTTATTTTCACAGCAATCTGCTTTGTGCAGGTGTCTGTTGTCATGATAGATTGGGCAGCGTCTTCTGCTGCATCTTTTGTCTGAGAGTATTCATCAGATAAATCTTTTTTAATCCCTTTCAAGCCATCCATGATTTTCTGCATAGGAAGAGGAAAACCGATTATGCCAGTTGAGGATACAAGCACATACTGTTCATCTATGCCTAGCTCATATGCAGCTGCTCTTGCCATCTCAACTGCATCTTTCATTCCTTGCTCTCCTGTCGCAACATTTGAGTTTCCGCTGTTTATCACGATGGCCTGGCATTTTCTATTCTTAGCAAGACGCTCTATGCTGAGCACAACAGGCGCACCTTTCACTTTATTTGTTGTAAATACACCTGCAACATTTGCAGGAGCTTCAGAATATATGACTGCAAGATCTTTTTTTCCTGCTGCCTTGATGCCAGCGCTTTTCCCCAAAACATGGATTCCAGTGACAGAAGTTAAAGTCATTCAATACCCCTCTTTATATCCGATCTTACTGCAGATTAGTTTTCTCTGACTCCTTTATATTTTTTACTGTTATTAATATATACAAACTAAAGATTTATGAAGCAGCTGCCGCAGTTGGCACTGGCATCGATCACATTAGGAGTTGCTCCTCCTCTACGTTGTGTTATGTACTTGTGTTAGTGGGTAAATTGCTTCATGTGTATCTGGTTTAGTCACTTGATGCTATTGCCCGTCGCAACTTGAAATAGGTATCTCTTATATGTGCCAACTAAATTGGCGGCAGCTGTTATGCTCATACATAATATGCTAATCATTGATCTCCTCTGCTACCTTCTTATACGCATCCCTAAAAGGCATGCCTTTCCTGACTAATTTATATGCTTCTTCTGTTGCAAATAATTCTTTTGTCATTGCCTTTTTGCATGCATCTTTATCTACTTTTAACTTGGAAAATAAGAGCTCTGCTATCTTTAAACTTTTTTTGGTTATCTCAAATGATCTCATAACAGGTTCTTTTGTGAGCTGCAAATCCCTGTTATACCCAGAGATTAGATTGCTAGCAATATTTGCAAGCAAAAATTCATTTGCTTTCACAACATGGTAATTTGCGCGCATCAGCTCAAGAACATCTGGATTTTTCTTTTGTGGCATTATTGAACTGCCTGTCGTAAGCTCATCTGGCAACAGGAAATACCCTAGTTCAGGCATTGAAAATAATACAAGATCAGTTGCAATCTTATTCAAGTCAAGCATTATTTGAGAGAGTACATGGACTATTGATGCTTCAAATTTGCCTCGAGAAATCTGTGTATAGATAGGATTTTGCTGGGTTTTTTTGAAGCCAAGCAATTTTGTTGTGTATGCCCTGTCTATCTTGATTATATCTGTTGGAAACCCATATCCTGCGCCTGTGCCTAATGGATTTTGGTCAATCATTTTAGCAGCTGTGTCAATCAAAAGCAAGTTATCTTGCATTGAATCTANNTATAATTAGCTGAAAATTTTTTTAATGCAGAGATATAATTATTTGCAAGCTCTTTTATCCCGTCTTTTCCATTTAATTGCTCTTTATAATATAGACGTAGTGCTACAAGTACTTGATCATTTCTTGAGCGTGCAGTATGTATCTTTTTTCCAAGAATGCCTACTTTTTTTGTAAGATGCTGTTCGATTGCAGTATGGCAATCTTCATGGCTTTTATTTATCTTAAATTTGCCTGCAGAATCAAGCTTAATTATGTTGTTCAATTCTTTCTCAAGCTTATTTGCTTCGGATTTGGTAATGAGCTTAACTTTTGCAAGCATCTTTGCATGTGCTATAGAAGCAACACAGTCATACTTCACAAGAGCTAGATCTATCAAGTAGTCATTTCCCACAGTATAATCTTCGATCTCTTTATTCACATTGATACCGGATTTTTGCCAGAGCTTCATGTTAGTCCAACATCCATTACAGTTATTTGTATCTAATCTATTTATTTAGGTATAGCTAATCACTAGGTATAGTTTCACTATCCAACACCTTCTAATCATTTTATTTTATCTGCATTTAACAGCCATAATAATAAAGCTTTCTGCATATGCAACCTATTTTCTGCCTGGTCAAACACGATGCTGTGTTCTCCATCTATTATCTCTGCTGTCTGCTCATAGCCGCGCATCGCTGGCAGGCAGTTCATAAAAATAAAATTAGTTTTAGCATGTTTAACTATTTTTGCATTTATCTGGTATGGCATGAATGTCTTTATACGCTCTTCTTCCTCTGATTTAGGCACATGATAGCTCATCCATGAGTCAGCATATACAATATCTGTATCTTTTATTGCAGCAACTGGATCTGAGGTGATAAAGAGTTTTATACCTGATGCTTGAGCAAGTTTTTTTGCACCAGTGATTATTTCCAGATCAGGCATAAATTTACTTGGGCAGCCGACTGAAATGTTCATGCCTGCAATTGCACAACCTTGAATAAGCGAATGGGTAATATTATTAAACCCATCGCCTAAAAAACAAAGCTTCAGATCTTTAAAATCAGATGCATTATCTTTCACTATAAACTTCTCATAGATTGTCAGCAGATCAGATAATATCTGCACAGGATGGTGCTCATTAGTAAGGCCATTTATAACTGGTATTGTTGAATTTTCAGCTAATTTGACCAGGTCATCATGCTTAAACAGGCGCGCAACTATCGCATCATAATACCTGCTGCTGACTTTAGCTGTGTCTTCGATAGACTCTTTTCCCAATGGCATATCCTGCTTTTCAATTATTGTTGTATCGCCGCCAAGCTGCTTTACTGCAACATCAAATGATGCTCTTGTGCGCAAAGAAGGCTTTTCAAATATCATAAGAACAATCTTGTTTGCAAGCCTGTCTTTATATTTCAATGGCTGTTTTTTTATTGCTTGAGCTAGCTCTATCAAGTAGAAAATCTCTTCTTTCTTCATGTTTCCAAGGGTAAGAAATGAGGTCATTTTTTCAGGTGTTTTATTTTATATTTGACTTTATTTTATATTACATTAATTTCTTAATATTATTATTTTATCTAATTATTTTTTATATACTTTCTCCTCTTTAATATCACATTATGCGCTTTCAAACGGATTGCATTTATGTTGATAAAGCCGCGAGAATCTTCCTGATTAAAACCACCAGCAACATCCATGCTGGATAGTTCTTTATCATACAATGAGCTAGGTGATTCACGCCCTGTAATTATAACATTGCCTTTATACAGCGTCAGAAAGACTTTGCCGTCTATCAGTTCCTGGCTCTTGTCAAATGCCGCCATAAGGAAATCCATCTCTGAAGAGAACCAATATCCATTGTATATCAGCTCTGCAAATCTTGGTGAGAGCATTTCTTTCAAACGATAGACTTCCCTGTCCATTGCAATTCCTTCTATGTCTTGATGAGCTTTCCACAAGATTGTTGCTCCAGGTGCTTCATATACGCCGCGGCTTTTTATT
>DUGA01000071.1 GCA_013331615.1 Candidatus Woesearchaeota archaeon | reverse complement strand
GACCTTGAAGAGAAAAAAGCAAGAGAAGCTATCAAGAAACAGCTGAAAGATATCAAATTCATAAACAAGCTTTATGATTCTTGGAAGAAAAAAGCAGATGGATTACTGCAAGTTATTGTCAAAAATCAGCCGATAAAAAACCTTCTACAGCTCAACTATGATTATTGGGAAATAGGTTGGAACATAGAATACTTTGATCCTCATGGAGTTAAGATCGTGAATGAATATCTTGATCTGAGTGATGAGGAAAAGGCTGCATTGTTCTATCCTACAGAAGTCTCCAATGTGCAGAAAGAGCGTTTAGAGCTTCTGCAGATCATTGTTGATGGAGAAAAAAAGCAAGACATCCTAGAACACCAGCAAAAATATTATTACATCAAATGCAGCTGGGCAGATGGAAGCACATACACTATTGATGATATTAGAAAGAAGATTTTGTATGAAAAGGAATCTGGTATACAAAACATAAAAAAAGAGATTTCAAAGATAAAAAAGCACCACAAGGAAATCTCTGAGAAGAAAAAAGGATTGATGAAGAAGCTAGCTGTAACTCAAAAAAATATAGCTTATTTTTTCCAGAAGATGACAGACTGGAGAGAAGAAAGAAAGATCATCTCCCAAAAAGTCAACAATTACATCCATCAGGAGCTGTTGAGATTAGAGAAAAAAACTAAGATTCCGTTGAACCTTCTAAAGTTCATGGACATATACAATTATGAGGATGAGCTTGACATCAATCTGTTGTATGAGCGCAGCAGGCTTTGTGCAAACTTACTCGACAAAGACGGAAAATTTGCCTATTACACTGGCAATGATGCAAAGCAGATCCTTGGCTTTATTGAGAATGAGTTTTTCAGGGATGTAAAAGTCGTTACAGGCTTGACTGGCAATAAAGGAAAAGTTAAAGGTAGAGTAAGTGTTGTGATGGAAGCAGCAGACTTCACTAAATTTGAAAAAGGTGATATACTGGTAACTGCAATGACACGACCTGAATTTGTTCCGATAATGAAGAAGGCAGCTGCCATAGTTACAGATGAAGGCGGTATTACTTGCCATGCTGCGATTGTTTCTAGGGAGCTAGGTATACCTTGTGTTCTTGGCACAAATGTTGCAACTAGTTTTCTGAAAGATGGCATGATTGTAGAAGTTGATGCTGATAACGGAAAGGTTAAAATAATACCTGAGTGATTAGTTATAACTGAACGGTTTTTGGCAAGATGATAAAAAGATCAACTAAATTAAAAACAGATAGATCAGATAAAAATAAACTTAGCAGCAATAATAGAGTTTCTAATGTCAACAAGAAATTTGTTCTTAGCTTTAGGGAAATAAATAAGCATGACATAGCCAAGGCAGGCGGCAAAGGCTGCAACCTCGGCGAATTATTTAATTTTGGCTATAATGTGCCTTATGGGTTTGTCGTGACAACTGCTGCTTACTATGATTTTGTCGAGATAAAAGAACTAAAGCAGAAAATTATCGATGAGCTTAAGAATGTTGACATAAACGATTACAAGTTGCTTGAAGACGCTGCTGAGAAAATTAAAAAGCTTATTCTTGATGAAGAGGTCATGGAGCATATAGTTGAGGAGATAACTCACCATCTAAAGCAGACAAAAGCAACTAAATTCGCAGTAAGGAGCAGCGCAACAGCAGAAGATCTTATAACTGCGAGTTTTGCAGGGCAGCAGGATACTTACTTGAATGTTTCAAAAAAAGATGTTTTGGCAGCGGTAAAAAAATGTTGGGCTAGTCTGTTTAATCCAAGAGCAATTNNTACTCATGATGTTGGCATGGCAGTTGTAATTCAGGAGATGGTGCAGGCAGAGTACGCTGGAGTCATGTTTACAGTTGACCCAATACATAAGAAGGATGTTCTTGTAGAAGCAGCGATTGGATTGGGTGAGCAGGTTGTCTCTGGCGAAGTGACTCCAAACAGCTATTTTTTAGATAGGAAAACTTTTGCGATCAAGCAGAAGATGGGAGAGTATGAAGGCATCGCTGAAGATGTAATCAAAGCGATCGCTAAAAAAGGACTCGAGATAGAGAAGCATTATGGCAATCCGCAGGATATTGAGTTTGCTGTAATTAGGGGCGAAGTGTTTATCTTGCAATCTAGGTCTATTACTACATTATAACATCGAATTTATCATATACTTATTTATTGCTAGTTAACCACTTATTATTCCTGTTTTTTTCAGAAATCTTTTTAAAGATACCAGTAACTTAATTGCTATAAAACAAGAGGTAAACGCTTATGGCAACTAGCTCATCAAGCAATAAAAATAATAAAACAAGTTCTAAAATTACAAACATTGCTGTGCTTGCATCTGGCAAAGGCACAAATTTGCAATCAATAATCGACAAGATTGAATCTGGTTATCTGGATGCGAAAATTGCAATCGTAATTAGCGATAAGGCAGATGCAATTGCGCTTGAAAGAGCGAAAAAACACAAGATTGCTGCCATGTTTCTGGATTCGAAGAAAGCAACTTCAAGAGAAGAATATGATAAGACGGTTGTTAAGCACCTTGAAAAATATAAAGTGGATGTTGTTGTTCTTGCAGGGTTCATGAGATTGCTATCTAAATATTTTGTTGAAAAATATAAAAACAGATTGATCAATATCCATCCATCATTATTGCCAAGCTTTCCTGGTATACATGGCTATGAAGATGCATGGGAATATGGTGTCAAAGTCTCTGGCTGTACAGTGCATTTTGTTGACGAAGGATGTGACACAGGTCCAATAATATTACAGAAATTTAATCCAATCAAAGATGATGATACATTTGAAAGCTTTAAAGAGCGCGGCCTGAAGATTGAGCATGAGGCGCTTCCTGAAGCATTAAAGCTGTTCTGCGAAGGCAGATTGAAGGTCGAGGGAAGAAAAGTAAGGATATTATAAATTAATTATACCAATTAACTTTTTATATAACCTATCACTATTTGATGATATGAAAGCACTTATTTCAGTGTCAAACAAAGATGGCATCGTTAAGTTTGCTTCTGAGCTTACTAAGCTTGGCTATGAGATCCTTTCTACAGGCGGTACTGCAAAATTACTGAGAGAGAATAAGATTGCTGTCAAAGATGTTTCTGAGCATACTGGATTTCCAGAGATGATGGATGGCAGAATTAAAACATTGCATCCAAAAGTCCATGGAGGGTTGTTAGCTATTCGTGATAATAAGGAGCATATGCAACAGGCAGCTAAAAATAAGATTGAGATGATTGACTTGGTTGTTGTTAATCTTTATCCGTTTCAGCAGTTTATTTATGGGCAATTAGAAGTTGGTAAAAAGATTGAGGATATAAAGATAGATGATGCAATTGAACAGATAGATATTGGCGGTCCAACAATGCTTAGGGCAGCTGCTAAGAATTACAAGTATGTGACTATTGTTGTTGATCCGAATGATTATGCTTCTATCTTAGCTGAACTTAAGAAAAATCAGGGCACAAGTCTAGAAACCAGGCAAAACCTTGCATTGAAAGTATTCAGGCATACAGCAGATTATGATTCTGCAATTGACAGATTTTTGAGTGAAAAGCTAGTAAATCAAAAAATCCTAAGATTAAAATTTATTGCTGGCAGAAAACTAAGGTATGGAGAGAATCCTCATCAGCAAGGAACATTCTATGTTTCAGATACAAGCAATATAATGGTTCCTAACATTGCAAACGCTATCCAGTTGCATGGCAAAGAGATGTCATACAACAATTATTTGGATGGAGATGCTGCGCTTGAAGCTGTAAAAGAGCATTCTGGCTCAGTAGCTGCTTGTGTTGTTAAACATACAAATCCTTGCGGCTTAGCAACTGGTAAAACATTGGCTGAAGCCTTAGAGCATGCTTGGCATGGAGATACAGTAAGCTCATTTGGCAGCATAATTGCTGTTACAAGAAAAGTTGACCTAAAGGCAGCTGAGTTTCTGAAAGGCAAATTTGTAGAAGCATTAATTGCACCAGAGTTTGATGACGATGCTTTAGAGTTTTTAAAAAATAAAAGCAAAGATATCAGGTTATTGCAGGTTGTTGGATTGGATAAATACAATGCACAAGACGAATCTGCTAAAAAATCTAAATCCTATCGTTCAGTAGGCGGCGGCATATTAGAGCAGGATTCTGATTCACAAAGTTTTGCAGAATGGAAGCTTGTTACAAAAACAAAATTTCCTAAAAATAAAAATGCTTTAGCAGAATTTGCTTGGAAGGCATGCAAGCATACTAAATCAAATGCAATCGTTCTCGGTTATGAGTATTCGTCAGGTAAATTTATGGTTGTTGGAATGGGAGCAGGCCAGCCTAATAGGGTAGATAGCTTAAGAAAATTAGCAGTTACAAAAGCGATTGAAAACTTTGAGATTATGAAATTCACTAAGAAGGAATTTGCGCAAAAGTTTGGCGAATGTGTTCTTGCAAGCGATGCATTCTTTCCATTCTCAGATACTGTTGAGATTGCAGCTGAGCATGGTATTAAATTTATTGTCCAGCCAGGCGGAAGCATTCGTGATAATGAAGTCATTGATGCAGCAGACAAGCATGGTATTGCGATGATATTTACAAGCATGAGGCATTTCAGGCATTGAGTCACTTATCTAAATATATTATACAATCAAAAACTTGATTCTCTCATCTAATTTAATCAATTAATTTAATATATTAACTACATTCTTTAATTCCATACTACTTTTTAGTGGTGTAAATATAACAAAATTTATAAATCGGATATAATTAGGGTATTTTTATGGTTGAATTAAACAATGCTGAAATCAAAAAACCTGTACTCCTTGAATCTGAACTAGAGAAAAAATTAAAGTCTGAGAACATTAATCCTATTGATATATTAAAAAAAATTAATGAATTATCCACTAGAGTTACGGAATTATATTTTGCTCCAAAATCGTTTGAAAAAGATGGTAAAATATACGAGGCATTAGGGGTTAGGGTAGCTAGATATGTTATCTTAAAACCATTAGATCTCTTAATGGGTAGATTTAGTCCGTATAGGGTACCTTTCTGGAGGAATCCAAGATCTCAGCGTACAATAAACAAACTTGATATGGTCAATAAATATTCAGAAATGATACACCTTCTTTTATTATCTCAATGTGTACTCACTATTATTTCAGGTGTTACACATGAAAGATATGATGTAGCGGCTGCAGGACTAGGATTTGGTGTTGCTAATGCATATTTGGCTATGCTACAAAGATATGTTAGACCGGCAATTTATGAATTAAAACAAAGAATAAAAGATAGAAGCGTCCATAGTTTAAAAACTTAACAAAATTAGTGCAGATATAAATAATGATACTAACACCAAACTTTATAAACAACTAAGTTTTTCTTTACTTTCTCAAGGTGCATGGATGGCAGCTAACATAAAAAACCAAGTACAACAAAAGAATCAGATACAAAATCAGAATCTAAAAAAAATTCTCGATCTTACGAAAGACAAGGAAGTCTTTATCGCAACGCATTATGATGCAGATGGCATTACATCAGGTGCAATTATTTACCATCTTATCAAAAATAATGCAAAGAAGATCAACACAACTTCTAAAGGTTTAGTTTTTAGGATAGAGCCGGAGGATATTTCAGGCAATCCAGATATTATCATTTGCACAGATATAAAACCTTCACAAAATCTTGATCCAAAGAAAGTCATCTATATAGACCATCATCCTATGCAGCCAAATGCGCCTATGCTGAAAGATTTTTTGTTTCATGTGTTTGATCATGAAGCTCAAAGTTGCAGTTTCCTGATCTGGAGAGACATCTTGCAAGGTTCAAAGTTTGCAGTAAATTCTTATATGGTATTTTTAACTTTACTCGGCTATTTTGGAGATGGTGGAAAAGCAGATAATCTTCCAATAGAGCTTCAGGTTATTGCAGGCGAATTATTGCAGATTGAGACTAAAAAAGGCATCCATAATCTCATGGAAAAGAAAAAATCCTTTTATGGCTCCGGAAAAGATTATCTTGAGATTGAAAGATATGTTTCTGCACTTAACACAGGCAAAAGGATGCACTGGCATGGTAATGTGCCTTTTGAGCTGATGAAAAGTATAGATGATATCAAATTATTTATCTATAATTTACATCCAATTGCTGAGGTGCTTCAGGATTACAAGAAACAGCTGCGTGAATATTATGAGATGCCAATTGAAATCCATAACACTAAAAGAATACAGTATGCTGTCATCGAGTGCGACAAAAATATCCAAGGTGTATTAGCAAGCAGGCATCTGAAACACAAACCTCTTATGGTCATGAATAAATTAAAAGATATTGTGATTGCAAGCATGCGTGTTCCTGACCATCTCAATTTTGATGCAGGAGCTTTTTTGAGCGAATTCAACGGCAAGATTGAGGGTTTGACGGGCGGCGGACATGAGAAAGCTGGCGGAGTGACTCTTGCAAGAGATGATTTTGACAGGTTTGTTGAATTATTGAATGAGAGCTGATCTAAAATAAATAACAAATTTTTTTATTCTTTCATCATACATGTTTATATACTTCTTTATTTTGTAATGTTGAATTATGGCAAGCGATAATGAAGGTAAATTATTTATCTACAGTGTATTTGGATTCTTTTTCGGCATCTACTTATTCTTTAAGGGCTTCAAATGGCTGAAGCTCAAGAGGCTGATTGAAAATATGCCTACATCGAAAATACGGTCATTGGCAATGGGCTTAGTCGAAATATACGGTGAAGTAATTCCATCTAAAGGTCAGCTTCTGAAAAGTCCATTCTCTAACCATGATTGTGTGTACTATAAATACGAGATCCAAGAGCTCAGAAGAAGCAAGAGATCAACATACTGGGCAACGATCAAATCTGGTGAAAAAGGAGGGTATTTTTTCCTAAAGGATAATACTGGCATGGTATTAGTAAATCCTGCAGACGCAGAGATTGAGATCCCTTTAGATTTTGAGACACGAACACTTAACTCCAAAAATAATCCTGCGTTAACTGCATTTTTCACTTCTATAAACTTCTCTGCCAATGGTTTTTTAGGGTTTGGAAGAACATTGAAATACCAAGAATATTACATTGCGCCAAAAGACAAGCTATTTATAATGGGCACTGCAGGGGATAATCCTTTTGTTGAAGAAGGAACTGGAGCATATAATGATGCAGATATAATGATACAGAAAGGCAAAGATCAGATATATTATCTCTCTGATTCAAATGAGAAAGATCTTCTGGGCAAATTAAAGTGGAAGACAGTTGGTGGTTTATTCGGTGGCGCAGCATTAAGCTTGGTTTGCTTATCAATAATCTTTATATACTTGGGTGTATTTTAGTAAATAAAACATAATTTTCAGATAAAAAAAAGGTGATAATATGGCATTTGGATTGACTTTGGTATTAATGGTGGCTATTGTTCTGGCAGTTTTAGGCATTATCGGTTATTTTGTTTCTATCTACAATGGTCTTGTAACTCTTAAGAACAATATTGAGAAATCATGGGCAAATATTGATGTGCTATTAAAGCAGAGGCATGATGAGCTGCCTAAGCTTATCGCTTCAGTTAAAGGCTATATCAAGCATGAGAAGGAAGTTCTGGTAACTCTGACTAAAGCAAGAACAGCTTTTCTTAGCGCGCAATCGATGGGCGAGAAGGCAGCAGCAGATAATTTGATCAGCAGTGCATTAAAGACATTGTTTGCAGTC
>DUGA01000097.1 GCA_013331615.1 Candidatus Woesearchaeota archaeon | reverse complement strand
CTTTTTATTTAAATTTTTCTCTTTAAATTTTTAAAGCAGAAAGTATTTCTTCTGGTCATGGAGCCTGAACAAAATGAATTTAAGCTAAAGTATAATAGGCATTTATTAATTGGTGTGCCTATGGCAGCTGCCTTAGTTTTGATTAGCTCTGCGCTGTTCTCAATCTGGTTAATGCGAAGTCCAGAAAATTCTCAAGGAGATTCTTCTGATAAGCCACTGCCTCACGTTACAGGTTCTTACCAAAAATCAGATCATAATAAAGCTGAAACTTTGGATGATATCCTAGATATGTTTGATAGGCAGTTAAATAAAGAGTTTAAAGATTATCTGCTTGCCTCAAATACTGATGAATTGTATAAATTGGAATTAGGTTATGGCCAAAAATTTAGAGATATCCCAGCGATAGGCGCTAGCTCATTTTATGAAGGCATTACATACCTGCAAAAAAAAGACGGCAGCTATGGATTAAGTGTTAGTGTGAGAGATGATACTTTTATGTATAATTATTCATTTGCATCAGATTCTGATGCAAGAGTTACTCTTGACATCTCCAGTTTTAACCCTCATGATAATACTAAGCTGCCTGTGCAAATTGTCAGAGTAATCCGAGAACCAGATGGGAGCCTAAGAAATGATGTTGTAAGGGAGCCTTTAATATTAATTGGCACAGCTAACGAGCAAGATCGCATGACTTTTGAGATGATGTATAACCTTGGGCAGCGATTAAAAAACGCAGTCAGAAACTATGTTATAAATACAGGCATCCCTCTGCCAATCCATGCTACTAATTCTCCAAGATAGATTTATTCATTGAAAATCTTTCCTGCATCAATCAATTCTTTTAGCTTATTTACTCTCTTCTGCGCAAACTCTTTCTCTTCACTCTCCTGCCAGCTCTCTATGTGCTCTAAATATTTTTCTAAGAAAAACTCTGCATTCTCATGATTGTTTAATTTTAAGCTTGCAAGTATTCCCATGTAAGCTGCGTCATGATGCCTGTCTAATATGCTGCTGAAATGAGTTATAGCAGATTCATATTTCTGCTCGTGATAGTCAAGAAGACCGCGGAGGTATGCAAGATTAGTTTTCTTTTCAGCAGTAGCTTTAACTATATTCTTCTCTTTCTTTATACTCTTTTCTTTCCTATGTAAATTTATGGCTAGCTTTAACATTTTGTTTCGGTTGTTATTAGTGTAGATTTTTTTTTATCTTTGATACATTACCTGTTTTTTGCCAGGAAACAAGCTCATCGAATCCATCTGCTTGAACTGTTCTTCGCCTAAAATAAGTTCTGTTATCATAAAATTGAACTCTGTTTTTATTGCTGCGCAAAGCTCTTTTACTTTTACTTGGTCTATGTTTGCGCCAATGAGAATTATGTATGCACGATCTTTCTCTTCTCTGTCTTGCAAAACAATTGTTTGCAAGCCTTCAATCAATTTTGCTCTTGTAATAAAAACCTGCAATGCCTGCTTTTCCTTTCTGATAAACTGACCTAGAAATCTTGTGTGCTCATTATCGTCTAGCTTATAGAGCTTGAATTTTTTTATTGCTATAGTCTCAATTATCCCTAACTTAGCTAATTTGTTAACAATGCGAAATGTAGTTGCAACAGCAATGCCTGTCTTCTTTGCAATCTCCCTCAAATAGAACTCAGCTTTTTCATCTGCATAGAACAACCTAAGTATCTTAAGCACCTTGCTGTCAAATAATTGTTCTAAAATATCTACCCTTTGCATTATATTTTTAGAATAAGCAAGAGAATTATTTAAATGTTTCTTTTATGGAACAATATTCTAGATTTGGAACATAATTTAAAAAATTATTTATTTCTTATTAAATTATCTAAATGTTAATTATAATCTCCTTAAAATAATTACTAAACTAAATACATTAATAAATTACTAATTAGAATAACTATTTCTGCCCGTAAAACAGATCTTCAACTTGCAATACGCTGCTTATTTCATCAACTGGCTTATCTGCTCTTAAACGGAGAACTCTTGGGAATCTTAAAGCATAACCGCTTGTATAAGTAGGAGATTTTTGTATCTCTTCATATCCTACTTCAATTATTATCTGTGGCTTTATTCGTACTTCTTTCAGGCTCTTGGTCGCTTTGCTTAATCCTTCATCAGTTTCTTGCTCAAACAATGGCTCAAGCAATTTTGTCATTTCCTCAAAGCTGACACCTTCTTCTGCTTTTTCCTTTAATCCAGTGCTGACTTTGCCTAACTCAAGAAGCTCTCCAGTATCATCATCCCTGCAGGCAACTGTAAAGCTAGAAAGCCATCTGCTTCTTTTGCCTTCACCCCATTCTGCTGCAACTATAACAAGATCAAGATTCTCCATTGTCGGCTTTATTTTGACACCGTAACCGACTCTAGAACCTGGCTTATAAGGCGCTTCTAAATTTTTTGCCATCACTCCTTCATTGCCTAACTCAAGGGCTTTCTTATAGAATTCTTCTGCTTCCTTATTGTCAGCTGTTATTATTTGTTCAGCAAGCTGTATCTTATATGGAACTTCGTTAGTAATCTTCTTCAAGATGGCTCTTCTTTCAGCAAATGGCAGCTTTATAAGATTTCTTTCATCAACCAAAACTGCGTCAAACAGATTAATTATGACAGGCACTTTCTCAGTCAATTCTTTTATGTCGTACTTTCTTCTGATCCTTTGGGAGATATGCTGGAACGGCAGGAATTTCTTTGTCTTTGTGTCATAGCCAATAACCTCACTGTCTAAGATATAATTCTTTGACTTGATATTGTCTTTAACAACTTTGACAACATCTGGAAATTGCTCTGTTACGTCTTCTAGTCTTCTTGTAAAAAGCTTTATCTTATCTCCAAAACGATGAAGTTGAAGGCGAAAGCCATCGTATTTAAATTCTAATGCAGCAGGCCTAGAAACTTGTTCAAACGCATCAAAAATATCAGCAGCTTTCTGGTAAAGCATGACTTTTATAGGAGATAAAGCTTCCAATTTTACATTCGACAATCCAGAAAGGCCTTTGTTTTTTGCAAGCAATGCAGCATCTGCAAAATCATTTGAGATGTCAATTGCTTCCTGCAATGAAGCAACTAAGAAATTGTATGCTTCTCTTGATTGTTTTTCATCTTCGCAGAGGATTACGTCATAGTTATTGAGGACTTCGTGCTTCAACTCATCTATGGTTTTGATCTTTAATAACTTTATCTTATCTTTTGAAGACTTAAGATTATTGTTATAGCTTTCAATGTATCTCTCAAATTTTTCTATGTAAGAAGCGCTGAATTTTCCATCAAGCTTATTTGCGCATTCTATGCATTTGTCTGTCGCAGGCATAATCTTATTGCAGTTAATACAGTAATCAGAAACACCATAGATTGAAGGGAAATAAGCAGAGACAATCGCATCTCTTAAGACACCTTCTCCTGCGCCAACTCTCAAATCTTCTAAAACTGTCCTGATGATGTATTTTGCTTCATTAGGCTTTGCGCTTGTCAGGAGTTCAGCAATCAGCTTTACTTTCTTATCAACAGTGCCTGTGCCAGTCAAATCTGCAAGAGCTTTTAGATTATTGTAGACTTTTTCAATAGATAATTCTCTGGAAAATAATGTTGCCTGCTTCTTTTTTGCAACAAGATTTTCTGCAACCTTGCCTAGATCTCCAGTATCTTTCCATTCTTTCTCTATCTTTTTCGTGTCAATGCCTGTTGCTACATTGATTGCTTTTAAAACAAGTCTCGCAGCAACGCCTATTTTCTTATCTTCCCATGCTGGAAAGATAATTCCTTGCAAAAGTAGCATAAGCACAGGAATTTCTTTATCAGTGCTATTTTTTAATAGTTGTGCAACATAGTATGTCTTCTCTAATCTCTTTGTGGTAGATTCAAGTTTCTTGTATACTGCAACCAGTTCTTTGTAAGTCATGTTAACACCTTATGGTTTTTAATATCAATATTGCTTTTTTATTAACTGTTGCTTGTATAAATAGTTTGTTGTGGAAATTAGAAAAAATTATCTAAACCTTGTTTATTGTGCATTATCTTTTATTTTTCTGATAATAAGGTATGACATAATACGCCAATATTCCAATTAATGCTGTGATGCTCCAGAATGTAAACACGGAAATTTTGCCAAGTATGAACATGACTAGGTTAATCACAACAGCAATTATCAGCCAGGATGCAAGCAATTGAATCAATTTCATACCTCTTGTTAAGAGTTAATTGTTTAAAAGTGTTTAGGTTATTGACGGTTAGTAGAAAATATCATTTCTCTAATGTTGGCATTGCTCGGCTCTTTGAAGGATAATTTGCATGTATCGTTCAAGCCCCGCAAATGGTTACGCCCATTTGATATGCAAAGTCGGGCATAAAGCCCAACAACGCAGCTCTATACCTCCACACAAGGCTGCGGTTAGTGCAGCTTTATGCTGCACACTTTGATCAAACTTTCGTAAAGTTTGAGGGACAACCCCCTGAACTCTTATACAGGTTAATTTAATTGAGCCTCGCAATTGATGCCAACATATATTTTTACTAAATTGATTATTGATGCTTTAGGATTTTTGATGACTTAGAATTTTTATGGGATTTGTTAAAGTTTTTATGGGAATCAAAGAAACACGAAGAGAATGATGAATGCTGCCAGAATAATGGCGCTTAAGACAGTCTCTTCTTTAAACAGCTTATGTGCTCTGAATTCATTGAATTCCTCTACATTTGCTGCGTCAAGCTCTAGCATTTTTTTGCCTCGTTTTATATCTTAATATTATCGGTTTTGTTTTATATTATAATCTTGTTATTTTTAGCATTATATATAAGTTAGGTATATACTATATATGCAAAGCCTCTATTTGCCAGTAAGCTGTATTTTTTTGCACATGCATTCAGATAATTGCAATAATTGGTTTAATGATGTTTTACCACCAATTCCCAAAACATGCAGTTGTCTTAGATTCAGTTTTTCGAATCTTGTACGTGCTTTTTTATACAGCAGGCTGGCCTGGTGGAGTAGCACCAGTGATATAACTTAAACATTGTTTGCAATGCTAAGCCTTATCAATAAGATAAACTATTAAATTACTAACACCTTTTTTAAGGTAAATTGTTGTTGCTGTTGGCAACAAGAATAAAATAAAGCCAGTGTGTTATTGACTTTTATAGGAATATGATGGATTATATTTATTAAAAATTATTTGTGGCTCTATATATTACACCCCTACTTGATATAGTAAAGGCATATATCTATATAAAAGCTTTGTTTGGAAATTTTAGCATAAAGAAAAAAACATTGTCTTAGTTTTGTTATTGATAAGAGAATTAGACTTATAATCTCTAAAATGAATAAACCAAAAAAAATTAAATAAAAAATAATAAAAAACAAATCATTTACTCGACAACAACTTTGCCTTTATGGTTAGCTTTTACAGCGTTTATGTATTCAAATGTTCCTGCTTTTGTAAATGTGGTTTCAACTTTCTCACCAGGAACTGTTCTTTTGCTAACTATGGTCTTTGTCTTTTCGCTTATTAATAATGGTACTTTTGCTGTATTTTCCCAAGTCACTGTTGCGCCAACTGCTACTTTAACTTCTGCTGGATCAAAGCCTGTGTCTGAATATTTGACGCTTCCAGATGCTGGAGCTACTGGCTTGACTTCTTCTTTGACCACTTCTTTTGGTGGCTCAACTGGTGCAGGTTCTGGTGCAGGGGCTGGCTCAGGCACAGCTACAGGCTCTGGAGCCGGTGCTGGTGGAGCTTTTTTTGCGCATCCAACTGCAAATATCAACATTGCTAGAACAAGCAATACTATACCTAATTTTTTTAAATTCATTCTAAACACCTCCTATGATAACATTAATAAATATTGTAAGTTTAAAAAGCTTTCTGATTTTCGGGCTCTGTCCTGAATCATGGTCAGCACCAATTTGCGAGGCTCAATCTAGATATTCTGCAAATGAGTGCAGGGGGTTGGCCCCGTCGGGGCGTGCACGTTACTGCATGTCAGCTAGCAACGAGCCGAGCCGGTGCTGAACTCGCGTAGCGATATTCAGGACAGAGCTTGATTTTCATATGTAGTATGATTTTTTTAAAATACCTCCATCACTGATAATTTTATATAATTGAAGGTGACTATAAGTATAAAAAAGCCATGAGGTACCTTAAATGTCAGATTTCATAAGATGCAATACAGACCTGCACATGCATGGGTTGTATTCCAGGGCAGTAAGTAAAGATATGCTTCCTAAGGTTATAGCAGAACAGGCTCCGTTAAAAGGCCTTCATCTGATCTCTTCTTCAGATATTCTTCATCTAGGCTGGCAAAAGCTTGTCAAAGAACAGCTTACCAAGACAGATGATGAAGCTATCTTTGAGTATTCAAACGGCATAAAATTCATCCTTGGTACAGAATTAGAATGCAGTAACAGGGTGCATCATCTTATCTATTTTCCTAGCATGTCTAAGGTTGATGAATTAAGAGAGAGATTAAAAGGCAAATGCAAGGATTTTGAGGCAGACGGCAGGCAAAAACTATGGGTCAACAGTGAGGAGCTTGCAGGAATGTGCAGAGATGTCGGTGCATTAATCGGCTTTGCGCATGCGTTTACTCCCTACTTTGGATTATTTGGTAAGTTTGATTCATACAAAAAGTGCTATGGTAAATATGCAAAAGACATCAAATTTATGGAGCTTGGGTTGAGCGCAGATACTAATATGGCAGATAGAATCAGTGAACTTCATGACCTTACATTCCTGAGCAACAGTGATGGTCATAGCCCTTGGCCAAATAAGTTAGGCAGGGAATTTAATGAACTCTTAATTAAGGAAATCTCTTTTGATGAAATTAAGAAAGCTCTATTTCGAGAAGGTAGAAGAAAATGCACACTTAATGTCGGCTTTAATCCACTTGAGGGCAAATATCATAAGACAAGATGCACTGGCTGCCTAAAATTCTTTGATCCTAAAGACGGTGTGAAATTCAAATGGCGTTGCCCAGAATGCAAAAAACCAATAAAGAAAGGAGTTGATTACAGGATAGAAGAGCTTTCTGATGTACCTGCAAATGTCCATCCTGACCACAGGCCAGCTTACAAGCATATAATGCCTTTATCTGAAATTATTGCACTGGCAATCGACAAAAAAAATGTTTATTCTGATAAAGTTCAGGATATATGGAAGAAATTTATTGCAAAATTCGGAAATGAGATAAGGGTATTGTTTCGTGCACCTTATGAGGAATTGCAGCAGGTAGATGAGAATATTGCAAACTATATAATCTATTTCAGGGAGGAGAAGATCCAGTACATACCAGGCGGCGCAGGTCAGTATGGGAAGTTAGTAAAACCAGGAGAGAAGATTGAGCTGGATGTGTTTAATCCCAAACAGAAGAGCCTGGCTGATTTCTAGATTGCTTTAGTTAATTAGGATACATTGTTTTATTATTAGTGAGTAGCCTTAAATTTTACCACTCTAAAATCCGCGGCGACTGCCGACGAACATTGGCTTAGGAAATTAAAGAGTTGCTCCTCCTCTATACCTAGTTAATCGTATGCTTGTTAGTATGGTTATAGGCTACAAATATTTTTTCTTACTGGTTCAAGCTATCCCGTCGCAACTTGGTGTAGTTACTTTTATCTGTGTTCGTCAAAAATTGGCAGTCGCCGAAGCTTTTTAGGTAACTAGGGTGTTTCTTATTCTCTTAGTTCCTTTACTGCCAACAACAGATAAACTCTTGCAAAAGAAATTGCTGGCGCAAATAATAATATGCCAAGAATAATGGTCAATCCAGGATGCAGCTTAGCAGCAAAGACCATTATATAATTTATGGCTACGAATGTTAGTGCAATTACCAGCAGCGCAGGAAATAATTTTAGAAATCTTTTTGCAGCAAAACTTATGCTGGCTTTTATCGGCAAAAGCTTTGAGTAAGAAATAGTTGCTAGATATAGCAGTAATACGAGCATAGACTGATAACTGATGTTTAGAAATGTCTTGTTTATCACAATAATGCCTGTTATCGTGTTTATCGTATAGAAAACATCCTGGTAAAGGTTGATCGATGCAAGCAGTAAGATAAGGTAGATATTTATTCTGAGGAAATGCATTGTAACTTTCTTGTAGGTTTCTTTTGTATTGTATGCTAGTTTATGAGCAATTTTCCATGCAACTGGCTGCAGCAAAGAAAGTATTGCATATAGTAAGATGTATAACACTATGAATGCTATTATCAAGATTAATATAGCATTGCTCTGTGGCTTTTCTGGGTTAGGAAGATTTACAAGGAATTCTGTCAATGGGACTTCAATTATCTTTCCAAAAAATGAAAGCACAAAGAAAGAGAAGAATAAAGTAAGAATATCTGTAATTGTCGCGTAAATTAACTCTATAGGCTCAGCAGATATTATCTTTGCAGATCTTCTGAGATTTGTCAGGAGTGTTTTGTACATTTTTTATTGAGGTATAACTATTTTACATTTTGTGCTCTTAACTTAATACACACTACATTTCTTATTTTATTTGGGTTGTTTCTGTCAGTAGCCATATTCTTGCAAATGCAATTAATGGGAATTCCAGCAAGATTATCGGCGTGACCATTGCCATCGTGGCGCCTGCTGTCATCCCTAAATATCTTATAAACAATGTTATTAGCAGAGCGCTTAAAGCAATTACAGCAAATGAGAGGATGAATATAAGAAATGTGTTGGTGTTTATTGCATCTCTTAGCGTTTCTTTTAATTGCAATGCATTGAATTTATTTTGTGTATTATTATCTTTATTCCTATCTTTAAATTGGATTAGGGTATAACTTGCTATCGTAAGATATAAGACAATAACTAGGAGTACAGGAACTAAATATGTTGTGAATTCTGGCTTTATCGCAGCTTGTGTGAATGTAAGCACAAATAATGCCTTAAAGCTAAGGTAGATCAGAGTAATTAAGAGGAGAAAAGCAATTATGGATACTACTGTAAATTTTAAAAAATATCCTGCAAATAGCTTGATTTTTGCTGTAAAATTTATCTTCTCTTTAGCAATATGAGCTATTTTGGGGATTATCTTCTGTGAGTTATACCATGAGATAGATTGTGAAATTATCCAAATCACTAAAATAGCCAAGGCAAACAAAAGCACTAATTTGATGATCTCATTATAGAGCTTGGTAAAATCCAAGATGCTTGCAGCAACTTCCATTATCTGGTCCTCTGTCTGCGCGTCAAATGACTGCAGAACTTTCAATCCAGTAAGCTTGCTGATAGATTCCAGCATGGGAAAAATCTGTATGAAGAAGTATGAATATGCAGCGCCGAAGAAGATGAAAGTCAGGAAATCGTTAAGTGAAATAAAGAGGAATCTAAGCTTGTTGTTCTTAATTGATTTCAATGATTGCGAAAATGAGGCGTATAGCATTATGATTGTATTCTAAATTTATATTAAATAAATCTTGTAATTATCCAAAGGCAGACCCTGCTGTGTCTACACTATTTTCCTGTGCAGGTACTACACCGTTGTTTTCAAAATCACTTGGTATAAGTACTTCTGTATCTTTCGGTTTAGAAACACTACTTATAACTATTCTTGATGGTGTATCGCCTATTTTTCTTATTTCATTAATAATATATTCTCCACCGCTAAATATAATCTTCTGTCCGATAAACCAATCTTTGTTTTCTATCCTAACTGTCTCTTTTGTTGAAGCAGTAGATTGGGCAGGAGCAGTTGGTTGTGGTGTTGCAGCTGCTGCTTGTTGTATAGGCTTTGCTGCTTTATGGCATGTAGGTTGCGTGTCTACATTATTTTTATAACAAAACTTTCCATTATCAGCATTAGCTGCGTTATCACTCTTTCCACAATCAGGTTCCTTGCCTACATTACTTACATCAACAGTACAAACACATGACCCTAATATCTGATCGTTATCTGATACTCTGCACTTTGATGATTTTCTGCAGGCATAATCTGTGCTCTCTGGAGTTGCAGCATAACAATACTTGAATCTCTCATTTGGCTTTTCTGAAGCTGTGCTTGCGCAGCTTATCGTCTTCTCTTTGTTGCAGTCGCATACTCTTGTGTTTTCTCCACCGGTTGGATTGCAGTTGTTATTGCTTGAAGTAGATGCAGCATCTGGACTGCAGACAACATCAATGGTAACAGCATCATTTGCTCGGTAAGCTTGTAGCACTCCTTTTGATTGGGCAATCTCACCTGGAGTCTCCTTCTTGAAGTTGCCTGAGCTCCAGTCAAGATTCTCATATTCTTTCAAGCCGTGATGCAATGCTATCTCCAAACGCCATTGGACTTTCTCGTTTGTGCATTCAGGTATAGAACCATCTGCCTGCGGCGGCTTGTAAAACGCAGCAATAGCTTTTTTAGGTGTTTGCGTATTTAAGGCAGTAACACTCTGAAGAGGTATGATTATCCTTATATTTTCATAGGTAATTCCAGCGCCTTTAGTGCAGTCAACTGGCTCGACTAGATTATTTTCCTGAAGCACAGGCTCTGCTTGACCTGAATTAGCCTGCGAAGGCTGTGATGAGATGCCTTTAACATAACACTTTATCTTGCCATCAGATTCTTTTTGTGCAATTACTGCAAATTGCAATATTGCAGTAGAGCCGCGTTGGATGTCATAGCTTGCGCTTAATGAAGGCAGTGTCTTTTGTCCTTCTTTAACAAATTGCGGAGTAATCTCGCCTTTTCCAAGTATTCTCCTGAAATCTCCTCTCTTTATCTGATATGAATTTGGCAGCAGCCAGTCAATCTTCAATCCTTCACCTTCTGCAGCATTAGTAGCAACTTCTGTGCTGTATGCTCCATCTCTCTCAAGTATCCTGTATGATTGGTCTGTTGATGTGCCTGAGTCAATAACTACGGGCGAATTATGCTGATTATATAATGTAAACACAACCCATTTAGGCAGCTGTTTTTTTGGATCTGTTTTTGTAGATGATTGAATTCCAACTACTCCTGCAATTCTTGCGTCTTCTTTGCCTATCTGATAGTTAGGGCTTTTCTTGATTATCTGCGCGTCTAGTTTTATTTGATCACCAATCGTATAAATCTGTTTTTTTGGCTTTGGCTTTTCAACAAATTTTAATGTACCAAGATCACCCAAAGCTGCGCCGCAGTTAAAGCTTGCTTCTGCAACGTCAAACTTGCAATGTACAGGTGGAGAACCGCCTGTGAATGAGATTGGGTTAATAACTTCATCTGTCTGTGTTTTTCCATTATTATCCTGGTAACTCCATCTTAATCTTACTTTGTCATATCTAATGCGGTGTGTCAATGGAATATAACGGTCTCCCTGCTCGTCTGTGCCTCCTATACTCTCTCCTGCTCTTAATCTTCCGCCGTCTATCCTGATTGCCTGTTCACCAGGTCTGCTTCCTTGTGCGCAATCGCATGCATTAGTTTCTGCATCATTATCTGCCTGGTTGCAGTCGTTATTATTCGAGCAAAGAAGCTCTAGGCTCCAGTCAACATCACTGCCAGCAATTAACCCTGCACCAACATGATATATGTATGTAGCTAATCCATCATTGTTTGGATCTGCAGTGATGAATCTTCTAGTAGCAGTAGGCACCCAGCCTTGTGAAGTTATAGGGATTTTTACCTGGCCTTGCAGGAATTGTTGCACATCAACATCCCAGTCGCCTGTAAATGCGCCTATGCAAAGAGTGTGTATCAACTTGCGCTCGCTGAACAAATTCTTATAGATAGCAGATTCTCCATAACGGTTTACTACAGAATTTTGCACATCATTGCTTGCTCCGCTCATTGCTGCAAAAAATCCTCCTATGCCGTCTGCTTTTACTTTGGTTCCTGCGCCACCTGAATATTTTTTAGTTATGCAGCTGATCACATCATAGATGATATCACAGATATAAACAGTTAAGACAGATTTGCAAAGCCCGGACTGAGCTTTCTTTGTTATCAGCACACTCTGGAAACATTTTTTGACAGCATCTAAAATGCCTTTCCATAAAGTAAGATATCCTACTAATGCAGGGATGCAGACACATTGCGCTGCGCGTATTATTCCAGAAGTAGGATCAACAATATAATCTCCTGGCGGCTCAAACTCATCTTGTAATGCTTTGTTGTTAGAAATATCAATTGTGTTTCCTTTACCTTGGGCATAATTATTATCTAATGCTTCATCGTTATCTATCCTACCATTCCTATTTTTGTCATTATACATCTCAAGCTCACTGATTTCACCATCATTATTTTTATCAGTAAATAATTTTCCAGAAGACTTGCCTTCTCTTGTATATCCTAAAACAAATGGCTTATTCTCATCTATCCTGTATCGTTTTGTTGTCTTTCCTTCACCTACGGTCACAACTCCTTTTTTGCCTTCATCTGTAGTTGGAAGCTCTTCAATACTTCCCTGGCTTTCATAAAATTTGCCATCTTTGCTGATGAAATCCTGGTATTGCTGTTCTCCTTTACCATCACGTATCGGCTGCCTGACAAGCTTATCTTTATTTGCAGGCTTTGGTTTGCACATGTCTGCAACTGCGCTGAATACTTTGCCAAATGCGTCTTTCTTGTCTGGATCAGTTGTCGCTTCCTTCCATTCATCCATCAATAAGCATGCATTTTCCCAATTTCTTTGGTACTCTGCTTTGCATGGGTCTTTTAATTTATCGTCATAATTAAACAATCTACCAACTCCACCGAGTTTTGTTGCACCTGCCTGAAGAACTTTTTCTCCTCCTCTAAAATAATAATCTTCTGTTCTATCTTCGCACGCATTTTGTTTGTTACCTATTCCAGCCAAATATACATCTCTTGTAACTCGCTTATGTACATTCAAATCTGGCACACTTGGACAAAACACTCGGTCGCATAACAGATGCATTCTCATGTCCCATTTTCTAAAGCTCTGGAATTTTTTTACACAGCTTTGACAGGTTGATTTATCTTCTTCAGAGAGAGCTTTCTTATCCTCTCCTTTTTCACATGTTGGAAATTTCGCGTCTTTTCCTGGCCAATTCTCTTCAACAGCAAGAGAACCACGAGCATTATCCCAGACACCAATACAGCTCCATCTTACATATATCGTATTCCATACCCATAACACAACCCAACTTCCCAAGCAGCTGAACATCAATATGGCTTGAAGCTTTTGCAATGGCTCAAGGATCTGGTTGATGACTTCCAATGTCTGGTTAATAGCCCCAATTGCATCATTCAGGAATGCTTCAGGAATCTTGCCTTCAACATCAAGGCGATGCTCTACACCTAAACTTGTTATATCAACACATGTCTTTTGTGTTGCTCTCCTTTGCTCGCCAAAAATATTCTGCGAGTAATCAAACTCAACCATCAAAGGAAGTTTTAGCTTCTTGACTTTCTTTAATTCCTTTTCATCTTTTGTCCATTTTGCTAATGTATAAAGTGCATGGCCTGTCTTATAATCCTCGCTCCATGTTGTTTGCGGAGATGTAAGAAGCTGGCTATGGCCAAATTTTTTCTGGTCAGCTTCGCTTAATTCAAGCTCTGTGATCCTTGGCTCACCTAATATTCTTGCATCTTTTGGATCTCCTGAGCCTTGGTACTTGAAATACATATTAAATCCAAACTGGGCAAATCCTCTGATAAGATGCTCAGAATAAACAACTGTAGGAGTAAACTCTGTTGCAGGAATATCTATCTGCCATGCACCGCCTTCGCCACAAGCTCTGTATTCAATAAAATCCTTTATCTCCTGGCTCTGCAATCCATTTTCATCAATCGCGATTATTCTGATCTCGTTTCTTGTAAGTGCCTTTGGGTCAAACTGATAATCCTTGAATTGTGTTCCTGAACCAGCTTCTGCTTTTCCACCAAATTGGCCGTGACCAAACCCTTGCCTTGAAAGATTTAATTGTTTGGTGCCTTGGATTGTGTCTGGAGAGAAGCCTGTCTTATCTAACTCAATATTCATCTTGAAATTGCCTTGATCATCTGCTGTTACTTTGCATTTGTAATCAGTTGTTGCTTTGAAAAAAATTCCAGATAAGCTGCTTGGCATTGCGCTTCCAGAGCATTTGCCATTGACCAATATCATGACAGTTGCGCCTGGAGTGTCAACTTTTCCTTTTATCTCAACAGCTGGCAGATAACTTGGGGAAAAGAAACTTAAATCTGTCGGATCAAGTATGGCTGGAGCAATAGTATCAACAAAAACATCTTTTTTGAATTCAACTTTGTTGTTTGCTTTGTCTGCAATTGTTATCAAAACAGAATTTCTGCCTTCTTTTAACTGCAATAATAATTTAAATGGACCATTGGCTTCCAATGTTTCTGCTGCTTTTGATGTAACAGAATCTGAAATATTAACTTCTGTAACTGCATCATTGCCTTCTCCTGCCTTGCCATCTGCCAATAAAGTTTTCACATTTATCTGTCTTGAAGGCTCTCCTACAATGCCATCATTTCTTAATGCAACTATCTGGTATTTGTAGGTTGTTCCTGATCTTACTCTATCATCTCTGAAAGTTTGTGTAGTTACTATGGCAATAGGTATGTTTGGTGAGCTTGCCCTATAAACAATATATTTTTCTATATTGATTATTTTTTCCCAAGTTAATGTCACTGAATCAGAGTCTATGTTTGTGGCATTTAGATTCTTTATTTGTGCAGGCTTATCATTAATATCAGTTGTAGAATAAGTTATGGTAACTTGCTCATTTACAAAGCCATCTATCTCAAGCTCATCTCTTGCAAGCTTAGCAGGAAGGCCTGAGATGACTGCATCAGGAGCAGTATTTTGTGATGCATGTCCTGCGCGTAGCTGTGGAGAGATTCTAGTAGTTATGTTGATTTCAGGAACAAACCTATCAACATCCACTTCTCCTTCTAATTGGGCTTTATTGCCTGCAAGGTCCTGTGCAACAAGCTTTACCTTGTTTATCCTGCCTTCTCTGAGGTTTTTTGCCAGCAATGAAAACACAGGGTTTGCATGAGTTCCTGATCTTCTTGAAGTTAACTGGTCATTTACATATACTTCAACTATGGTGTATGCATCTGTTGTGCCTGTAATCTGAAAATCATAATCATTAACATATCTTGGTATAACAGCATTTATTGCTGGTGGAGTGATATCACTTCCTGCAACAAAATTAAATTGATCTGAATCAACACAATTTCCTGCAGTATCACATGCTCTTATCTTATAGAAATATGCCTGATCTTTTTTTAGGTTGATCAGATTTACTTGGTGTGTTTGCTTGAAGATAGAAACTTCCTCTCTCTTAGTCAATTGCTGAGGAGATTCACCATAATCTAAGGCTATGCTTATCTCTTCGTTTGCAGCAATCTCTATGCTTGCGCTGTTATCTGCTAATGCAAGTATCTTTGGCTCGCTTAAAACAGGCGAAGATAAGTCAGGCTCTAATGTGTATGCAGTCAATGGATCAGATTTCTCACCTTTATTCATTCCTGTTGTATCTATCTCCTGTACACGATAGATATATCTTGTGGAATGCGCAAGATTTATGTCAAGATATTCTGTAACTGTTTTGTCTATTCTAGCGATTTCTGTCTCGTCTGAGTCACCAAAGCTCCTGTATATTATGTATTTATCCAAGTCACTGTCACCAAAGGGGTTAGTTCTTGCGTTGTGCAAGCTAGATTTCCATGCAATCTTTATTGAATTGGTTGTCTGCGAAAGGTTTTTTAGCTCGATAACTTTTTTTGGAAGCTCATTGTCCAAGGTCTTGAATTCTTTGCCTTTAATATCATCCTCAATATTATCACTTGCAGGATTTTTTGCAAGCAATCTATATCCATATTTAGTGTCTTGATTTAAGCCAGTTAAGTCAAGAGTATGCCTTGTGTTTGGGGTATCTGATAACTTTGTCAATCCAAGAGCGCCTGTGTCACCATACCTTAACTCAATCTTGCTAGCACTATCTGTAGTAACAGTAAAAGTTGCAGAAGTCTTGTCTGGCTTTATAGTATATTCAGTTATCCCAATAGCATCTACAAATGCAGCTGGCAAAGTAATCAATAAGCAGATGATGAAAATAGCTAATAACTGCTCAACATAGATGAATCTTCTTAATCTATCTACACCATTAGTCAACTCATTGATCTTCATAACGCCTCTTTTATGACTCTAAGCATCAGTTAAAATATATGATGCATCTAATACTAAATAATGGATATGCTATATTTATACTATTCGCAATTTTTATCTCATTTGCACTAATCCTTTAAATGATCTTATCCTCTCTATTTTCTTAGTACAGGCAATAGCTTGTCTTTGATCTCTTGTTTATCTAAGTCAGCAAATATTGCTATCTGGTCTTTTTCAGTAGCCGGGAATGGAGCTTTCTCGTAAACGCTAAGCAGCAGATCATTTGATTTCAGTAAATCAGCTGCCTTTATTGTCCAATTTTCGTTCTTATATCCGCCGACAACTATTTTTTGGCCTAAAGCATCTGGCTGAGACAGCATGATGTTTATGTCATAGCTTGTGTCTATTGCTGGCAGCTCAACATGGCCACGAGTTGATTCTGAAATAGTATGTGTCAAATTTACAACAACTATCCAATTATAATCCAGCTGCTCTGAATACAGCTGCACAGTAACTTCCTGCGCAGAATCTGGCAGGGTATTTTTTTCAATCTCAGTACTTTTTCTTCTTGAGATTGTCAATGTCAGCGGCTTTAATGGAGCAAGCTTGACAAGCATTGGGTCTGTAGGCGTGATAACTGCTTCTGCCTTATAATAATCAGGCGCTTCTCCTATGATCGTGCCTGGTCTGCAGTTTTTCGGAAGATAAACACTTGGCATATATAAATTATCAACTGTTGCAGTTGCCAGAGGGCATTCATATCTTCCGCATGCAAATGTAAAGTTAGCATCCTTGATAGGTGAGTTATCAATATTATCTCTTGCTTGCAACCTATATTCCTTTGAATAATCAAGCTGGTCACAGAACTCTTCGCTGCGCTCTCTAGTACTAAATCCTATCTTTAAGCTTGACTGCCTATTTGGTTTGTTATGGTCAATAAGCACAGGTGTCATGAACCTGAAGTTATACCCTTCGTTATTGAATGCTTTTGGGTCAAATATATTTATCTCTGCAGGGAAAGCGACATCATAAGTGAAATGATAGATGTTCATGCATAAAAAGCTCAGGTATTTTTGGTAGCCTTTGCCTGCGTTTGAAGCAAGCTTCCTGTTTTTGGAAGGGCGTGCATTTATCTCAACTGGCCAGGATCTGTCATAATTGATGTTAACTTGCATATCTTTATACTCATTCTTTTTTTGTGCAGGAATAACTTCCCAGTATAGGTGCTTGTATTCATACATGTCTGGAGGAAGATTATCTGGAATCTTTAATCTCTCCATCTCAAAAGGTATGTATCTGTTGCCAGATAGATCCATGTTATCATATCTATCATATTTTTGATATTCCTTTATGTCGCTCTTAAATGGAGCATGGTTTGTGTCTTTGACTCTGATTCTTGGCATGTTCCAAAAAAGAGTCTCTTTCAGATTTTCACTGATGCTATCTGCTCCGTCTAAGTTCCATGACATTTTTCCGCATTTGAATGCCATGTCTGAGAATGGGATCTTTTTATCAACAACCATCAGATTTATGGTTTCATTTTCCAGGAAATTATCTTGGTTTTCCTTGTTCATGATCTGGACAGCGAGCTCATATGCTTTTTTCACTCTTGCAGGCACATGCACAATAAAGTCTGAATATTCTGTTGTGCTTTCAACGCCTTTGCTCCTTATCTTAAGAGGATAGCTAAGCTTTACCACAACATCATTATTAGTCAGCTCTGTAGTTGTCTTTATCTTATTTAGGGCATTTTGTGGGTTTGTTGCTTCCTTTATCTCAAATTTATCTGTGAATGCGCTGAAGTTTCTGATGCAGTTATGCAGATTTGCATTTATGTAATCATTGATTTGCTTTTCTAAAACTTGCAAATTTGCCGGATAAAGAAGCTCTCCATCATAATACCAATATGGCTCTTTGATTCCAGAATCTGGCAATCTTTCAATATATCCCCATGGATTCTGGTCAATATTTCTAGGTAGCTGGATATAGCCTCCTTGCTGGCCAAGTATTCTTACAGCTCTTGTACCATATTCTTGCAGGCAATCCTCGACAAATGTGACAACCTGCACAATATCATTAGGGATATCTCTTTGCTGTATAGTAGAGCGTTGCTCAATAAACCAAAAGCTTATGCTTGTAAGCAGCAATACAATTATTCCTAGAATTACAAATAGGGTGATCTGACCTCTTTTTTGATTCATTTTAAGCAATTCCCTGTTCACTGAATAAAGCTTTGATAACGTCAATAAGATGATTTAGGGTTTAAATACTTTTGGGTGGAAAAATATGCAAAAACTAAGTAAAATAAAAGCTAAAATTTACTCAATAAAAACAGTGGCGATTGCCATCATTAAGTGAGCATAAATCTAATAATTCAAATTCAATGTATATACAACAATTCTTCATGTACATTAGTTTATTATTGCTTTAAGATTTACATATGATTGTGAGAATAATCAGAGAGGGATAAAAATGAACCTAGACATGATAGCCATCAAAATTTATCTAGACAGATCTTTGTTCGAGAAGAACAAGGATGAAGAGATAGATGAGAATTACCTGCACTATATTCTTGATGCGCTTTCTGAGCCGCCTTAGCATTAGGCTAATTTTTTGTATATTGTTTTTTGGCAGTGAGATCTTTTATTGCAATTTTTGCGCAAATAAGAGCCGCATATAATCTTCCTAGTTACACCTCCTTCAAGGCACGCTCAGTTTGACTTCTTGGGCGTGCCTGTTTTTATGTTCTAAGTTATAGCTCTAATCTTAATGGCAGATCAAATATGCTCTTTCTTTGATAATAAATAAATTCTAGAAAACAGAAATAGTTTATTATTTAGTCGTTCTTTTTTTAGTACCCTATGTTCTATTTTTAATACCTTAGTCTAAGTAGGCATTCTTTTATTTACTCAAACACCTCAATAGGCTGCATGTTCCTGTCAAGAATGATTGTGCTCTTTACGCTGTCTCTGCCGGAATCTTTCACTCGATATAGATTCTTGTCTGCATGTGCGATCATCTCTTCGCAAGTAAGACTGCCATTCATACAAGTCACTAAGCCGATGCTTATGGTTATCTTCTTGTTTGGCTGCATCTGTTCACCATCAAACCTTTTGTTTGCAAGATTCTGTCTTACTCTATCAATCACAACTTTTGCCTCTTGGGGTTTTGTTGCAGGCATCACTATGATAAATTCCTCTCCACCATATCTTCCGACTGTGTCAATGTTTCTGACAGATCCTTGGACAACATCAGCCAATTCCTTAAGAAGCTTATCTCCTGCCAGATGCCCATGCGTATCATTGTATTTCTTGAAGTAATCAATGTCAAACATTGAGATGGTTATTGGTGTCTTAATCCTTTGGCTTCGCTCAATCTCATTAATGAGTATATCCATAAAATGCCGCCTGTTGAACAACCCAGTGAGCTTATCTCTTATTGAAGCATCTTTTACGTTTTCGTATTTTCTTGCATTGTCAATTGCAATCGCCACCTGTGTGGTCACTATATTAAGAAATGCCAGATCTGATTCAGACAGATTTATGTAATCTCCATACAAATTGATTACTCCAATTACCTCATCTTTACATCTTAACGGAAATGCAAGCACTGCATTATATTCTACTTTAAGTTCATAGAACCTGAAATCATTCTTTATTACTGGGATCTTTATCACTGCTTTTGTCTCAGCAACTTGGCTTGTAAGCATCGATTCTGCTTTCAAAAGAGCATTGCTTGGCTCATGTAGGCTGTATCTTTTCTTTGTCTCGATTATAACGATCGAGCATGATTTAGCCTTGATAGCTTGTAACATAAAATTCATGACAGACTGCAAAATCTTTGGAAGGTCAAGTGTAGAATTTACAGTGCTTGCTATCTGATTCAAGATTGTAAGCTCATTTATCTTTCTGTCAGCAATATATTTCTGCGCAGCCAATTCTGGTACTAAGCTTGCAAATAATGCTAACATTTTGGCAAGTGTCTGGACTTCAACAACGTTTATTACTTTAATCTTATTTAAAGCATCTGAGTATTCTTCAAATGTAACTCCAGTAAGTTTTTCAAGTGCTCTGCATGATTCAAAATTCCTTACATTCTGGATAATGCAGGAAGCTACAACAGAGCTTATTATCTTGCCGTTCAATAGGATAGGCACAATTATGCTTACTAAGCCAGAAGCATCTGAGTAGATGATATATTTGCCGTCATTTTCCCTCTCTAAAAGCATGTTATATTTCTCAATCCTTGCAGAAGCTATAAGATCTTTTCCTGCAGGCTTTAGATTTACTAGCTGCCAATAATAAGGTACAGTGCCTGAGCAGATCAGTTCATTTCCCTGCTCATCTATAGTAACGACAGGAAGCTCGATAGCAGAGCTGAAGCTTTCCTGCATCTTCTTCCATAATTCAAGGTCGAAATACTTTTCCAAAAACTTCAGCTTTTCCATGTGGAAGTTAAGAATTACTTTGATTATTAAAATGTTATTGCTCTCAACAATCTTATAATATTATTAATCTTATATCCTCATTCTAAAAGCCATCTCCATAACGGCATATATCTTATCTTTTTATTTCCAATCTTTTCTTCTGACTCATAATCTTCTGTTATTATAAGAAGATTCCTGCATCTCAATTCTTTTGCAGCTGCAATCAATGACCTAATCTCTCTTTTTTTTGTATCATAATTGCTTATATCATAACATACCTGGATAAGCTTTACGATCTTTATCCCTTTTTTAACGACAAAATCTACTTCATGCTTGTATATGTTTTGCCAGTAATAAATTTCAGCATTCTCAAGCTCTTTTCTTCTTAACAGTTCAATCAATACGATATTCTCATAAAGCTTGCCGATATCTTTAGTGAATCTTATGCTAACTGCATCTATAAAGCCAGTGTCTATCACATATGCTTTCCTGTTTGCAACCAAGCTCTCTCTATATTTATAAGAGATTCTTTTCAAAAAATAAAATAGGTATGACTCTTCAAGGAATGAGAGATAATTTAGCGCAGTGTGGATGCTTTTAATCCCAAATATGTTTTTTATCTTGTTAAAGCTAACTTGTGATGTAACATTAGATACCATATAATTGGAGATTTCTTTTAGCGTCTTTATATGCTTAATCTTGTTCCTTAATACGACATCTTTATCTATTATTGTTGAATATAATGCTTTGAGGTAGACCTTTGCATCTATATCTTTTTTCAACAGTTCAGGAAAGCCGCCATCTTTGATGTAATCCCTCAACCTATTCTTCAATAATCCTTTATCTTTTGTAGATAGGATATAGGCATCAGGCTTTATCTCGGCATATGCCAAGAATTCCCTAAATGAAAATGGGTATAATTCCAATGCTAAATGCCTGCCTGTCAGGTGTGTAGCCAGCTCTTTGCTTAGCAATTTTGCATTGCTTCCAGTTATGACAACATTCAGTCCTTGCCTTTGCAGTCTGTTAGCAAATAATTCCCAACCTGCAATATTCTGCACTTCATCAAGGAAAATATACTTTAATTCACCATATACCTCATAGCAACTCTCTAATACATCATTTAAATTCTCTGTCCTTATTGTTGCTAATCTTTCGTCATCAAAATTAACATACGCAAATTTTTTGCCTTCCAACAATTTAAATGATAAGACAGACTTACCACATCGCCTTATGCCTGTTATAACTTTTATCAAGCCTGACTTCATATATTTTTTATACACTACCATAACTTCTCTATCTATTAGCCTCTGCTTTTCGGTAAAGTTTCTTAATTCTTCTTTCTGGTCCAGGATTATCTGTTTTATGTCTGTCTTAAGCATCTTTGTTTACCTACAATTTATGCATTGGAAAAGCATAATTTATATATAAAGTTTTCGTTGTTAATTTCTCTTAATTATTTCTTCCTATCCTATATTTCCCTATCAACTTATCTTCCTCTCTTTCCAGCCTTAACTCTTTCAAAGCTTCTGCAATATCATCCTCATGGATGCCTTTGGCAAGCAGCTCTGCGACAATATTATGCAGTTTTTTGTGCTTAAGCTCTGAATTTATCTTATTCTTTAAATTGAGTATCTGCAGCATCCTTGAAGCAGCGATCTTTGAGCTTAATGGGACATCTGAGCTGGATGGCAGCTGAGTGATTTGTTTGAATCTATCTACTTCATTTTTTGCAGATTCTTGCGGATGCTCTGCTTTCTGCAGCAGCTCATGGAATTCCTTGTTATGCTCCAGCTCAAATAATGCTGTAGAAATATCATGCAGCAGATATCCAGAATCTTCAAGATAGCTTATTACAATGCTTGGCTTATGTCCTTGGCTTAATTTTTCCATGACTTGTTTTTTTATCTTTTCAATCTTGCTTTTGTTGAGCTTTAGCTTTCTCTTGTTGAGACTTTCATTTATCTGCTGTTTTGCATTATGGAAAAATCCGCCTTTAGCGAAGAGCTTTCTGTATTCTTGGTTTGTGTCTAATCTATCTAATTTTTTGATATCGTTGAACAATTGTTCTTCTTGTCTTGTGAGTTTTATCTCTTTTGTTTTTTCTATGGAATCTGTTGTTGCATTGAATGCTTTTTTTGGCGTCAAAAGTTTTTTCAGCTCGTGCTTTATGCTTAACTTATCTAAATGCTTTAGCTGTGAGAATAGATTTTTCTCTTGTTTTGTCAGCTTAATTTCTGTCTTAATTGCAAATAGTTTTTCTGTAATCTTATTTTGTGGAGCGACTTTTAGTTTATCTTGTCCCTTATCACTCTTATCATCCTGTGGTTCAATGTCTGCCTCAATCTTATCTTTTCCAAGACTAGATACATAATACTTTTTAGAAAGCTCTTCCTCTTCTTTTTGCGCTTCCAATTCTTCCTGTTTTCTCTCAAGCTCTTCTTCCTTCTCAACAATATGGCTGACATTCTTTTCAATTGCAGTGTAATGTGTTTTTAGCAGCTTCTTTATGCTTGCAAGCTCTGTGAGGATCTGCTGTTTTATCTCTTGTGTTAAATTTGAGTTGTTGATCTCATAATCGATGAACTCAGTCGTGCAGTCAAACAATGCAAGATCCTGGGCAATGTTTATTGGATTCTTGGTCTCTGAAAGTATCTCATCTATCTCTTCGCTATAGAATTCGTAAAGCTCGTACAATAATTCCTGCTTTCTGTCATCATCAATCTTTGAATGCAATATTGCGTAATGTATGTCATTTATGTGCCAGTCATGGCTTATCAAGTGGCCAATTATCTCCTCTGAACTGTAATTAGATGTAATTCCGTGGATAATCTTGCTCTGCAGCAAAGCTAATCTTGCTTCATTGATGACTTTTTTGCTTGCAATTATCTCTGCAGTTGCATGGTGCAAATCATAAGTCTGCTCGAATTTTCTTAAGATTGGGAGATTGTACTTATGTATCCCAAGCTCATTTCTCGAGTAAAGTATATAGAGGAATGCCAGATAGGATGCAGNNACTCTCATATATATCCTGAAGCTGTAGAAGTCTGTAAATTCAATTATCTTCCATTGGTGCAGGAATAGGTTTAAGTGATTCAGTGCAATGTCGCTCACATAAGTCCAGTAATATGCGCTGAAGAATATGATTACGCTTCCTGCAACAATATATTCAAATGTCAATTCATTGCGTTTTGAATAGTGGGTGTAATGATAGACTAGGTATGCAGCTATGATAGATGCTATTAACACAAAAATGATGTAAGATGTTTCAAACTTCTTCACTATATCTGAGATGAACAATACTTTACCAAACAATATCTTGCTGATGAAAGATAGGATGTATGTTATGCATAATGCAAATATTGTTCCGAATATCAGATAATGGTGCTCTTCTCTTGAAGCATGAAGCTTTATCTCTCTCAGTTTCTTGATTGCATGGATTAGGAGGTAGCCAAGAATAACAGAGGCAACTAGCAAGCCAATTAAATTTGGCTCGAAACTTGTAGAGATGAACTGTGTCTGGATATCAACTCCTGCGACAAATTCGCTTGCAAATCTTTTAATCTTGAATATAGGCACAAATAAGATTGTGATTATTGAGCCAATAAACAATGCAACTATGCCTGTAGGAAGATCGCTTTTATCAACATGTCTTAAAGGCTTGTCAATGTTCTTTGTCACGTGCGCAAGTATGTATATAGGGATTCCTAATAGCAGGAGCATGCCAAGCACGTTTAGCAGATAGAGCAGCGCAATTATTAGGATTCCGTGTATAGGAAGCCCTGTAATATTCTGCATGAACAGGCTTTCTTTTCCAAACATTGAGAATATAGGAAGATGAGAAGCTGCGCTTTCAGTGAAATATAATTCTGTCTGCGCCAATCCTAGGGTGTATGGCAGGATGTAGACAAAAGCATCTGTTATGATGAATGCTGCGCTGATGAATGCTAATGCTAAGAATGCAGTCTTGTGAAACCTGAAGAACTTGAAAAATTTCTTGTACGCAGTTTCAACCAATGACTCAGATTCCTCTAAGCTTTCTTCAACTGCATGCTTCTGGTGTTTTCTGATTGCAGTGAATAATACAATAATTGCCAAGATTATTATTACTATACTATCAATTACTATAGTAAACCATTCCATTGATAGTTGGTAGATTGCAACGTAAAACATACCTAGCAATGAAGCGATTACAGCAAATTTTGTGATGAGCTTTGATATAGTAGGATTATCTCCAGGCTTTAACACTAAAGAAGCAAGGCTAAGCTCTTGGATGATTAATTTCTTTGAAAGGTAGATAGATATAATAATAAATAAGATTGCGCCTGTGAACAACAATATTTCTTCTAATGCAGGCACTTTTAATATTGCAACGAGCAAGTTTGATGAGAACTCTGCTTCCCTGAATGTGTTTTTCAAGCTCAATACAGTTGTCTTTGCAATGATAAGGAAGAATGTCATTACTATTGCAAAATCTACTCTCTTCAATTCATGACCAAATAATACTTTTGTGATGCTTACCTTGTAGATTATATAGCCTACAGCAATGAAGCTTGTTATTATCTTGTATAATTCAACATCTGCAGGCAGCATGCCTAATGCGTCAAAGATTTCTAGTAGGAAAAATGCTATGAGTATTATGAAGAAGGTGTTTTTCTTGAGCCAAATGATAGCCGGATGCTGCTTTTTTCTTTCGGTCTTTTCTTTGTCTTCTCCTGAAGTTGAAACTTTCCAATAGAAGACTATTCCTAGTAATAGTATAACTAAAACAATTGAGAGCCTTGCATAATCAACTTTTACTAATTTAGGCGCAACTATCGGCACAATCTCTTTAATAATCGCTTCCTGCTCTATAGGGTCATCGCAGTTCAGATCAGCAATCTTGTCTAGGGTAATTTTGAACTGCTTGTCTTCGTCTATATCTCCCAGATTCATCTGCGTCAATGGGTCTGCTTTCAGGACATCAAAATCAATGTCTGATTTTAATGATTTTTTTCTGAATTCTTCATCTAATAATGCAATAAGGCATTTAGGAATCGCTGAGAGTATGGACAGGTCTTTGGCTTTTAAGGATTTGTTTAAGAGTTTAACGTCTATTGTGATTTCTGCCTTACCTTCCTTGCTTATATTGTAAGAGACACTGACGTTAACTACTTCCTTTGCCTTTCTGATGCGCTCTTCTTTTTCTTTTTGTCTTGCAGCTTCTTCTTCTGGCGTTAAAGTTCTGCTTGAGAGTTCGACTTTAAAGATTTCATCTGTGATGAAGCTCTTGTCTATTGTCTTTGTTAATGTGTATGAAATTATCTTTTCTTCCCTTGGCTCTAAGCTGCCTAATGGGAATTCAATCACTGGGTCTTTTTCTATGATGTAATATGTGTCGTCTTTCGCAATCTCGTCTGTTGTCTTTATGATGTCTTTTGGGATTGAGATTTTTACTTTCACGTCATCAACTGTGTAACTGTCAATGTTCTTAATGGTCTCAAATATTTTTGTAGTACCGAATAAGCTCTGCGGCTCTGGATGTTTTCTGGAGATGACTGAGATCTTTCTTGCAGCGGATAGCTCTGTCTGCTTTATTTCAACTGGCTTTTCTTCGATGATTGGCTTTGGCTCTTCTTTTGCAGAGGATGCAGGAGGTGGAGCAGGAGGAGGTGCAGCTGGTGTAGGTGGNNGGAGCATTATTTCCTTCTGAAGTAGCTGCAACTGCCGCTCTTGTTGTGCCTGCGCCACCGCCAGTGCCGCCTACTTGCTGAGATGCAGATGCAGATACTGTTACAGTTATGTTTTGTGTCTTGTTCACTAGACCATCATCTGCATATAATGTTACATAATAACTTCCTTGAGAACTTGTAGCTATCTGCACATTGTTATTGCTTGAGAAATTGTATGTTAGAGTCAGTGAACTGCTGTAATTTGGAACATAAAATGTCAAATTCTGTCCGTCATAATCAGAGAAATTCTGGCTTAGGTTTATTGTTTGGCTGTTTCCTGCGCTGAATGAGATGCTAGAGTCTCCATTATATGCTGGAATCCTGTCGATGATAATTGTGTTGTTGCTGTAAATGTAATCAGATGAGCCTGCATCATCCTGGGCTTTGCATCTTAACTGCACGTTTTTTTGCGGGGTGATGTTGGTTAGGTTGAATGTCAATGGTTTTGCGGTGAGGATGACAGAGTCGACATAACTAGTTGATATACTGTCAGAAACACCTCTTTTTTTAACACAAAAATTCTTATTACCTTGCCTTGACAAATATATACTATAACAATAACTTGTTTCTGTATTTGATAATTCTTGAAAACCGGTATTATTACAGCTGTCGCAAGCTAATGAATTGCAATTATATAATGTGTCTAATTTAGCATTTGATCCATATGCATTAATGCAAATAGTGTAATTGCCAGTGCTTATATTAGAGGAAAATCTATAATATTGGTCATAACTTCCTCCATAGGATAAGGTACTAATTGTTGCATCATCATAGGATAAAGTTGTGTCGTTGACTGGAATAATCCCTGGAAAAGTTTCATTTAAAGTAAAAAACTGATTATATGTTACATTACTATAATTTATTTCAATAGTATATGTAAAAAAATTAGTGTTATTTGAGTTACTACAGCTATAATTTAATTCATATTCATATATATTGGATGGGTTATTTCCACTAGGAGTTACATTTGTAGGTGTTGTTGGTGGTTTTGCTAGGTTGATTAATGCAGATCGTAATATCGGAGAAACATATCTTCCATCTGTTACCTGCACGCTAAGATTTATCTGTTGCTCTGGAACATTAGAGAAATTCCATTCAAAGAATGTTGAGTTTGTCAATGTTGAATTGATCAGATGCCAGGTGTTATCATAAAATGCAAAGACTTTGTAGGTAAGTGTGTCACCATTAATGTCCGTGCTACCATTTGCTGTAATGTTAATTACTCGTGAGATATTATATGTTCCATTATTTGGATTTAGATTTGTTGCTCTAGTCGGAGCATTTGTATTATTGATTGTTGCTTGGCTTGTTAAGTTATATTTGCTTGAATTATACAGTCCATCAAATGCCAGAACCTCTATTGTAATACCGGATTGAGCAGATACTTGTGTAATATTCCATATAAATGTTGACGTATTATTTGTTGAATTTAAGCCAGATACACTCCCTATAAAATAACTTTGTGTGCCGTTTACATCATCATAAGTAGCGTAAAAATAATACGAAAATTGACCATTAGTGTCATTGCTACCTGTGGTAGTCAAATTAATAGTTTCGTTAAATGTTCTTGTGCAATTACCTGAGTTACATGTCAAGTTAGTAGGTGCGCTAGGTGCGTTTGGATGAGAAAGAGTTATAATATCTGATTCAATACTAGAGGTAGTTGTTCCATCATTGGAAGTGCATTTTAAGACAATTCGCAAATTATTTGTCAATAAACTAGTATTCCAATTACTATAATTACCATCTACATCATCATTTGAGATCATAATTAAATTGCTTGATGCTGAAGTAGAATAATATTCTAAATCATATGTGATAAAATCATTGTCAGAATCAGTGGAACTGCATGAAATATTAATCTCTGTGTCATATGTTCCAGATGTAGGGGAAAGTGTAGGCGTTGTTGGTGCTGTATTTGCCACACTGAAAGTAAAGTTCGAGGTAGCACTATTGTCTGTACTCTGATTATTTGTGCAGTTAACATTCCATTGGTAATTGCCTTTTGGCATTATAAAGTTGCTGAAATTCAAGATGTTTGATATATTCTGAAATCTTACCATATACTCTCCAGTAATATCGCCTGGTGTATTAGAACTCATGCCAACATCTGAGCCTGCAGTATTATCTACTTCAACTTTCCAGTAATTGCTTCCATCATAGACTGCATTAAAGCTAATATTATTTGTTCCTGCTACTAACATTGAAGAATTTGTTATTGGCTTATAAATCCAGCAAGGTGTTGTAGAACAACTATATGCAAGCTCTGTTGTTGTGAAATTTGTAAAGAACTTATCATTGATTGTTATATTCATTACTGTAGGAGAACTTAGCTTATCAATAAAAAATGCTAGAAATCTAATATTTGTATCAGTAGTATTCAATTTTTTTGTTAATATGCCATGTGGACCAGAACCAGGTCTATGGAAAGTATTAGCAGCTCCATCATCATACTTTATCTCCTGCAATCTTCCTAGATTTGGATTATTGACTGTGATATTCTTTGTTCCATTCAACAGTAAACTGCATGTAGTAACATTATAATCATCTTCTATAGTTGCGAGAATATTAAAAGTATCAGTAGCTGTAATTCCAGTAGCAGAATTAATCGGCACACTCAAATTAATCTCTATCAAATTCGTAACATTTATCCAGAATATATTGCTTGTCACATTGCCAGAAAAGCCATCAATTGCTGTAATGTTAGCATATCTTACACCATAAAAATCATGCGCAAGAGTTATGTTG
>DUGA01000049.1 GCA_013331615.1 Candidatus Woesearchaeota archaeon | reverse complement strand
AAGCAAGATAGCTGTTGCCAATGCCTCCATCTCTGCATAATGTACAATCTTCAGCCAGTTTCCATTTCCTTTGAAGCAATGGTTTGCAAGCTCCAATAATTCTAATGTTTTCTTCTCGATCTCAGCGCTGTCAATGATATGCAATGTCCCTTCTCTCAGTTCCTTCATGACTTGTAATGCTTCAAACTTAAAGCGTTTAGTCATAAGAGGGATATCAATAAGCTCTTTTTTAACTTTTAAAGGAATTAAAAATCTGCCAGGATATCTTGCATTTAATGCTCTTAACAGCCAAAGAAGATTATTTGTAGTCAAGCTTATTATAGGTCCAGTATCAAATACTATAATTTTCTCAATTGTGCTTTTATCTTTCATGCAAACACCGTCTTTTAAACAAAATCCTAATTTCAATAAAATAACAATAATCAAACATACCTATAAACAATATATCCGTCAAACAAACAACTCTCTTGTTATCTCAAGCCTTTTTCTTGCTCTTGTCTCAGGAACCTGCGCATCTATTATTTTAGTTTTGCCTAGATAACTCATCATTTCCCATTGTGTAATTCCCATTAGCTGAGCTGCTTTCGCTATTGATAAACCATGCTCGACCATCTTAGAGCCTTTCTTGATCTTGGCTTTGCTCAGCACTTCCTCAATATATACCCTCAGCTGCCCGTCATACTTAGAGATTGTGGAAAACGCTTCTGAAATATTCAACCTGTAATTATCCAGATCGTTTTTTGAGAGATAATGCTTTGCCCTCTTCAGGAATGGTGTAAACAGCTTAGGCTCTGTTATGATCTTTTTGGAGAAAACTTTGTACAGCGCATACATCATGACAGCAATCGAGATAGCATCCTCATCCTGGTAAAGCATTGCCCCATGGATTATATGGTTGCTCAAGTCTTCTAGAAAATCCAGCTTCTTCTTTTCAAGCACAATAATCGCATCATCAAGAATGTTCAGAATGTCCTTTCTTATGATCTTATTCATACAGTAATGTAAGCTATTGATTTATATAAATCTTGCGGTGATGTGTATAGCTGCTGCCATCAGTGCCGATTAAATTACAAAAAAAATAAATCAACAATTTATCATCCTGCGCTTCGTCCAAAATCCAGATACTCATCCTCATACACAGCTTCCTCGATATCAGCTAAGTCAAACTGCTGCTCAAAGATGTCATCTTCCTTATCTTCTTCGTTAAATTCATCTTCATACAGATAAGAGATATAGTCTATGTTTGTCATCTTTCTCACCTCATTTATTCTTATTATAATTTCTTAATTAGTTATTTTTTATCATATCTATTTTTCAATTATAATAAGCAATATTAACTTAACCAAAGAGGTATTTATATATTCGTGACAAATAAATTCCGATTGGAATAATAGAGATTAAATATATTATTTAATATTGATGTTAATAGCCCATTTATCTCCACTAAATTTATTAACACCTATTTCCTACTCTAATCCATGAACTATAAAGAAGCGCTTGCATACATAAACTCTCATGACATAAACAAGATAGACTTAGGATTAGAAGACATAAAGAAACTCTTAGAATCATTAGGCAACCCGCACACTAAATTCAAGAGCATCCATGTTGCTGGCACAAACGGAAAAGGCTCTGTCTGCGCAATGCTCTCATCAATACTTCAGAAAGCAGGATATAAAGTTGGCTTGTACACTTCTCCTCATTTAATTAAATTCAATGAGCGCATCAAGATAAACAACCAAGACATTTCTGACTTAAAACTTGCAAGATTGACAGAAAAGATTAAGCCATTTGCAGAGAAAATTAAAGGGATAACTTATTTCGAGCTTACAACTGCATTAGCTTTCTTATATTTTGCAGAACAAAAAGTTGATTATGCAGTCATAGAAACAGGCTTAGGAGGAAGATTGGATGCAACAAACATATTACCTGCAGAAAACTGTTCAGCAACTGCAATCACAAACATCAGCTTAGAGCACAAAGATTATTTGGGAGACACCATTGAAAAGATTGCATTTGAAAAAGCAGGGATAATCAAAGAGCATGTGCCTATAGTGACTTCTGCTTCTGGAGCAGCTTTAGAAATTATAAGAAAGAGGGCAGATGAAAAACATGCTCGTTTAATTGTTGCAAAGCCCATGGAATATGAATGCTCACTGCAGGGCGAATTCCAGAAATCTAATGTAGGGATAGCTGCAGAAATAGCTTACTTACTTAACACTGATAACAATATTAGCGAAGACATCATCAGAGAGGCATTCAAAGAAATTAAATGGCCTGCAAGATTAGAATTTCTTAAACATAACTTATTAGTTGATTGCGCGCATAATCCAGGCGCTTCTTTAGTTTTGGCAAAAGAAATAGAAAGAGCAAAGGAAGACACAAAAAACCATTATGAAAGAGTAAGGAGAATTCCTTATTTCAGAAAATTAATTCTGGTAATTGGGATTTTGAAAGACAAAGATTACAAACAAATGCTGAAATATCTTGCTCCATTATCTGCAAAAATAATACTATGCAAGCCAAATACAGAAAGAGCATTAGATCCAGAGATTCTTGCTGCAGAGATCCAGAAAGAGTATGCAAAAGACTATGCCATAATAAAGGATGTTAAGGAAGCAGTCATCTATGCGCAGGAAACTGCACAGAAGAATGATCTTGTGCTGGTAACTGGCAGTTTCTATATTGTTGGGGAAGTTTATATGTTGTATAAGAAATAGGAAAATAATTAAATAACAATCTTATTTATCCGAGCAGGACAACATCGTGAGGGTCAAACCTCGAATCAGCCGGCTTATCGGCTCCTCTTGGATTAGACACTAATGGTTTGGGAAGTTCTGCCTTTCTTCGAATTCCGTAATATTCCTCAATTATATCTTTTATTTCAGCAGTCATCTTCGAACGTATCTCATCATGATTATTTTTGGTTAATTGCGCCGTTACGAGACCAAAATAATCCCAACTTTTATTGATGATTTCAGCCATGCTGGCTAAAGGAGGATAAAGCTCTTGCATACGAACATCCATAATAACATTAGTTAATCTATAGGCTATCTCCCTAACGACTGCATCATTAATCCCAGTTACAACCAAAAAATTCCCGCTTCCTTTGGTAAATGAGTATGAAAGAAGGTCAGAAGCTGAAGATTTAGCTTGTTTGGCTTTCCAAATTGTATAGTCCAAATTCTGCCTTGTAACGCATTCATATCTCCCTTCCCTATTCTGGAATATAACACCATCTACTAACTGTTCAAGAGTCATTGCATCTAAATTATCAATATCAAATCCCCTATCATTAAATGGTACAGATCTGCTTGCCATAATCTTTCACAATATCACAAAATGTCCTCTCAAATATAAATTTTCTCAAATATAAGTAGATAATAAAGAAGAATGAATTATACTATGCCCGTAAAACCAATTAAACCCCAATCATCACAAAAACCTTTATAAAATCAGGCTCTAACTTAGCAGTTATGAAAGGGCATGAGACAGGTAACAAGCAGGAAAAACTTGATAGCAATAGTGCCAAAAATGAAGTTGATAATAGTGAGCTTGTAAATATTTCTGAGATGAACGATAAACAAGTTGCTGAATTTCTAAAAAAGAATGCAATCTCATTAAAGTTAAACGAAGCAAGAAAGATAGTTGAGCTTATTGGCAGAAACCCAACAATTACAGAGCTGCATATCTTTAACATCCAGTGGAGCGAACACAGCAGCTATAAAAGCAGCAAAAATTCATTAAAGCTTTTGCCAACAACTGGCCCAACTGTAATTCTTGGTCCAAAAGAAGATGCTGGAATTCTAAAGCTGAATGACGAATACGGCATCGTAATTTCGCATGAAAGCCATAACCATCCAAGCCAGGTTGTTCCTTATGAAGGCGCAGCAACAGGCATCGGCGGAAATGTAAGAGATGTGCTCTGCATGGGTGCAAAAGTCATCGGTGGAGCAGACCCATTGAGATTTGGAGATCCATTTTATGACGAAGAAGATAAGAATAAAGAAAATAAAAATACAAATAAAGCAGTAGCTAACAGGACAAAATATATCGCTTCTCAGGTTATTAACGGCATAGCCACATACGGAAATGCAATCGGCGTTCCAGTCATTGCCGGAGACATATACATGAACTCAAGCTTTAACGACAATTGTCTAGTAAATGTTGTACATATTGGCTTGATAAAGAACAATGAAATAATACATAGCTGCGCGCCAGAAAACAGCATTGACTATGATGTGATAGTTATCGGCAAACCAACAGATAATTCTGGGTTTGGCGGAGCTGCATTTGCTTCTCTAATTCTGGATGAAAAAGACAAAGAAAACAATAGGGGAGCAGTCCAGGTTCCTGATCCTTTTTTAAAAAATGTCTTGATGAGAGCTTCTTACAAAGTCTTTGAAGCAGCAAGAAAAGAAAAAGTTACTTTAGGTTTCAAAGATTGTGGAGCTGGTGGCATAATGTGCGCAACTTCAGAACTTGGAGCATCTGGAGATATTGGTATTGAATTAAACTTGGATGATTTTCCTGTTTCTATGCAAAATCTGCCTCCATATGTCATAGCCTGCTCTGAGACACAGGAAAGATTCTGCTGGATCTCACCAAAAAGTTTCACAAAAACGATTCTTGATATTTATAACAAGGAATTTGAGCTTCCGAATGTAGCTGAAGGCGCATGCGCAAAAGTTATCGGCAAAGTTATTGCTGAAAAAAAATACATCCTCAAATTCAACAACAAGATTGTCTGCAATGCAGACATCCACGTAATAACTGAAGGAATTAGGTATAACAGAGAGAGCAAAGCGCCTGAAGAGAAAAAACAAGACAAAAATTCAGAGCCAGAATTGATTGATACAGCTGATTTTAACTCTCCATTATTAGACGTCTTAAAACTTCCTCAGATTGCAAGCAAATATACTGTTTATGAGCACTATGACAACACAGTACAAGCAAACACAATTATCCGTTGCGGAGAAGCAGACGCTGGATTGATTGCGCCATTACCTGGCAAAAAATATGGAGTTGCATTAAAGGTAGATTCTAATCCTCGATACAACAGAGTTAACCCATATCATGGTGCAGTAAATGCAATTGCTGAAGTTATGCGCAATATTGCTGCAATCGGCGCAACACCTATTGGATTGACTGACTGCCTGAATTACGGCAATCCTGAAAAGCCAGAGCAATT
>DUGA01000020.1 GCA_013331615.1 Candidatus Woesearchaeota archaeon | reverse complement strand
GCTCTTATGAACTTGCGTATCCTTTTTTCCACCAGATCAACTAAGCAAGATTTGCAGAACGGATTTGAAGCTACAGATATCTCTGAGTCTTTATTGCAGTTTGTGCATTTCATGGTATTATAGAATTAATTGGGGGTGTTTATATGTTTTGTTGTAAGTTTATTCTAGTTACAAACTTATCTTCTGTCTTGTTCTTTTATATTTTTGTCCTAACTTTTGTCAATGTCTGTCTTATCTTGTCGTCTTTTTATCACCTACCTGTTACTACTTAAAAATGCTCTTTTTTCGCAAAATTTATATATTAAGAAAATTCTCTAACTCCTGAAGATATTTTGCTGAAAGGCAAATTATCTATCACCTCTTTTTCCCGCGGAGGCGCAAGCTTCCAAGGGTTTTATATTCCTAAATTTAAGAAATAATATATCTATTAATTACCTATTATTTTTTGTTTTTTTCTTATTCTTCATATTGGCAGCAGAATTTTTGAATGTAATCAATGCAATAATTATACCTATTAATATCCCAATCATAACACCTGCACCAAAATATCCATACTTTAAGTAATAGACTTTTTTATCTTCATCTAATCCAAAGTTAAAACTATTTGCATTATTATTATTTCTTTGCTCTATTACTGCTGGAAAATAAATTCCTAAATCGCTTAACTCAAGAGCATACTGCAGATATATCAATGCAGAATACTTGTCTTGCTTCCTTAAAGTATTTGCATACTCGAAGTATGAATAACCAAGTATAGGAAATGCGCCTTTGTTTGCAGATTTTACTATCTGGTTTCTTGCTACAGTTACTCTATTGTCAAGCAAGCCATCAAAATGCTGCTGCGAAACTCCAATCACACTTAATACAGAATCTGCCTGGGCTTTTGCCAAGCTTGCTTTTTGTAAGCACTGCTCAAAGTTTTTTCTTCCAAGCTCCTGTTTTGCAGATTCCAAATCAGCATAAGATTCGCCAATCAGCTGTGGGAAAATCAATACAATATAATTAATCCTTTCTTCAGCTTCATTGATCTTTTGCTCACAGGCTTTTTTAATCCTATCATTATCTATGTTAACTGCTTTTCCAGGCTTGTTAAGGAAATGGCTCCATGAAACTGCGCTATAGACACGTTCTGTGCTAAAGCTTAATAAGTCACCAAAATCTGTTTTATTGTTTTTAATGGATTCTTTTACTTTTTCTAACAATTCTTGAGCTTCTGAAAGGCGTTCTTTTACTATGATCGATGCCTGCAGGTCTGTTATTGTTTGTTTTTTTGCATTATCTACTCGTTTCCTGAGTTCTTCTATTGAACTTTTGATTACTTTAACCTGCTCAAGAGCAGAATCCTTTGTAATATTCCTTAATCTGTTTAATATTGTATTCAACTGTACATTTGCACCAAAGCATAATGATGCTGCAGAGTAATAGCTCTTATTCTCAAATGCAGCCAATGCCTGCAAGGAAAGGTTTTTTGCAAACTCGAACTTTCCATTGCTGATGTTTGTTACATTTTTATATTCAGATACTTTATCGTAAAGCTCTCTTGTTCTGGTGCAAATACCATCTGCTATTTCTTTCATCGTATCTAGGTATGATTCATCTATGACTATATTTCCATAATCCTCGAAGAAGCGCTTTCCTGTAAACTCAAACAATGCATCATCCAATGTGGCAACTTCTACAAGCTCAACAGACAATTCTTTGGAAAATCCTTTTAAGTCTAATGTTTTATTATTTACTTGATTGTTTGTCTGATTATTATTAATAATTTTGTGAGTTATATTTGCAGATGTATCGTTGTTTTTTGAATTATTATTATTATCTGTATAATTATTATTACTGGTGTTGCTATCAACATTCTCATCATTAATGGTATCAGTAGTATCATCTTCTTCATCAATCTCCTGTGCAAGACTTTTCTCTTCAATATCATCATATAATGTAGCCCCTTTTGCAATCAGGACTTTCTTTATCTTATTTTTTGCAGCAGCTTCTATCTTTTGCTTAACTGCGCCTACTGGACCGATAATCCCGCCTGAATTTATGGTGCCAGTCATAGCTATGTCTTCCCTTAATTCTAGGTCTTGCAATGCAGCAATCGTTAATACTGCAATCGCTGCTCCAGCACTTGGGCCACCTATAATAGAGCTTTCTGCGCGTATTGTGTAAATAAAATCATACTTGCTGCAGTCAGCATCAATATAATTGCATGCAATCTGGTTAGCAAATCTTGTCGAGATTTGTGTATCTATCTTTGTCAATGGCACAGTATCCATGAAAACCCTGCCAGAGCCAGGATTCAGCTCAAGAAATAAATCTGCCATCTTTCCTATGAAATTTCCTTGCTGCTCTGCAACTGCAAGGAGCTTTATCTTGTAGGTTTCTGCATAAGTAACCGATGCAACTAAAAATGCAAAGATGGTCATTAATACTATTACGTTGAATATTTTCTGCAATCTTATTACTTTTCTTATACATTTTACCATAATCTCTTCTTTATCCTTGCGTGTTTTTAATGTTTTTGCATGACAAAATAAATTAATGCATAAATTTCAAAAAACCATATACATTTAAATACTCAAATATTTTACATCTGTATTCAAATCATCTGTCAATGCTTTTTATCAGATACATTAATTGGGGGTAAGAATGAGATTCAAGGAGCTTGAGAAGAACAGGTACTTTATCATGCTGGAAAAGGGCGAGGAAATAATTGAGCAGTTGACTAAATTTATTGAAACTAATAAGATAACAGCAGGCTTTTTTACAGCAATAGGGGCAATTGAGAAAGCTGAGCTAGGCTATTTTTTCCAGAAAAAGAAGCAGTATCACGGCAAAGCCTTTGAAAAGGAGATGGAAGTCGTGTCTTTAAATGGCAATATTAGTTCAATGGATAACAAGCCTTATGTTCATGCTCATGCTGTATTAAGCGATGAGAACATGCAGACTTATGGTGGGCATCTTAAATTTGGGATTGTAAGCCCTACACTTGAGATTGTTTTAGTTGCATTTAATGGGGATGTAAATAGGAAGTTTAACGATAAAGCAGGGTTGAATCTGCTTGATATATGATAACATAGTTGATACTTAAAAATTATTAGATGAAAAAAACTAACTAAAATTTAATGTGCTAAAATGAGGCAATTAATTGTTGGTGTGGATCCTGGAACGACTTTAGGGTATGCGGTGTTGGACATAGACGGCAGGATAATCAAGTTAGGCTCATCAAAACTTCTTAATCTCAGCAGCTTAATAACTGAAATAATAAAATTAGGAAAGCCATTGATAGTCGGCTGTGACAAGCATCTTGTTCCTGATTTTGTCGGCAAGTTCTCTACCAAAATTGGCGCACGAGTTATTAACCCAGAAGAGGATCTGCATGTGGTTGAAAAAAAGGAAGTGATCCATTATTATCTGGCAGATACCAAGCAAAGCATGTTGCCAGAAAATCTGCATGAAGCAGATGCTCTTGCAGCAGCGATATTTGCATTCAAGAGGATACGCACTATACTTGATAAGATAACTAAATTTGTTGTTGAAAATAAAAAACAATGGCATAAGGAGAGAATTACTGAGATTGTGTTGCTAAATGAGACTCTCAATATAAAAGAAGCATCTGAGATGATATTGCGGGCAGAGAAGAACAACCTAAAAAGAGAAGAAGACATGCTTGCAATGAAATATGCAGACAAAAAGAAACACTTTAATGAGCAGGATTATCTAAAGTTGTATTCCAAGTTAAAATCAGCTGAAAAAGAGATCGGTCTTCTCAGGAACCAGAATGCAAATCTTCAGAACCTGCTGAAAAATTTTTCCCAGATCAAGGTAAAGAAGATAAAAGTATTAGACAAGGATTCTCAAGATAAGTTGCAGTTCAAGGAAAATCGGATACAACAATTTCAACAGTTGCTTCACTTAAAATCTCAGCAGGTAGATATACTTAAGAAGGAAATTTCATTGCTCAATATGTTTCTCACATCTTTAAAAGAAAATCTCTTGATGAAAAAGCTCAATACCTTGAGCTACAACGAATATTCTGTCAAAAATGCATTGCTGAATATAAGCCCGGGAGATGTTCTTCTTGTGAATGACTTGAGCATATTCAGCGCACAGACATTAAAGGAATTAGAGGATAAGGTAAGCGTTATCGTATATCGAAAGAACATTACAAACAAGATTAAGCAGGCAATGCCTTTTATCTTATTGCCTGCAGAAAAGCTCAATCTGCAGGAATCAAAAGATTTTGCAATCTGCAGCAAAGAGCAGTTTATGACTGCAAAAAATAATTTAAATATCTTGACTGAGATAGTTGAGCAATATAAGAAAGATAGATACGGCTAATAAAAATTAAAATGAGAAAAGTTAAAACAATAATTAAATCCGCTAAATCTAATACTAAATCTAATCTTAAAATTGGTCTGGCATTGGGCGGCGGCACAGTACGTGGATTGGCTTTTATCGGCATTCTTAAGGTTCTTGAAGAACAGGGAATCAAAATAGATTATCTTGCAGGAACTTCAGCAGGTGCTGTGATTGCTGCGGCATATGCTTCTGGTAATTCTGTACATGATCTGGAAAGGCTTGCTCATAGCACAAAATGGCATAATCTGCTTGATTTTACTAAGCCCAAAAAAGGTTTTATCGAGGGCAAGAAGATAGAAAAATATCTGAATCAGGTATTTAAGGGGAAAACATTTGAGCAGCTGGATATCCCATTGACTATTCTTGCAACTGAAGTTGATTATGGCACTAAAGCAATGTTTTACTCTGGCAGTGTCACTAAAGCTGTTCGCGCAAGCATCTCTTTGCCTGCTATATTTAAGCCATATAGGATTGGCAATAAAGAATACATGGATGGCAGCTTGATCGATCCTGTTCCAGTTGATATATTAAAAGAGATGGGAGCTGATATCATAATTGCTGTCAATCTGACTGTAAATATTGCAGAAAGCTATGTTGGCAACTATAAATCAAGCAATTTTGTTGAGAAACTTAAGCAGAGGTTTATCGATCATCAGATCAAATTTATACATGATTATGTTGAGAAAACAACAGATTCTTATTTAGTGAAGAGCTTGATTCGAGGATTTAACTTAAAAAATGCATTTTTGACTGGTATCGGCAAGAAACTCCCTAGGATTATGGAAATTTATCTTCAGGCAACTGAAGTTCTTATGAATGAGCTTACTAAGGAAAAGCTCAGGAATCCGGTAATTGATATCCTAATAACACCAAAGTTTGAAGGCGTCAACTGGGTTGAGCTGGATAAGATTAGCCATATAATCTCTGCAGGAGAACATGCAGCAAGAAAGGAAGTTGGAAAGATAAAGAAGCTGTTGAAAAAATAAAGAGATTGCTTAACTAAGCATCAATTTCACTCTTCTTCCTCTTTATTTTCTTCTATTTTGTCTATATTTTCTGTTTCATCCACAATTCTTTTTTCAATCAACTCTTTAGTCTTGAAAAATACAGTAACTCTGTGCAAATCTCTGCTTCTTTGCCTATCTCTTGAAAACAATCTGGTTGTGACTTTAATCTCTCCATCAAATTTAGTCTTTAGCTTTTTGCCGAGTTTCTGAAGATAGCGCTGTGAAGTAAGGTAGTAATCAAATCCATTGGTCTCTTCTACTTTTTTTGTGACGAAAACGCTCTCTTTCTTTTTTGCAGCTTTTAGGTCATCATTTACGAACTTTATCACTTCTGGCTCAGTTGTTCGCAGTTGTAATGTCCCTTCAAAGTATTTTGTGCCTTGCTTAGAACATTTGTCGCAGATAGTGTATAAGATATCAATAGGCACTTCATACTCGTTTCCGTGCGAAGTTATGTTAGCAGTTGCCTGAAACTCTATGCCTGGATTGACTTTGTGTTGAGGGATAGTGATCTTAAGCTGAACTTCTTCTTTTTTTAATGAATCATTGATGATCTCTTTAAGTGCATCCTCTAATTTATGGTAAGGGAGCATCTGATGATGAAGAGAATATTTATGGCAACTGGTGCAGATATCTGTTGACAGGTCTTTTACCTTTATCTCGTGCAGCAAGTCAGAGCAATCTCTACATAAAGCATCTTTCAGCTCATTGGTCTTTTCACCGCATTTGACGCAAAATTTCATGTTATCATTACCTAAAAGCAAAAGCTTTATATTACTTTCGAGGATTTTATAGAGTTGCAGTAACATGAATAATGAACAATTAAAGAAGCTTTGGAAGAAAACCTGGTATTTTATCTGGGATGATGACAGCATTTACAGCTGGCTTGTCAATGTAGTTCTTGCTTTTGTGCTTATAAAATTCATAGTCTATCCAGTGCTTGGATTATTATTGCAGACAAACTATCCTATCGTTGCAGTTGTTTCCAGCAGCATGGAACATGATGAAGATTTTGACGGATGGTGGCAGAGCAGAGCTTTATGCGGTGAGCAGCTTTGTTCACAGTCAGAGTTTTATGCTTTGTTTGGAATAACCAAGGAAAAATTCTTTGAATATAGGTATAAGAACGGGTTTAACAGAGGAGATATCATGATACTTTATGGCAGCAAGCCAGATGATCTAGAGCAGGGCGATGTTCTGGTGTTTAAGGCAGCAAGACCAGATCCTATCATCCATAGGATTGTGCAGAAAACATACACGAATGAAGGGTATGTGGTTCAGACAAAAGGAGATCATAATGCAAAATCTATCAATACTCCTGATTTGAATGAAATTACTATAACAGAAAAGCAATTGATCGGGAAAGCTATTGTCAGGATACCTTATCTTGGCTATGTAAAGATATGGTTTGTAGAATTAGCAAACTTTTTATTAGGCAGGCCAAGCTTGCAGTAATCAGGTGAAACAGATGTTATTTTGCCCAAAATGCAGCTCAATACTTAAGCCAAAGAAAACAGGCAGCAAGACAGTCATGGCATGCAGCTGCGGCTATACTAACAGCGACACAAGCTCAGCAAAAATGACTGAAACTGTAAAAAATAAATCTGCAACAGTTGATGTTGTTGAGAAGGATTTTCAGGCAATGCCTTTAGTGCCAAATAAATGCTCAAAATGCAAGCATGGAAAAGCATATTACTGGGAGATTCAGACAAGGGCAAGCGATGAACCTGCAACAAGATTCTATAAATGCGAGAAATGCCAGCATGTCTGGAGAGAGTATAAGTAGCAGATTAAAATAATTGTTCATAAATTAATCCTAAAAATAGTTAACCTCAGATTATATGGCTACAAATAATCCATTTAATAATGCAGCTTATCTTCTCAAATTTGTTAAAAATAATACTTTCAATGTTTTAGTAAAACCAAATTCATCCAAAAACGAGATTGTTGGCTATGATGAAAGTAGATGTGCAGTCAAAATTAACATCAAAGCAGAGCCTGAGAAAGGAAAAGCTAATCTGGAGCTGGTAAAGTTTCTACGCAAATTACTGAAGAAAGAAGTAAGGATAGTTAGTGGGCTTACTGGGCATTTGAAGGTTGTTAGGATATTCTAATTTTTTCGACTATCAGATCTGATTTAGTTGAGCTTGTTCAATACGTTTAGTACATTTTCTTCCAGATTTTTTAATGTGCCTGTATTTAGTATGTGGAAATCTGCCAATTTCATCGCTTCAGATAACTGCTGGACATTTTTGCCAGATGTTTTTTCTAATTCTTCTTTCTTCTTAAAATCATCAAAATCAGCTCCTGTCTTTGGATCACCAGGACGTGCGCGTTTTATGGCTCTTTGGAACCTTAGCTCTAATGGCGTATCAATTGATAATAAAATAAATTTCTTAATGCTCTGTTTGTTTTGTTCATACTTATTCTGTTCTATTTTTTTTAGCTCTTTTATCTCTAATGGATGTCTTATGCTATCAACCACAATCTTATCATGCTCTTCGTGCTTTAACTTTTCTGCAAGCTTTCTGCCCCAGACGCCTTCACCAAACTTAATCCTGAATTCATTTCCTATTCGGATAAGATTATCTCTATTAGGCTCTTCTTCTCTGGAAGCTGCTTCCTCTCTGATTATGTCAGACAAAGAATAATACTTGTAACCTAATCTCTTCAGAATGTTTGCAGTCTCTCCTTTTCCAGCTGCGTTTGTGCCTGTTATGCCGATTATCATGCAACTTAGTAACCTTATCTACTTTAAAAAAGTTTATATATCTTGAGGCATTTAGGCATTAAAACAAAAACTAGCATAAGAAAATGAAAACACCCAAAAACTCACTGTTCGTTGTTCTGGATGGGATAGATGGCTCAGGAAAAAGCGAGATGCTTAGTAGATTACACAATTACATCTTCTCTCTGAATAAAAAATATAGAATTTTGACAACAAGAGAGCCGACTTATGGAAAATATGGTGCAAAAGCAAGGGAAATCCTGCAGAAGGATAAGAATCCTCAAAAGAATGCTGGCAAATGCCTTGAACTGTTTGTCAAAGATAGGAAAGAGCATCTCTCAAGCTTGGTTGTTCCGTTCCTGATAAAGAAAAATGGCAAGAACATAAATGTTGTATTGTGTGATAGGTATTATTATTCAACAATCGCATTCCAAAGCACTCAAGGATTGAATCTGAGAAAGGTGATTGAGAGGAATAAAAAGTTTTTAAGACCAACTATCTCTTTTATTCTTGATCTTCCTGTTGGTGCAGCGCTTGAAAGGCTTGGTAATAGAGGAGATGCTAAGGAGAAGTTTGAGCACAGAGAATTTATGACGCAGCTAAGAAGAAACTTTCTTGATTTGCCTAAATACTTGAGCGATAATATTGTCATTGTAGATGCTTCTAGAAGCAAGGAAGAGGTGTTTGAGGATATCAGGAAAGAGGTTATAAGGTATTTGAGGAAGTGAAATTATATCTGCTTATTTTTTTAAAACCCATCTAAAATTGAAATTATTTGTGGTTCTTCTTGACTTCCTTCGCTACCATTTTTGTTATAATGGATATTTCCTCTCTGATCAAATACTTTTGCTATATAGTCACCATAACTTGCCATAACTCCATTAACTCTAAATTTAGGATGTGTCTCTTGAAATTCTAATCTTGTATCTTCAGAAAAAACAACTTGAAGACCTTTAACTGGAAGAGGACTAGGATTTTGGCAATTCATATTTTTCCATAATTCTTTTCCATCTTGATATATTGCATCTACAGAACTCATTCCTATCGTTGCATCATATCCTGATGGCGGATTAGTTCCTGGACGTACAAATCTTAATTGAAGTGATTGTCCAATCTTAAATTCAAGCCCACTAAGTATCACTCGTGGGGTAACTACTTTTCCATTATTTTCAGTCATTTTATTTAACCTCATTATTACTATTTAATACTTATTCAATACATAAACACAGCAAATATCAGTATGATAACTATCAAGAATCCAGCGCTTCTAACAATTCCTAATATGCTTTCCTTCTTTACTCTCCTGTTCAGATGTTTGAAGAACTTAAACAGGATTTCTATAGTCAGGAATGCTACTCCTGCCATCAATAAGTAATCAATAGTCTTTGGCACGTATTCGCTGACAGAATTTCTGACTATAAATAAGAGTATCAAAAATCCAAGGCTTTTTAATTTTACTTCTTGACCTGTTCCTTCACTAAGCATAGGAACTTCCCTGTCATGCTCAAAGATTCCTAATAGGGCTTCATGCGGGTCTTGTACAGTCATTCTCTTTCCGATGCCGAATAGTTTTGCCATAACCTTTTACTGCGTAAAAGCTTAACCAAACCATCGTAATATCTCGCTTCGCTCGATATTACAACATTTACGATTAAACTTTACAATCCTCCTTGTATTATTATCTCTACTATTAAACGCTTAATCTATTTAATTTTTTTGTATTAAATGTAGCTTATCTTCTATATTCTTGTAACTATCTGGTGGTAACATTAGTATATAAACCTTTTGGTTTTATATGGGTTTAAAATACTCTATGGTTACTTTATGGCTTTCTTATGCACTTAGGTTATGGCTTATCCCTTAACTAGAATTACTCTTCTTTGTCTTGCAAATCTGTAACTTTAGCATCATCTGCCAGAATGTCATTTTTTGCAGGTTGAAAAAATCCATTCAGATTCTTGCTTGAAATGCTGGCCTTGTAGCTCATCTTATTCACTGGAATCTTTGTATTTGATTTTTTTTGCTTTAACATTTATTCCCTCGGATAGATTTTAAGAACTCTTTTTAGTTTAAATACTTTTGTAACTTGATGTGAGTGGGGAAAAAATGTGGAAAAATTAGTTAGAAAAATAAATATAACCATTTAACAAATAATGTTTAGTTTCATTAGTGAGTTCCAGTGCTTCCGAATCCGCCATGACCTCTAGTTGTTTCATCTAATGACTCAGAATCTATTATTTCTGCATGCATTACTGGCATGATAAGCATCTGCGCAATCCGCATATGTTTTGTAATCTGCAAATCTTCTTTGCTTGTATTCCTTAATACAACACCAACTTCTCCCCTATAACCGGAGTCCACAACACCAGCCATCACAGTAATGCCATTTTTTACAGCTAATCCAGACCTGTCTCTTACTAAGCCAACATAACCATGCGGAATTGCCATCTTGATTCCTGTCCTGATCACTGCACGCTCACCTGCTTTTAATGTCGATTCTTCAAGCGAGTATAAGTCCATGCCTGCATCACCATGATGCGCATAACTAGGAAGTTTTGCATCATCCATACGTTGTGCTTTTAATTGCAGTTTCTCCATCTTAATTACTCCTTTTTCTTTTTGATCTTGCTTAACGCTTCCATAACGTTATTTTGCGCCATATTCAACAGTGAAGTAAGCTTGTGCTCAACTACTTTTCCAGTAACGGCATCTATTTTAATATTTAACGTATTAAATGCAAGAGTGACATAAGTTATGTTCCAGATATTATTGAAATTCTCTAAGTCTTGCAGGATGCAGAGTATCTTTCCGACCATCTCGTGAGTGTAATTTGATCTCTGAAAATCTCGTGCAATATCCAATGCCTGCTTGTAATCAATCTTAATCTTGTTTAATTCTAGCTCTCTCACTTTTGTGTCTGGCTTTTTGAAAATCTCTTCATGGTCTTGCACAGTGACATTATCGTCTTTGCCTAATATAAATGTAGCAAGCTTGTCTTCATTTGGCTCATAATAGCCAACCTGCCAGTCGCTCCATTTATTTTCATTTGCAGCATCTTCGTAAGTACGAAATAAGTATGAGAGATAGGCAGAAGTATTCTTCTTTTTCCAGTCACTGAATGCATTGTTCTGTTCTAAGCCAGAAATTAGTTCTTTGATTTCCATTAAACTTTTTAGAAAAGTTTAATCAAAATTGGTCGGTTTCACTTCGTTCAACCGCCCTAATTCTATAAACAATTCTATCCTCCATTTAATAAATTAATAAGTTATTGTTTATATAGTTTTTCATTAGGTGTATCTATACTAAACATTATCTCAAGAATATCAAATATACTGCAGTGTTGAGAATTGTCAATGGCAATCCAACCTTAGCAAACTCCCAGAATGTGATTGTCTCAGCGCTTCTTTTCTCTGCATTCTGAATTATTATGATGTTGCTCGCAGCGCCTAAAATCAATAAATTGCCTGCAATTGTGCTTCCTGCAGCCAGTGCAGCAAGTGCTTTTATTGAAGCTCCTGCATGCGTTAGCATTGGTAGATACAAAGCAACCAATGGCACATTTGAGATGAGCTGGCTTAGTAAGATGCTTACAGCAAATATCGCAGGAATTGAGATTATGTTTATACTTAAATTTTGTATTATTGCCTGAAAAAATCCAGTTTCCCAGACGCTTTCCATCATTATAAACATTGCGCAAAAGAAGATCAATGTGTGCCAGTCTATCTCTTTTAGTATTTTTACTCTCTTTCTGCTAAAAAGCAAAATTGGGAGGGAAGCTCCTAATGCTATGTACGTAAGCTTAAAGTCAAAATTAGATATAAATCCGAGATTAAAGTTACTATCAAAATTGACAAAAATTATCTTTAAGAAAATAAGAATAATAATTATTCCAAGAGATAACTTTGATAATTGTGTCAGAGCATGGTCCTTTATGGGCTCTTGTGAATGAGCTAATATATTGTTATGGAATCTCTCATTATAAAATAACTTGAGCACGAAAAAACACACTATAAGGTTTATCATTGTTGGGATAAAAAGATACTTCAGAAAATCCAGAAATGGTTGCTTCATTCCGGCAGAAGCATCTATAGCTATAAGCAGGTTCTGCGGATTTCCGATTGGGCTTATGACACTGCCTATAGTAACTGAAAAAGCCAATGCAAGCAATAATATCTTTGCATGGATCTTATGCTGTTTTGCAAGCAGCAATACAACTGGAGTTCCTATTATTGCAAGCGTATCATTCATCAGAAATGCAGATGAGATGCCAAATATAAACAGGATTAAAATCAGAAGATGATTAAGTGTTTTTGCGCGCTTGAAAAATGTGTATGAGAGATGCGCAAGATATCCGCTCTCTTCTAATGCTTGTCCAACAACAAACATACCAAATAAGAAAAGTATTACATCAAGGTTTATTGATTTTAATGCAGCAGCTGGAGTTATCTGACCAGTTATCAATACAGCAATTGCTCCTGCAAGCATTATCTGCCAGATTTTGAGCTTGATGCTGCCAAGCTGCCTAACTGCAATCAAAAGAAATACTATTGCCAGGATTATGATTGGGATGAGCATTTTTACTTGTATTGGAGTAAATTATTTAAATATATAGCAGATAATTGGTTTCTAATATTTGTTTTGCAGCTTATTATGGGGTAATTTATGGCACAGCAAATCCAGAAAACTGCATTAGAAAATAATGTTGCACAAAACTCAATGCCGCAGCAGACTCGGCAGCTGATCTCAGAAGAGCAGCTAAGATATTACGAGAAGGAAGGCTACAGAAGAGTTGGCAATCACAGCGCAGTCAAGGTATGTGAGTGGACAAAGAAATCTATAAGAGGGCAAGATGTCTGTTATAAATGCCAGTTCTATGGTATCCATAGTTGGCAGTGTGTCCAGATGTCACCTACATTCTTCTGCGACCATAGATGCGTTTTCTGTTGGAGAGATATAAAATATGTATTTCCTAAATGGCAGGGCCCAATAGATGAGCCTAAAGATATAATTGATGGTGCAATCAAAGCTCAGATAGATTATCTGCAAGGCTTTTGGGGAAATGAAAAAGCAGTTAAGGAAAAACTAGAGCAGGCAGAAACTCCAATGCATTTTGCAATCTCTTTGACAGGAGAGCCGACAATGTACCCAAGATTGCATGAGATGATTGATGAGCTTCGTAAAAGAAACATAAGCAGTTTTCTTGTGACAAATGGAACTTTGCCTGAGATGGTTGAGAAATTGACTGAGCACCAGCCTACACAGATTTATTTCAGTGTCTATGGCCCTGATAAAGAGACTTATATCAAGACAGCAAATCCTTTGCCTCAAGACGCGTGGGAAAGATTGCATAAATCACTTTCATTTGCAAAGAAGTTCAAAAGAAGCGTGATTAGGTTAACATTAACTAAAGGCTATAATTTCACTGATCCTGCTGGCTATGCTAGAATAATAAGTTTTGCGCAGCCGACTTTTGTTGAGCTCAAAGGATATATGTGGGTAGGTCATTCAAGAGAAAGATTAGAGCCAAATAACATGCCTTACTGGAATGAGTTGGAAAGTTTTGCCGATGCAATTTGCATGCATACTGGGTATAAGATTGTTGATAAGAAAGAGATTAGTAAAGTAATTTTGCTTGCAAAAGAAGAGTTTGATGGAAGGATTATGAATTTTGATGTTTGAGAAGGTATTCTTTTAATGTTAAAAAAATAATTATTGGTTATCTAAAATTTTCGGTGATGTTCTTAACTATAGTTAAATGCATTATACTACTTATTCGTGAACAGATATATATATATATATATATCCGTGTACTTGTATACTCATTTGTATATTATCTATTAATCTAAAACTAAATTAAAAAGGTGTTGTAAATGAAAACAAATTCAAAAATACTACTAGTTCTATCAGTTTTAATATTGGTTATATTTTTGGTTAGCTGTGTTCCAGAGAAGAATACTAAAGGGAATGCAATCTCTATTTTATCAGGTTCTAAATCTGCAGCAGCTGAAGCAGCAAGCAAATATTGTTCCATCAGTGATTCAATTACAGAAGGCGAGACGAAAACATATAATGATGGCAAATATAAAATTGAAAATATAATTGTAACAGATTCTGGGGATATATATTCGCAGTTCAAAGTAAATGAGAAGTTGACAAGCAAGTTAAATGTAGGGTCTGGATATATCTTAGCAGATGGTGCGAGCATTTCAGTAGTCCAAATCACTCCTGATCCTGAAAATATCTTAGGAGATGTTGTAATGTTCTGTATCGATGCACCAGAAACCACAACAACTACTCAAGAAGTTCCATGCAGCGGAGATGTTGTTGATTCAATAACAGAAGGTTTGACAAAAACATACACCGTCGGGAGCAAAGATTTCAAGATACTGAATGTTGTTGTTACAGACTCAGCTCCTATCTATACTCAGTTCAAGATAAATAGCAAGTTAACAAAGAATTTAAAAGTAGGGGAAGGAGATGTTTTAGAAGATGGCTCAAAGGTAACAGTAAGCCAGATTACTAATAAACCTGCAGGAGATGTCTTAGGCGATAGTGTCAAGTTCTGTCTCAGCGGAATTACATCCGCAGTGTCTTCCAAAGAGATTCCATGCAGCGGAGATGTTGTTGATTCTCTTGATGAAGGAGCTACAAAATCATACACTATCGGCAGCAACAGCTTCAAAGTAGTAAGTGCCTTGGTGTCAGATACCTATATATCTTTTAGTGTCAATGGGAAATTGACAGATAAATTAGCAGTAGGCGGATCATATTCCTTGGCAGATGGCTCCAAGATAACTGTAAGCCAGGTTATTACACAACCAGCAGGAAGCGGCATAGGTGACTCAGTCAAGTTTTGCCTCAGCGGAATTAAATCTGCAGTGTCTTCCAAAGAGATTCCATGTACAGGAGATGTTGTTGATTCTCTTGATGAAGGAGCTACAAAATCATATACCATCGGCAGCAACAGCTTCAAAGTAGTAAGTGCCTTGGTGTCAGATACCTATATATCTTTTAGTGTCAATGGGAAATTGACAGACAAATTAGCAGTAGGCGGATCATAT
>DUGA01000042.1 GCA_013331615.1 Candidatus Woesearchaeota archaeon | reverse complement strand
TCCCTCGCGGCAAAGTCACAACATACCAAGAATTAGCTAACACTCTTAATTCTAAAGCTTACCGCGTTGTCGGAAGTGCTATGAGATGCAATTTAAATGCGCCGATTGTATCCTGCCATAGGGTTGTGAAGAGCAATAGTAAAGTCGGCAATTATTCTGGAGTTGGCGGCATCAAGAAAAAGATTCAGATGCTGAAAAAAGAGGGTGTTGAAGTTGTTGATGGCAAGGTTGATCTGAAGAAGTATCTGCATAGATTTAATTCTTGACATCTTTTATGGCTTATTCTTATCCAGCTTCTCATTCAACTCCTTATTCACTTCAATCAATGCCCTGGAATGCTGACCTAGCTCAACGCTTCTTTCTGATTCCTTTAATGCAGATTTTAGCAATAACTTATTCTTCATCTCAAGGTCTTGTATCTTTTTATCCTTCTCGCTTAATTGCTGAAGGAAAAAATCTCTCATAGTATTGTATTCTTCAATGGAGACTGTCTGGTTGGTCTTTTTTTCGCTCATGTTAGAGGTAAATGCAATAAGATTATTTAAAGTTTTATGATTTTGAATTTTTTTCAGCTAGAAATAATTTACTTGAACCTTTCACTCTCTAGTTTTTTCAGTGCACTATCAACTGCAACAAATATGTTCTTATCAACAAACTCAGAATTAAAGACTTTGCCGTTATCAACAAGCTTTGCATTGAGCTCAAACTTCTTGCTGTTCTCATTTTCATGCACAGACTTGACTGTCAATGCCAGCTGCTCAAATTTCTCTGCTCTTTCAGACATCTTTTTTACGTAGTTGCCAATCACTTTTTTTAGAATCACCATTGAAGCGCCATCTATAGCTCTGAATCCTGAAAGAACAATGCTGCCACCGAGTTCTAGTGTGTCGTTAAGTGGTTCTTCTGGCATTAGATTGTACCACACTATGTTTATGCAGTTGCTGTGAAAAAAAAGTATCTTATGCTATGGAAGGAAAGAGGTGTTGTCCAAACCCCCCATAGCATTTGATAAATATAAACAAATGATGTATATATGAATCAATAATCTATTTTTGATTTAATGATAAAAGTCAATGTACGCCATGGCAGGAAAGAGGTGTTGTCAAAACCCACCATGGCAGTACGTTGAATGTGATATGTTTGATATATGTCCATTAATTTATTAAGTTCAGTTACTAAAGTTAGTATAAATTTACTTGACTCATCCTATGCAAACATCTATTTATTTGCAAAAACAAGCTCAAATAACCCCCCACTGAACAAATAAAACCTGATTTCTACTGTTTAGATTAATCTATCTAGCTTTTAATCACTAAATGGCTAAAACAGCAACCCCCTGTTTGATTTATTTATACACTAGTATAGGCTTTGGTATATTTAAGCTTTTCTATAGTCGAGAAGATAAGTTAGGGAGTTGGGTTAAATTTAGTAGAATATTAGGTTGCGTTGAAAATGTATGTTGGCATCAATTACGAAGCTCAATCCAGATAACTTGCATATGAGTTCAGGGGGTTGTCCCTTACGGGGCTTGAACGATACGAGCTAATTAAAAATCAAGAGCTGAGTGATGCCAACATTCGCAGAGCGAAATTTTCAATGCAATCTCAGACATTAAGAATTTTTTAAATATTATCTACTTCTTCATATGCAGCACTTCAAACAATTCTGTGAGATGCGGATATAATTGCTGCTGCTCATTGATTGGCAGCTTTACATAATTATTCAGCACTTGGTGGTATTCTTTCAATGCTTTTTCTTTCTTGCCAGTTGCCTGGAAATGATAGGCTTTTGTTATCTTTGAGCGGATGCCTGAAACAGATGCTTCCCTAACTGTAAATAAAATTGCAAATAACAAGCTGATCAATGCAAGCCCAGTAAATCCTAAGCTCAAAGACTTTTCAGTTTTGGTCTGTTGAGCATCAGAATCTGTAGAATATATACTTGCTCCTGTAATAGTATCTTCAACCTGATAAAAGAAGACAACTGCGAGTATAAATAAAACACCCAATACAAATATTGTGTTAACCTGTATTTTTTCTGCCATAGTAAGATTAAAAACAATTTTAGTATATTAAGATTTGGGTTGTTTAAGGCTGTTTACCATTAATCCGAAAACAGTGGCAACTGCCGACAAACACTGGTTTTTATTATATTAATGCTTCTTCACAAACTCTATCACTTCAGCAGCAACTTCTTCTTGGTCTTTAGTTGTGGAATCTGCTACAAGATCAAAATTCTTCTTATCGTAAGGATTGATGTTATAATATTTTTTATATCTTTTTATCTCAGATTGCTCGCGCTCTTTTAATTTCTTTTTTGTTGTTTCCAATGTCACATTATGCTCTTTCCTGATATGGTCGTGAAATATCCTTTCTCCTCTCTTATCAAAATTTGCATCAATGAAGATCTTGATTGCTTTTGGTATGAAATGCCAGCTCAATCTTCCATCAATCACAAAATCATCTTTTTCCATACCTAAATTTATCTGCCTTTGGTCAAGCTCTTCATCTATGCTCCTATCTTTCTCAGCAAGTTTGCTGTATTCAAGGACATCCATCTTATTCTCTTCAGCTAGCTGCCTCATAAAATCCCCTGTAGAATAATGCTCAAACTTTAGCTTTCTTGCAATGATCTTTGCAACTGTGCTTTTGCCGCTGCCAGGTGTTCCAGAGATTGTGATTATCATTGTTCCTCTTTTGATATTAATAAATATCTTTTAATTAACTTATTTATCTTATACTATCTCTTATATGTTATCTCTTACTATAGAAAGCTAAACAGATGTTGTATTTAAAGTTAATTCATGCATCAACTATTTTATTTTCCATTTCCAGGTTTATCTGCTGGTTTTAGGTCCTCAATTTTATAGGCCCAGCGTACTTTTGGTACAGGCAGACCATTATCCATCTTATATTTTCTGTTAAGAATAATCAACTCAGCTATATCTGAATCCATCGTAAACACTCTTATCTGCTCGTACCTAGGCATGTCTTGGTCATTTTCCAGCGCCATTGCAGCAGAGACAAGATTTGCATCAGTGACAAATGTCAATCTTGGCATTTTGCCATCATGCTTTCGTCTGCATGTTTCCAGGAAGGCTATTCCTCTGTTCACGCCTTCAGCCAAATATCTGATTTGTGTCTCATCCCACATACCATTTGCTTCTAATCTTGTGCTAAGCTCAGCATTTATCCTTTCTCTAAAATCACTAGCTCCTATAGTACTAAGTTCTCTACCTTTAAAGTGCTTTTCATATACATCTCTTGTAACTGCTTTAGTAGTCATCTCCACATGGCTCTTAACTAAAGCATCAGTAGGATAATCCAAAATTAATTCAGGATGCATCTTAAAGTATTTCAATATTTCCATGGCATCGAAAAAAATCTTATGCTCTCTTTCTAAAAGTTTCACTTAGTCATCATGCGTTCTTTTCAGAAATTCATATCTCCTGAATTCTCTCTCTAATTCATCTATGTTAACTATGTCGATGACCTTGCCTGGCTGTTTTTTAATTCTTTCGCTAGAATATTTATCAACTGCATATATCTCAATGTGGTCATCTGCAACTTCTGCCTTAAGCCCTCTTGGCTCTTTCTTGCTTCCCAGTACCAACGCGTCAATCGCAGGCTGATATTTTTCTAAAAGCGCAGAAAAGTATTCTTTGAGCTTTCTATGGTTTTTCCTTGCAGTGAAATTTATCTGCAGATCTGATTTAAACGCTTCATATAATAATCTCACAATATAAGGATTAGGTGTATCTTTTGGGTGCTCATCATCAACAATCTCTACATAGCCAGCTATCTCCTGGTAATTGTTATTTCGTGCCAAATTCTCAAGCTCTTGTGATTTTTGCCTGTGATGGGTTAAAGTAGAAGTAATGCCATGTTCTTCCTTTTTTCTCCATGTTTCAAGCTCATCTAAAATTCCAGGAACAACATAAAAATCATTCTCTTTATCAGCAAGAATATCTTCTAACTTGATTCTCTCTCCGATTACATTTGTGTCAAGCAAAACTGCTCCTTTATTTGCCATGTCTAATAGAGATAAGCTTATTATTTATAAAATTTACTTATTTTATGACTAAGAAGTGATTAAATGATAAACTTTAAATATAAGGATATTAGACTGAATAAATATATCAAAGATTTTGAACAAAATGAGCGAAGCACACGGAGATGCGCATGGCGCAGGGCATGAAGAGCATAAGAAAACCAACAGTATTTCAGACATAGTTAACATGATGGAGCCTATTGCAATGCCTACATTATCTGCAGCTACTGGTGCAGGAGCAGCATATCTGGCATTTGGTTCAACTATCGCATATGCGCCGATAGCTGTTGGTGGTCTTTTAGGATTAGGGCTTTATTATGGTTATAAGAAATTATTTAGCTCTGATAAAAAAGATGAGCATAAAGAAGAGCATCATGAGCCAGCGATGGCAGGCACGCATGGCGGCGGACATGGTTAATTAATTCTACTTACTTAACTATCTCAAAAATCAAATTATCAACAAACATTTTTATATTCCTCATCTTTATTTTCTGTTATGAAACAAGACATATTGGAAGAAGTGAGTATCTTTCTGCTGAGGAAAGGCTATATTTTGAAATCATTCACAAGAACGTGTTTTGACATTCTTGCAAGACTGGATGAAAGGATACTCTTGATCAAAATCATTGAAGATGCGAATTCATTATCGCATTCTGCAATTGAAGAGATGAAAGTGATTAGCTCATATCTGCAGGCATCGCCTGTCATAATATCTGATAAAGCTCATCTTGGGCTTGAGAATAATGTTGTCTATACAAGGCATGGTGTCTATACTTTAAACTTTGCATCATTCAAAAGCGCAATCGACAATAGATACCCATTCCTGCAGAGCAATCAGGCTGGAATTACTGCAAACATCAACCATTCAAGATTCAAGCATGCAAGAGAGATTCAAGGCTATTCCCTAAATTCGCTTGCAAGGAAAATTGGGTTATCAAGAAAGACAGTTGAAAAATACGAAACAAAAAACTCACAGCTGACACTGACAAATGCAGTGAAAGTGTTCAATGCGCTTGGAAATGCTATCTTTGAAAAGGTAGATATATTTAGTGCAAATTTGCCTGAAAAAAGAAATGCTTTTTTTCATGTGCAAACAGATTCTTGCTATGGCAAACATTCAGATGCATCAGAAATAAGCGATAAATATTCTTCACTTGGCTTTAAGGCAATTCAGACTCATAAAGCTCCGTTTGATATTGTCGCAAAGCTGGATAAAGAATTGATTCTTACAGAACTGGGTGATAAGAAAGCAGGAGATAAGCAGGCTGCGCAGCTTAGGTCAATCTCACGAATAGTGGGAGCAGATAATCTGATAATCTACGACAGGAAAAAGCCAATTCTCTTTAAAGAAGACATGAGAGAAGATGTCCCCCTGATGAAGAAAGACGAATTCCTTGAGTTTGAGAAGGCGAAAGAGCTGATACGGTTTCTGAGGGTGTTTAAGTGAAGCAAAACAAAGTAAAATCCATAAATTATTTAAAGCAGAGAATAAAATCAGGACTCAGTCCTTTAAATATAAGTAAAATACGCATATAAATTAAATAAGTAAATTAACATATGCAAGATTTTAAATATAAACTAAAAAACTGGTGATATGATGTCTCAACTGAAGCAAAACGATTTTGTGCAGCTGGAATTTACAGCTAAACTGAAAGAGAATAATGCTATCTTCGA
>DUGA01000009.1 GCA_013331615.1 Candidatus Woesearchaeota archaeon | reverse complement strand
GGGCATCTTATCTTGACAAACTTGCTTACTGGCTCTTCCATTATCTCTGGCATTTTTACACACTCCTTATAACTTATCTTTATTGATTTTAATTAACTATTTGTTCTCTATAATCACATTACTGATTACCTAAGAAAACTCGCTATTATTTATAAATCTAATGCAAATAAAAAGTTAAAGATTAAAAAAATAAACATTCTTAGAAACACTTACTTCTTAAACCTGTACTGGAAAAGATTTCTTTTGCCTGCATTCTTCCAGTCAATCATCTTGCACTGCCTTAGCTTTTTCAAGCTTGTTGTGATTGAGCCCAGAGAAATATCTAATTCTCCAGAAATCTCTTTGCTGGTAAACCACTTTCGTTTGTTGCCTTTTAAAAAATCGTATACTTCCTGTTGTCCCATGTTAAATCCCCCTAATGGTTGTAAAAGTTGTTTCTACTGCCTCTCGACGCTGAGAAATCTGTATCTACATATAAACCTTTCGGTTTTATCACTCTGGAATTAGTAACATTAAATATAAGTTTAGAATTCCTATAAAAAGGAACTGTTTAAACATATTAAAACATGCTTATGGGGCTTTTGTTATGCAGCTAGCTAATAGGGTAATCTATTAACGAGAGAAGGCTTTATCCTATTACTAACTTATCTTATGCTAAAGCCGACTGTAGTATGGCCACAAAACCGTTAACTTTTTCCTATTTTCCAATAAAAACGTGGACGTATATACGACAAAACAGTAAAACATTAAAAGAATTCTTAAATTACCTATTTTATGGTAGAATTGATTCAAGGGTTGAAAGACGAATATGAAGTAATTCCTATTCCTGAAGTTGGAAGAGGCGGTTACTCTGTTGTAGGCTTAGTTCGTTCTAAATCTACAGGAATTATCTTTGCACATAAAATTCCGGCTCTACAATTTGACGGAGTGCGTGATACTAGAGGGATAGTTCACGAAGCTTCAGTTTTGGAATTAATCGCCAGCAATGGCGGTAATCCTAATATAATTGCATTGCATGATAGAGATAAAGATTGTTCATCTCTGATACTTCCATATTACCCCCAACGGTCCTTAAGGGATTATTTAAAAGCAGGTTATAGATTAACAGTTACTGGTGCAATAGTCATGGTAATTGGTATTTGCGATGCATTAAGTTATTTGAAGCAGCTTGGTATTGTGCACTGTGATATAAAACCAGGGAACATTTTATTGGATTATGAGCAGCCATTAGATCCTGTAGTTTTTGATTTTAATATTGCTCTTGTCAATGAAAATGAGCAACAATGTTTTGTAGGTACACCTTATTACATGGCACCTGAGATGATGCTAGCTCGTGGAATTGATCATCGTACTGATATCTATTCTCTTGGCGCTACACTCTATCATATGTTAACAGGTGAGGCACCTTTTACAGGCAAAGATGCAAGTTATAATCATGTTCATACTCCGCCTAAAAATCCCCGTGAAATAAATCCGGCAATCCCAGAGGCATTAGCGCAAACAGTTCTTAAATGCCTTGAGAAAAAGCCAGAAGATAGATATCAGACAGCATTGGGAATAAAAGAAAATCTAGAAAAAGTACTGATAAGACTTGCTGCATAATAAGAAAAATATTATCTCTATTTACTTAAACTCAACCTTCTTTGCCCTGAAGCCATACCTTTGTGTGTGCTGCTTCTTGCATTCCTTGCACTCAAACCTTAGGTCTGTCTTTTTGGTGCTTTTCTTTCCAGTCATCTTGAATGAGGTTACTGCTGGCTTAGAATATCTGCCAAGGTTGCCTGAACCGCGAGCTTTTCCTCTCTTTCTAGCCCTGACTTTGCTACCATAAGTTAATGAGCTTGCAGCTTGCTTTTTTACCTGAGTAACTTTATGTTCAGTATGCTTTTTGCAGTAAGGACAATACCTATTCTTGATTTTTGGCATCTTCATGTTTGATCACATCATTTATCAAAGTTAATATGTATTAATAACTATACTAAAAATTAATTACTTATTTATAAAGTCTTCGTTTCATAAACCATATTTTCGTCTATAATTCAATAAACAACCTTATTTCTCATAAGTAGCTATTTCTCTATCCACTCTTCATCTCCTCAGCGCTTCCAGTCTCAACAAGCAGATTTGCGACATCTGAAGGTATATTAGCAACATCCTCTGGCTTGAACGGCCCATAGACTTCAAGATCAGTGCCTACAAATTGAGGAACTTGCTCAAGTATTCTCAGCAGCTTAAGCTCAGCAGAATCCTCTACATTAGTATTTTCATTTGTAGCAGCTATTTGTTGAGTATTAGTATTATTATTGATTACACCATTTATGTTGTTATTTCCACTATTATTTGTTATAATATTATTTGCATTCACATTATTATTATTATTATTATTATTCACAACTAATTTCTCCTCTCTTTGCTGCGGAATCTCAACAGCTTTTACTTGGATTTCCTTTAATTCCATCAGATTCATCAGCATACTATTTCTGAAGCTATCCAACGTATTGACAAGCTGTGAAAACAGATGCTGCTCTTCTTTCAATATTGAAGAAGTATCCATGACACTTGTTTTTGTCCTGCTTTTGACCAATGCCATCATCATGAGCTTTTTCTCACGTTTTTCATAAAGCTCTTTGATTATCCTCTTTACATTATCAAGCTGCCTTCTTGTATTCTCCTGCTGCTCATCTCCGAAAATAGTCTGCTTGGATGCATTTAATATCTGCAGTTTTTCGCGCAGATACGTGAGAACATGGCTGAAAAACTCAGGATCTATCTTCTGCAGCTCTTCCCTGTTTTTCTCTAATCTGAGCATCTCAAATAGGGTCTCATATGTTATGTTGACTTCTTTAGCAGCCTGTTCAGACATTACCTTCCCCCCATTATATTATTAAGGCATTTTAATGCCTAGAATTAGTTAAAAGAAGCATTGCTGATTTATAAATATTCTTGTTAATTGGCAGATTTAAACTAAACAAAAGTTACTTCAAAAAAACCAGTTAGCTTTATATAAGATAGCTTGTTTATTCTCGGTAAAATGGGGAAAATTTTACTACATACCTATTGATACGGATATAACAATAATAAAAAAATGCAGCAAATAAAACAATTAAAAAACTCAGCAAAGCTAACTTTCCAGGATTTGACATTTGCAGTGGAAGGTAATGAATTAAAAGTGAATCTCCTTAGGTCATTTTATTTTAAGATTCCATTAGAAGCATTAGGCTCAATTGGCAAATTTACTTTGGTTTCAGAAAATGAATTGTCCTTTGAAAACATCAATCAGCAAAAGGCTTCCTTATTATTTAATCAGCTGCTTGCAACACACATCCCACAATTAAAAAACAAGCTTTTTAACAAGCAAACAGTCTATGTGCATCAAAACTCAGGCATTCCGTTGATAGGCACAACTTTTATTGGAATGACAGACAGAAACACATCATGCATCGAGATAAAGCCGATAACTGGCTGCAATATAAACTGCGTTTTCTGCTCAGTTGATGAAGGCATTGACAGCAGAAAGCAGGTAGATTTTGTCGTCGAGAAAGACTATCTCATTGAAGAATTCAAAAAACTTGCTGAGAAAAAAGAGATAAAACAAGCAAAGGGAAGAAATGATAAACAAACAAAAGATAATCTCAAAATCTCAAAATCTAACCAAACTTCAAAATTCATTGACATCTATCTAAACAGCCACGGAGAGCCAACTACTTATGTCCAATTGCCAGAACTGATTGCTGGGTTAAAAGCAGTAGAAAAAGTCCGCTCAATCTCATTGATAACAAATGGCACATTACTCTCAAAATCAAAGATTGATGCATTAGCAGCTTCTGGATTGACAAGGATAAATCTCTCACTAAATGCTGTTAGCCAAGAAGCAGCAAATAAAGCAGCAGGAACTACTTATAATATTGAATATGTTAAAAGCATGGCCCAGTATATAACACAAAAATTGGAGCTTGTAATTGCTCCTGTCTATCTGCCTGGCATAAATGAAAACGAAATAGAGGAGATAATCAAATTTGCAAAGCTTTTGCAGGAAAAAGCGAAATTTAGAGTAATTCTTGGCATCCAGAACTTCCTGCCTTATTCTGCAGGCAGAAACCCACTCTCTGGCATCTCAATGGAGGAATTCAGAAAGCGTTTAGAACCATTGGAAAAAAAATACAGCATCAGCTTATTAAGTGTTCCAGCTGATATGCAGTTCTATGAAACAAATGCTTTGCCAAAGCCATTCAAAAAGAACGATAAGGTAAAAGCAAAGATAGTCTCTTATGGCAGATTTTTCTCAGACAGATTAGCTGCAGCAAAAGACAGAGCCATCTTAGTTCCTAACTGCAAAGCAAAGATTGGTGACACAGTTACTGTGAAACTTACCGTCGACAAACACAATATATTCTACGGGAGAGAAGTATAAGGATGAGAAAAATATAATCCTATTAATCTAAATAAAAATCTAAAATTAACTTTTATCTCAACCTTGTCACTTTAGGCTTGCTCAAAGAAGTATCTGTCACAACCAATTCATTCCCGACAAACGCATCTTTATACTCTTTATAGTTGGCAACAACTTGTGCTGCTGCTCTTGTGTCTTCATCTGTCAATCCTGCAACAAGTAAAGCATATTTCCCATTTTTGTGGTCAAATAATTTTATCTTTGCTTTTCCATATTCATAGCCTTGAGTACAGTCTTCAGGATAGCCATATAAGAACGCAGCAACAGAATTTGCGCAAGCTCCGCCAACAATGATAAGATTTTCAGATCTTTCTTTGCCTTTTAATTTGCTTGCTAACTTAGCAGCTCCAACACCTACTCTGACAAGCTCATTTACTTCATACTCTCCGCATCCTTGTCTTACAATAGTTCTTTTTTTCTGCATATCAAACTGCAATGACATCGCTATGTCTGTTACACCAATGACATCGCTTGCTTTAGCATTGTCTCCAACAACCAAGCTTGCATCAAATATTGAATTAGCTACAAATGGTTCAGGGTAATTACTCAAATCAACTGCATGAGCTAAGCTAACAAAAATTATGCTGAGAAGCATGCTTGTTGTAAATAGTATACTATATTTTAAGAGTTGTTTTATGCGCATTTTAGTTTGTATAATCTTTAGGGTTATATACTTTTTGTTTAATAGCTGAATAAGTTATGTTCAAATATTATGTTTTTATAGTTTAAATAAGTTTCTATTGCTAAATAATAACTGAAGAGTAGCAAAAAATGGAAAAGTTTAAAATGGAGAAGCAACTAGTTAATGGAAAATGAGTAAAGAAGATAAGGTAATAGTGCCTGAAAATCTGGGTAGTTTTGCAAGAGAAGATTTAGTTGCACTAGTTGCACGTCTAGATGCAGAAAACAGAGCCTTGCGTGGAGAAACTCAGGCTGTTCTGTTAGAAAAAGAAGAGTTAAAAAAATACCTTGGGCCTCAGGCAGTCGAATATATCTTGACAGGCAAACATGCAGATATTTTAAAAGTCACTATGTTATATCTGGATATCGAAGGATTCACTGCTTTCTCTGGCGATTTGGATAAGGGCAAAGGCGATGCAGAGAGATTATTGTCAGCAGTCAATCCTATCTATCAGATTGCTATAGATATTTTTCAGAGGAAGTACTCAGGCCATGTAAACAAATTTATCGGTGATGCAGTTTTGGCGACATTTGGCGCACCAGGTTCCACACCTAATCAAGAAGAAGCTGCTGTAAAAGCTGCCTTAGAATTCCAGGGTCGTTTTCAGCAGTATTGCTCAACCAGTGGTATTGATCTAAAAGCAAGAATAGGCATAAAAACAGGTTATGTGATCTCAGGTACTTTAGGTGCAGATACCAGAAAGCAGGTTGATGTATTGGGAAATAATGTAAATCTCTCTCAAAGGATAGAAGACTATGTAAAAGAAGCTAAGCCTAAAAATGGAATTTTAGTTGATGAGGAGACATGGAAAGCCACAAGAAATCTTGCTATATATGGAAAACAGTTTACTTTTACTCCAAAAGGGAAATCAGAAACTATTACAGTTCATGAGCTGTTGGGTACAGTACAACATCAAATTAGATACGAAGAAGAAAAAGTTAGGTTATATGAAAGAGAGAAAGAGATAGCGGCATTAGATGCATTTAAAGCAGAAGTCGCTTTGGGCAATCCAAAGATTGTCTCGATTACAGGCGATTCTGGAACAGGCAAGACTGAATTAGCCAAACATATGTTGTTATCAGATAGCTCTTTCTATAAGGTCTCTGAGTATTGCAATCCTTTAGAACAGTCAGCAACTTTTTCGTTGATAGGCAGGATTGCCAGACAAATATTGGGTACAGAAGAACAGAAAGTTAAGCAAAGAATATCTGAACTTGGACTGGAAGAATCCAGTGTATTGCCTTATTATAGTGCATTGATAGGCAAGACCTTTGAAGGTCATGAAGCTTCAATTTTAGCAGAGAACCCTAAGGAAGAGATAATCAAGCTGTTTACTGAGTTAGTCATAAGAGAATCAAGATATAGGGTAACTCAAGAGCATTCTGGTTTAATATTATACATAGATGACCTGCAAAATATAGATAAGGGTTCACAGGAAGCGTTAGATGACTTGGCAGCTAGAATCTCAACTACAGAACAATTTGAACGTTTATTGCTTGTCCAGACACATCACAAATCTTACACTAAAAGATATTCTGATAAGATCCATACTGCTCTCTCCCTAGATCCATTGCATGACTCTTCTAATCTTGCTAATTTGGTAGGCGATATTATCGGAAAAGATCCAAAACTGTTCGTAAAAAATATAATTACACAGCTTTCTGAAGTGACAGGAGGTGATCCAGTATATATCAAAGAATTAGCTCGTGCCATCAAGCAGGAATATGATGATGAAAAGAAATATTCAGAATTCTCAGAGCCAAAACGCCTTAACGCAGCTGCGTATTCAGTATTAAAGGCATTTGAGCAAAAAGACAAGCCAATACTTGATAAGATTGCTGATCAGATAGTAGCCAGAGCTAAGGGTCTTGGCGAATGGGCATTTTTAACAATGCAATTAATGTCTGTTGCAGGCAAAGTGTCGTATAAGAATGACCTCTCACAGTTGGTCAATTTCGTGCCTGATTATAGTCTTTTGATAATGGCAGGATTTTTGTCGCCAACAGCAAGGAATCTGGAGTTTGCTCATGATAAGATCTGGCGTGCATTCTACCAAAGCATTCCACCTGAAGAGAGAAAACATCTTCACAGAAGATTTGCAGAGATTATTGCGCAGGCAAATAAAGATAATCCTGAGTTAGTTGCGCATAAGATAGCATATCATTATGATAATAGTGATCAAAGAGAAAAGGCTGTCCCATTTTATGAGATTGCCGCAAAAAGAAGTTTAGCAGTCTTTGGCAATGAAGAAGTTATTAAGATATATGAAAGGATATTTGAGATTGAAAGTGATTTACTGCCAATAGAGCATATTGAGAAATCTTTGGAGCGAAGAATAAGTGATCTTTTTTCAGTAGCTAATACGCATGTTTTTAGAACTAGCAGATTTGATGAAGCTAGAAAAGGCTATGATAAAGTGATAGCTATAGCAGAGAGGATGATTAGCTTAGGCAAGATAGCGATAATGCGTGCATCAAATGGTATAGGCTTAAGTTATATCCGCGAGAAAAAATATGATAGAGCACAGGTTGTCTTAGAGCGTGCAGAACAATTAGCTAATGAATTGAATCATCTGAAATTGCCAGATATTTTGGTAAATTTAGGCATGCTTTATGACAGGAAAGAAGAGAGTGAGAGAAAAGACCAAGGCATGTTCAAGCAATCTCAACCATCTGAAAATTCTGAAGCTTATCTTCAAAAGTCAGAGGATTATTATCGTCGAGCGATTGGCTTAGCTGAAAAAACAGATCTAACACATATATTTGCGCAGTCATACATCAATCTGGCAATAGTTCTTATGAAACAGGGAAAGATCTCAGATGCTCTTGAATATTGTGATCTAGCAGAGACTCTTAATATTAAACTAAATCGTTTGGATGATACAGTGCACGTAAAGTATATTAGAGGTTCAATTTATAGATGGCATGCATT
>DUGA01000092.1 GCA_013331615.1 Candidatus Woesearchaeota archaeon | reverse complement strand
TGATCAATGCATGTTTCATCGCATTAAGAAGATTGATGTCAACAAAGATACAAAAGAATGCTCAGGAATCTATTGGTATGATTGAAGGCCAGATAACTGGTCCAAGTTCATTAGCTCAAGAGATGGCTGAAGCAAAGAATGAGTGAAAAAATGACAGACACAAAAAAAACATCTTCAGATAAGATTGCGGCAATCCGTGTTAGAGGAAATGTCGGCATAGATTACAGGATAAAATCAACTTTGACTATGTTAAATCTTCACAACCAGCATTTCTGTTCGGTTTTCAATTCTACTCCGAGTCTATTAGGTATGGTAAAGAAAGCCAAAGATTATATCACTTGGGGAGAGATAGATGCAGAGACATTTAAGCTGTTGGTTGAAAAGCGCGGAAATGCAAAAAAAGGCGAGAAACAAGATAAATTTTACAGATTAAACAGCCCAAGAAAAGGCTTTGAAAGAAAAGGCATAAAACGTCCATTCAGTGTCGGCGGAGCTCTTGGATATAGGGCAGAGAAGATAAATGATTTGATTAAAAGGATGGTATGATACAATCACTATATTCATAAAACACAAAAAATTAAAATAAAACTAAAAAACAAAACTAATAATATAAAAATTAAAATAAACTGCAAAAAATCAAAAAAGACAAAACACTAAGTCATAACAACAACTGATAACATTAACGAGGTCAAAATGCCATACAACAAACGAAAGAAAAACACCAGATTCCGGGGCAGAACCAATCACGGCTACGGAAGCAAGAAAAAGCACAGAGGTAGCGGGCATTCTGGCGGTGTAGGTATGGCAGGCACAGGAAAAAGATCAGACGGCAAGAAGCCAATGGTCTGGGATGATCCGCTTTACTTTGGAAAGCATGGCTTTATCATGCATGGAAAAACAGCAAAAATAAATGCCATCAACATAAAATATTTTGAGGAAAATGCAGACAAGCTTGTTGCAGCAAAACAGATCGAGCACAAAGAAGGCTATTATGTCGTAGACTTGAAAAAACTGGGCTATAACAAGATTCTTGGTTCAGGAGATGTAACAAAAAAGTATAAGATAACTGCCCAATATTCATCTTCAGGTGCAACTGAGAAGATCAAGCAGGCAGGCGGCGAAGTTATTGTTCAGAATAAACAAGCATCACATAAACAAGCAGAAGTTAAAGCTGAGAATTAATTCTTTTGTATTTCATTTATATCTATATACTATCATTAATACAAAAAATAATTTGCATAGCAGCTGCCTCCACAGCCAAATGAGTTGGCACAAATCCAGTAACGAAGAGAATGTTGCGACTGGCAATACCAACTAATTACACATCAACTAACACAACACACAATACCTTTCCACTAGCATTACTATTAACTAAACGTAGAGGAGGAGCAACTCTTAATATACTCAATGTCAGTGCCAATGGCGTGGAGGCAGCTGCATCGTAAATATTTACTAAACGCACACAAAAAATAAAGATTTATAAATACTAAACTAACTACTAAGCTAACATTTGATATAAAATTAATATTTTACACGAGGTATCATTAATGTCAATGTTCGATGATATATTAGCAAATTTGCCTGAAGTCCGCAGTCCGCAGCAGCGCAGGCTTGGCTTTAAGGAAAAGCTGAAATGGACAGGGATTACCTTATTGATATTCTTTGGTTTAGGGCATATCCCATTATTTGGACTTGGCCAGAATGCATTATCTAGATTCGAATTCTTATCATTAATTCTTGGAGCAAGATTTGGCAGCATTATCTCATTAGGTATTGGCCCATTAGTTACTGCTTCTATCGTGTTGCAGCTATTGAATGGCTCTGGCATCATGAAACTTGATTTGACAACTCATGACGGCAAAAAACGTTTTCAGGGTTTGCAAAAATTATTCGCGATCTTCTTTGTATTGTTTGAAGCTATTATCTATGTATTCATGGGTGGCTTAGCTCCTGCACCAGAATTTATCGGTACAGGTTTATTCTTGCAGTTGCAGCTGATCCTTGTATTCCAATTATTCTTAGGCGGCATAATGATAATGTTCATGGACGAGATTGTAAGCAAATGGGGCTTTGGCTCAGGAATTAGCTTATTTATCGCAGCGGGAGTTTCAGAAAGTATTTTCATAAGGGCATTCTCTCCTCTTCCTTCTCCTAATAATCCAAGCATTGCAACTGGCGCAATCCCTGCATTCTTCCAGTCTTTAGCAGCAGGCGATCCAGTTAACGCAACATTGATGCTTGCATCTGTGCTTGCTACTGTTCTTGTATTTGTATTGGCAGTCTATGCACAATCAATGAAAGTAGAGATTCCATTATCTTTTGGTAGGATAAGAGGGCATGGTATTCGCTGGCCTCTCAGTTTTATTTACACAAGTAACATTCCTGTCATATTAGTCGCAGCTTTGATAGCAAATATTCAATTATGGGCAAAACTTCTTGATAACTGGGGTTATCCTATCTTAGGAAGATTTGTTGGTAATACACCGGAATCTGGTCTTGTAGCTTGGCTTTATTCGCCTGATCTTGTCGGCAAAGCTATTAGAGGAAGCTTGACATTTACAGACCTTGGTCAGGCAACAGTCTATGTATTATTCTTTGTAGCAGGCTCAATAATATTCTCCATCTTTTGGGTACAGACAGCTGGCATGGACGCAAAATCGCAGGCAAAACAGATGATGGCCTCTGGCTTGCAGATTCCAGGATTTAGAAAAGATCAGCGTGTCATGGAAAGATTGCTTGAAAGATATATCTGGCCATTGACGATAATGGGCGCAATAGCAGTTGGATTCTTAGCCTCTTTAGCAGATTTATCCGGAGCATTAAGTAATGGCACAGGAATTTTGCTTGCAGTCATGATAATCTATAAGCTTTATGAAGACATTGCAAAGCAGCACATGACAGACATGAACCCTATGTTAAGGAAGTTTATGGGTGGATAAGGTGTACAATGGTCTTTGATTCATTCTTCAACACAATCTTTGGCCCATTGATTAATTTCAATATTCTGTTTGCAGTCATATTTGTCTCGTTTCTTATCTCTCTTATCATGACTCTTGTCTATAAATGGATGACTGACCAGCATCTGATGAAATCTCTTAAGGAAGACATGAAAAGCCACCAGAGTGAGATCAAGAAGCATAAAGATAATCCTCAGAAGATGTTAGAGCTCCAGAAGCTTGCCATGGATAAAAACATGAAATACATGATGCACAGCATGAAGCCTACATTAGTTACTTTTATCCCTATCATAATCATCTTTGGCTGGCTCAGCAGCTCATTAGCTTACGTTCCTTTATATCCTACAATGGAATTTTCTGTTACATTGGATTTTCTTCCTGCAGCAACTGGCTCAGTTGAGTTAATTGCACCAAAAGATCTAAAAGATATTACGGTCTTAGAAGAACAGACAGACAACAAATACATTAAAGCTATTCAGAACAACCAGGCAACATTCAAGCTGAAAGGCAATTCTCCAGGAGAATACATCCTTGACTTTAAGCACGGAGATAAGACATATTCAAAAGACATCCTTATCACAACAAGCCAGCAATACAAGCCTATACTTAAGGCAATTAATGACGATGCAATAAAGTCGATCAAAGTAAACCACCAGGATCTTAAGATCCTAAATCTCTTCGGTTGGAAGCTAGGCTGGTTAGGCACTTACATTCTTACATCAATTATCTTCAGCATGGGATTAAGAAAGCTGCTTAAGCTGCATTAGACAAATTATAACTGGCTAAAAAAAATTTTCTTGTATTCTATTTATTAATATTCCTTAAAAAAAACGGCGACTGCCATTATTTGACGAAC
>DUGA01000047.1 GCA_013331615.1 Candidatus Woesearchaeota archaeon | reverse complement strand
TGAAATATTTATTTAAAATGGCAACATTAGAAGGATTAGTTAATAGAAAAAATTGGAAAAAGTACAAATACGTAGACCCTATGGTTTTTGTAGTTGAAAAGTTTCCTCTCTTTTTAGAGGCAGCTAGAGATTATAACCCAAGAATTATGAGCCATAGCAATCCTATAGCAGGAACTGTTGAAGAGGCAGTAGCAAATGACAAGCATTTTGGTCTTCATATTGAATTAGAGTATCCTCATAAAGGTAATAGATATATCATTGACCCTGATACAAAAAGAAGAGAATGGTTCTTTGTTGGTGATGTAAAAGATTGCCAAACATCTCTTAGGCCATATTATTTTAGAGCTGTTGAAGCTAAAAACACAATCTATTGGCAAGAAATTACAAGAAGAATAAAAGCTGTCCATGGCTTTGATATTAATGAATTAATGAATCCTACACACCCTAAATTTTCTCACATAGATGATACTGAATTACTCAGGCTTATGACTAAAGAAGGTGTTATTAGCAAAGTTAACAGTTCTGTTGTTTTAAGTGCTATTGATCAAGAATTTAGAGCAGCAGGGGGGGGGGTCGAGGATAAAAGACCTCTTTATTTAACTGAACTATTAGAAAAATTATTACCGCCGTTATTAGTAAGAAGATTAGGTGAATTAAACCAAAAACAGTTTGCTGTTGTCTATTTGATGAGAGGGCAGATGCCACATGATGGTATTGAACAAGTAGGACATATTTTGGATTTAGTTTACTTGGCGAAGTACATACATGAGGATGGTGGAAGAATTATTGATGCCTGTTGTGGGACTGGTGTTGTTGCTATTATAGCATCTCAATTAACTGGTCATCATATTATAGCAATTGATAAACAACAACCTTTCATTACATTAGGGAGAGAATTTGCACAGAAGAATGGTAGTAGTGGAATAGAATGGAAAGCTCAATATTTTGAAGAATGGGCAAGTAAATTAAGAAGGAATGATACGATAATCGCCTATAAACCTGCTTATGCTGATGAAAGGATTGTTGAAGAGACGGCTAGAGTTGGAAACAATTTAATACTTTTTCCATCAGAAACTAAGATGAGGGCAGAACCTGTAATGGGATGGAATGAGACACCAAAAAGATTAGAATATTTTAGACATAGATTGCAACAAGCAGGATTACATGCCTATTTATTTTTATCAGGCCTACCGCAATTTCATATTAGAAATCAGAATCCTCAAGCAAAACTTGCAGGCATATTACCTATTGAAGCATTAGCTGATTTGCCTGAAGGAGATTTACCAAATTATACTTTATTAGCCACTAAGCAACCATTAGCTATTCCAGATGATAGTATGGGCGTGACACCTGAAAAAGCCATTAGGATTGACAAACCTACTTATTTAGATAAAAGTTCGCATTAAGTAACTCAAATATAAAACTACAGATCCTTCCCAAGCTCATTAAGAAACAGTTTCATTATCTTCTCTCGCTTTGCTGCAGCTATTTCTCATAAACCCTTGGTCGTTTATCTATCTTCACTACCAGAACTATCTTTTCATTATCTTTAACTTTATACAACGCCCGAAAGTCTCCTATCCTATATCTGAATATCTTATCTCCATCTTCTCTCCCAATAAACTTTGCATCGCTGGGAATAGGAACCTCACTTAATCTCTTAAGCCTATCTTTAATCCTTTCACTAATATAAACATCTAGTTTTTGAAGAAATTTATCAGAATTTTGAGAAAGATCTATACTCAAAGCAAATAATTATAAAACATTTGTTTGCTTTTCGTAATAAGCAAAGGCAAATTATATATTCGAATATTTATTGCCTTTGCTATACATGATACACATTAAATTAACCTCTTTGTTTTGCCTATCTTTAAGTCTGATTCAGCATCCTGCAATGCAACTAGGTCATCTTCTGTAAGAACAGCATCTACATCTACTAAGTGATCTTTTATATAATCTAGCTCTGTTTTTATTTCACTCAGTTTTTCAAGTATCTGTTTATTTTGATCTGCCATAAGATAGTTTAGATAGCATTTAAGTTTATATATCTTTCGGGATTTTTTCTACATATCCTTCCCATCAATCTCTTTCCCAAGCTCATTAAGAAATTGTTTCATTAATCTTCATTATGTACCATACTTAACCCTTTCTGCTAAGATCTCATTTATCTGAGGCGTATTTCTTATTGCGTATTGCATCGGCAATGGATTGTAAGCAATCCTTCTAAATTCTATCTTCTGCTTATCAGAATCAAAAATAACATAACAAGCAGCTGGATTGAAATCCCTTGGCATACCAACCGAGCCTACATCTATCAAATAAGGTGCATGCTCTCCCAATCTTATCGGCAATATGACATTCTTTTCAGGTAAGAAGATTAATTTATCCTTTTTTTTATCATGATACATTATTCCAGCAACATGAGTGTGTCCATGAAAACAAAATTTAATGCCTTTTTTGCCAAGCAGCATCAAAGCTAAATCTATCGGGCTTCCACTAGACAACTCTTGCTCACCGTCATCTGCTGCCAAATATTCTGACACTAATAAATTAGGTCTTGGCGATGCATGCACATATAACGCTTCATCTTCTGTGTAAGAATAAGGCAGGGTATGCATGAATTGCCATCTTCTGCGTTCGACAGATAAATCATCATGAGGTTCTAACTCCTTTCTTGTAAAGATAGCGGAATCATAAGCAACGTCAGAAAAATTATCTAATTCATTACGGATTATCCAATCTTCATGGTTTCCCCTTAACACAATCTTACAATTCCTGATTACAAAGTCCAGGCATTCTCTTGGAAACGGAAGATAACCTACAGTGTCTCCAAGGCAAAATATCCTGTCTATGCTTTGATCTCTTATATCTGCCAGAACAGCATCTGCAGCAAAAATATTTCCATGGATGTCAGAAATGATTGCAGTTCTCATAACTGAGATAAGTAGGAGGTTATTTAAAAATATTATTTTATTAATCTAGGATTATATCTACATATCCTTCCCATCAATCTCCTTCCCAAGCTCATTAAGAAATACCTTCATAATCTTCTCGCGCCTGGCTGCAATTCGTTTAGCAGTTAATGTGAACATTCTTCTTCGCAGCTTGAAAAGCTTCCTGTAGAAATGATCAACTGAGTATTTCTTGTCTTCAAGCTTTAATGATTTCTGAAATGAGCTTATTTTATCAGACGAACTTGTCCCTGTTATTAATCTTAATCTCTTTTTGCAAACAGGATCATCAGGATTATATTCTTGCCTGCCTTTTACAGTTCCGTGTGAAAAACAACGCATAATTCCAGCTGCGCCAAGAGCATCTAAT
>DUGA01000041.1 GCA_013331615.1 Candidatus Woesearchaeota archaeon | reverse complement strand
TTCTAATATCTTTCTTTAACTCTTCTACTTTAGGAGAATATTCTTTTTCTTGAGCAAGAACTGCAGAACTACCGTATCTACTTACTAGACCCACTAACTCAGCTGCCAACTGGTCATCTCTTAACTGTGATACTCCTGCAATATAATGGCTTACTACCAACTGGTAAAATCTGCCAAAAAGCCCTAAACTTCTAGATTCTACAGGAACCAAGAACTTACTACCCTCTTCTCTTGATCTTGCTGTTTCAAATATCTCAACTGCTTTTTCAAATGCATTAAGTTCATTGTAGATGTTTGATGCGCCCTGTCTTGAAGTTATTTCCGCCAGAAGATCTGCTAATCCATCTACAGGAGGCCTTGACTCTGGAAATTGTAATGTCATGTAGAATTCCTTTAAACCATTAAATTCAGCATTTCTCCATAACTGAACGATCTCTTCCATTATTCTCTCTGGAGCAGTTGGCTGTGGTGATGTAATTACCATATTTGATAAGAGAATATGCACACTTTAAAAATATTGTCATTTTGTCGACTATTAGCCGGTTAAATCTTAATTATATTCCCCTATTTATTCCAAATCTCTTAAATGCAGCAACCAAGTCATGAAATTTAGTATATTGCATTGCAGTTATGCCTAGCTGTCTTGCATCCTCAATGTTTTCAATCAAATCATCAAGATAAAGGCATTCATCTGGCCCTGCACCTGCAAGGGATTTTGCTTTCTTTAATGCAATCAAGAATATTTTTTTGCTTGGCTTTTTGCAGTTGTGCTTGTAAGAAACTACTACGTCATTGAATTCTTTTAGTATAGGATAATTTTTAAGTATGAATTCAAAGTGAAGCTTATTCGTGTCAGATAGAAGTATAAGGGAATAATGATTCGAATTGACTTTTAATTTATCCTTCTTTTGTTTCAATTTTCTTATCAATTGCTCAACTTTTGGCCTATGCTTGAATATGTTATTCCAGATGAACTTGAATTTTGCAAAACTGCAGGTAAGCTTCAGGTCTTTTTTTACTGCAGCATAAAACTCTGCAGGCAAAATCCTGCCTAAAGTGAAGTTTTCATAGTGCTTTGAATAAAAGAGAGCAAAATGAACCGATGCTTGATCTTTTTTTGTATATCTTATCAGAGCTTTGACTGCATCCGTATCATTTACATCTACTATCACTCTTCCCAAGTCAAATATGATTGCTTTTATCATTGTAAATTACATAAACTAATTAATTGTTTAATAAATTATACCTTGTACACCTAGAAAATAAGAAATAATATAAACCTAACTGTTAGTCGCTTAGGATATGTACAAAATAAAACAGCTGCCAGAAGATTTTGTAGTTGAAGAAATCACCAGATTCGGAAACGGCATTGAAGTTAAAGAAAGTAAAGATGATTGCAAATATATCTATTGCATTCTGAAGAAAAGAGATTACACTACCTTAAAAGCACTGCAGATAATCTCACATGAGCTGGGGCTTAGTTTGAACAATATAGGATTTGCTGGGAATAAAGACAGGATAGCAGTTACACAGCAGGCAATTTCGATTTATGACCCTGGCAACAGGGCAAAACTAAAGATTGATAAATTTAATTCTGACTGTGAAACTAAAGGGATAAATCTGCAGTTTGTCGGACATGGAAACTGCCCAATCAGTTTAGGAGAACTTGAAGGCAATAAGTTCAAGATAGTTATTAGGAATCTGGGCAATAAAGAACTGTTAAAGCTAAAAAAACTTGATGCAATGCAGTTAACTGATGAGAAGCGACTAAAGTTTGTTAATCTCTATGGTGAGCAGAGATTTTCCAAGAGCAACAAGGATATTGGCAAGCTTTTGCTGCAGAAAAGATTCAAAGATGCAGTTGAACTGATAATCAAGACTGAGGGTGAAAGTGAAAATAAAGTAAATCGTTATCTGACTAATTACTCCAATGACTATGTAAATGCATTAAAACAGATTCCTAGAAAGTTATTGCTTATGTATGTCCACAGCTATCAAAGCTATCTTTGGAACATGGCTGCAGAGAAGATGCTTAAGAAAATCAAAGGAGATAAAGAAAATAATATTAAAGGATATGAAAAAGATAATATTGAGATACCAGTGGTTGGTTTTGGAACAGATATCAATAAAATCGAGAACGTAATTGTTAAAAAGATTGTTTCTGACATAATGAAAAAAGAAGCTATGACTGAAAGAGATTTCATAATCAGGCAACTGCCTGAAGTCAGCGCAGAAGGTAAGTACAGGCAGTTATATTGTGAAGTGAAGAATTTTAAGATCATTGCAATAAAAGATGGATTAACGAAAGAGGATAAATCAGCGAAAAAAGATGGACTAGTTGAAGAAGACGAATTACACAAAGGCAAAAAGAAGAGGGTTCTTGAATTCACTTTGCCAAAATCAAGCTATGCGACTGAGGTAATTAAGCAAATTTTTCAATAAATTTAAATATTTACGACTCTTTAATAATACTAATATGGCAACTGACCAAGTGATTCTAATATCATGCAGGCGCTGCGGCAGAAAGACTGCTTCTAGATCAATGAAGTTTGACATGAACGGCAAGGATTTAATCTGCCCAGACTGTTATAACAAGCAGCATGCAAAACTGCCTGCTAGCGTTGCATTAAATACCACTGCTAAATCTGCTGTTGGCAGTTCAAGAACACCAGAAACCCATAATAAATCTGATACTCTCAAATCTGATGATGAGATCAAGAAATTAAGCTATTACTGCACTACATGCAATTTCAAGTTCAGCAGAAAGGAAGGGCTTTTTGTGAAGTACTGTCCAAACTGCGCACGTGATACTGTGTTTCTGGTTACTAGCAATAAGATAAATGATATCATGGAAGATAATTTTCTGAAGAAAAGAGTTTATGAAGAGGAATAAATGGAACAAGCGCATAATTCGTTGGAAGAAGATGAAAAGTATGACTTGCAGCTAATTAAGGAAGGCTTGCAGAAAGAAAAGAACATGATGAAATTTGCTCAATGGCTAAGCGAGAAATTTAGCTATCGCTATGGTCCAGATTTTTCTGGAAGAGTGGATGTGAAATTTAATATTGTTGACAAAGTATTTAAGGTAAACTGCTCAGACGGCTCTAGCTTTGTGCTTGACCAAGACAGATTATTGGAGATGCCTGCATATTTGCGTGTGATGAGATTAAAGGCGAGAAGAGGGAAGAAAATAATTAAATAATTCTTAGTAATTTAGTTTAAGAAATACAAATTTATAAAATCTCATTTATTTTACTCAACCTTCTTAAACAGCACTTTAGGATTCTCTAAATAATATTTGAGGTCGTTCATGAATCTAGCAGCTTCTCCACCGTCAATTACTCTATGGTCAAAGGCAACTGTCAATGGCATTATTTTGCGAATAACTATCTTGCTCACATTCTCTTTCCCTTCTTTGACTACAACTACTCTTGGCTGGTCTTTGATCCTGAACAATCCAATGTTAGCAACCTCTGGCTGATGGATTATAGGTGTTGCATAAATTCCACCAAATGCGCCTATGTTTGTGATGCTGATTGTGCCGCCTTTTAATTCATCTAATGTTATTGTCCTGTCCCTGCATTTGTCTGCAATTGCAGCAATCTCTTTTGCCAGCTGCAACAGGCTTTTTTTGTCAACATTTTTGACAATCGGCACCATCAGGCCAGCGTCTGAATCAACTGCAATGCCAAAATTATAATATTTCTTGTAGATGATTTCGCTAGTGTGGTCATCCAAGCTTGCATTCAATGAAGGATGTTTTTTTAATGCTTCAACAAGTGCTTGCACAACAAATGGAAGATAAGTGAGATGAATCTTCTTTTTCTCTGCTTTTTTCTTTGCTTCCTGGACAACAGAGTAAAGCTCTGTGACATCTGCCTCATCCATGTGAGTAACATGAGGCGCAGTAAAAAATGATTTTACCATGTTGTCTGCAATTGTCTTTCTGATGCCCTTTAATGGATGCCTCTCAATCTTGCCGTATTCATCTTCATCTCTATGCACTTTCAATCCAACATTCTGCGGCAAAGAAGCAGTTATCTTTGGAACATGGATCCTAAGAACATCTGGATGTGAAGGATGTACTTGAGAAATGGTAGGATGCTTTAATTGGGAAGCAGCCTTATGGATGTCATCATCTGTTATCAATCCATCTTGACCAGTACCTTTTACAGAGAAAATATCAACAGCCAATTGTTTAGCTAGCTGTCTTGTTGCAAATCTTGCTTTTACCTGNNAACTTCTTTTTTTGATTCTTCTTTTGTTTCTGGAAGCTCGCCCATAACAGTTACTGAAGCTTTTTTCTCATGTGGATTTGATTCTGCTGAGGCTGTTGGGACATATTTTTCTCCTTTATCTCCGATTACACAAAGAATATTGCCTACCTTAATCGTGCCAGTGAAAACATTTATCTTAAGAACTATGCCTTTCCTAGGGCTTGGGATAGAAACAATTGCCTTGTCTGTCTCGACATCAACTAAAGTTTCGTCTTGCTTGACAGAATCTCCTTCCTTGACATGCCATTTAACAATCTCTCCTTCATGGATGCCTTCTCCAACATCTGGGAACCTAAATTCTGATGCCATTTGCCTCACTCTTTTTGATAATAAATAACTGATATTTTACTTTAGAACAAGAATACTTGGTGATTATATAAATATTTCCAAAAAGCTTTATATACTTCAGAAGATTCACTTATCAAATCTAGTGATTATCTTAAAAAAGGTGGTGTTGATGAAAAAAGTCTTTAGAGGTACTTTGCTATCTAGGTTTCTGGCAATTTTTGTATTGATGATTTTTTTGCTTTCAAATATTGTTTCTGCAAGCATACTTGATCTTATGAAGAACAAAGGCAATAATCTAATTACAGGGTTAGCAGAGGGAGAGACTTCTCCAGTAGAATCATCACCGTCTCCTGCACCTGAGCCAGCGCCTTCTCCACCACCTGAACCTGCTCCTAGTCCTTCTCCTGAACCTAGTCCACCGCCTAGTTCTCAACCAAGCGAGCAGCCTCATGATGAACCAACATCTGGAACTGAACCTGCTCCATCACCAGATACTCAACCAACTCCTCCAACTGAAGAGCGCAGAGATGATTCACCTCAACCTTCTCCTCCATCTGATAATCAATGCCTACAAGTATCATGCAATTGCCAAAACGGATGCGTAATGAGAGATGGCTGTGTCACAGGCGAATGTCTGCAGATAGATAATGACCTGATAAGAGAGCATGAAGATGATTTTAGGGAGATAGGTGAGCAGAGAAAGAAAGATGATTTTGAGAAAAGAAAGAATGAAGAATATCAGAAATACCAGCAAAGATTGGGAAAAGAGCGCGGCGGAAATAGGCAAGATGACAGAAGAGATAACAGAGGAGGTGACATGGGAGATTTCAGAGGCCAAGGTCCAAGCGAAGAAGATATGAAGAGGATGCAGCAGGAAAATGACAAGAGAAGGCAGGAAGAACAAGAGATGATGAAAGAAGGTCAGTCAATGCGCTCAGAGCAGATGCAGAACTGGATAGAAGATATTGAATTCAAGCTAGAGGAGATAGAGAGCCAGGGTGTTGATGTTTCTGAAGGAAAAAAATATGTGGATGATGCAAAAGATCTTCTGAGGAAGGCAAGCTCTGCTTCTGACCAAAGAGAGGCAGAGAAATTATTTAGGGAAGCAGAAAGAAAGATGATGGGATTCCAGAAAGTAGAGATGAAGCTAAGGCAGGAAAGCGATAAGCTCAGGATGCTTGAAGAAGTTGATAATGTCATGTATGAGATAGAGAATTTCATGAGTTT
>DUGA01000004.1 GCA_013331615.1 Candidatus Woesearchaeota archaeon | reverse complement strand
CTTCAAGCAATCCTTGTATTACTCTCTCTGTCTCTGTATAACCTCCTTCTCCAATATGGTCGTAAACAATAAATCCATCAATGTCAATTATGTATTTTCTTGGCCAGTACCTGTTTTTGAAAGCCTGCCATGTCCAGTAATTATTATCTTGCACAATAGGATAATCTATCTTCCATTTATTTACTGCAGCAAGCACATTCTCATACTTTTTCTCAAACTCAAATTCTGGGGTATGCACACCAATTATCTCTAAGCCTGAATCTTTGTATTTATCATACCAGGAAGTTATGTACGGCAAAGTCCGTTGGCAGTTTATGCAGCTATATGTCCAGAAATCTATGAGAATGACTTTTTTGCCAATCAATTCCTTGATGGTTATCTTGTCAGTGTAATTTGTATAACCCTCTTTTTTTAAGTTTATATATCCGTCTGGAGAAACAAGCTCAGGCGCTCTCTTGAACTTTTTCTCTTTTTGCGCAATTATCTTTGCACGAGGATTTATTTTATTTGCAGTATTTGTCTGATATCTATTTTCTTTGGAGTTTGTGTCTTGCAAAGCTGCAGCTTGCTGAGAAGAGCTTGTATCAGATTCAGTGTCCAGGTTATTTGATATATCTGGATTACCGCCTACAGGAGCCTTGAAATTCTCGACGTATAATATAGCAATAATTATAACAATTACTGCAGCTAATAAAACTAGATTTTTTTTGTTCATACAGGCTTTAACAACCACTTATTTAGAATCTCTAAATTTGCAACAAGATTTAATGTATTTGTGAACACCAGAATTCCCAGCAAAATCAATAATATCCCTACTAAAATATTAAAATACTTTAGGACAGAAGAATATCTTTTAATTATTTCAGTTGCTTTTGCTGTAAATAACCCAACCAATAAGAACGGCATGCCTAAGCCAAGCGAATAAGAAAACAACAATAAGAATGCTTTGCCTGGCATCGTGACTGTCAATGCAAGAACGCTTCCTAAAACTGCACCAACACAAGGCGTCCAGCCAACTCCAAATGCTGCACCGAAAACAAAGCTTGTAATATATGTGTTAGAAATTCTTTTTGTCAATTTGTTTGACACTTTTAACTTATGTTCCTGCTCAAGCCAAGGGATTTTTATCAAGCCAAGCAAGTATAAGCCAAACAAAATTATGATTGTGCCGCCTATTCTTCCAAGCCAATTTTGCACAGTGTAAGAGACATTCAGTAAAATTGTGTTGAGCAATACACCCAGCGTGGCAAATACTAATCCTAAACCAAGCACAAACGCAACGCTGTTTAGGAAGACTTTCAATCTCGCATTCTTTGAATCAGCAACAGTTGTTCCAGAAAGATAAGCAAGAAATCCAGGTATCAAGGGAAGTACACAAGGGCTAAGAAAGCTCACTAAGCCAGCTATAAATACTACTACTATTGTCAGTTCTGTCATGTTATCTACTCCTCTTACCACTCATTTAGCTAAGTTTATTTAAATTAAAGAGAGTATAAATAACTTTTGATTAATTTAATTTAGAAAGTGTATAACTCTAAAAATATTAGAAATGATTTAAAAATATTATTTAATACTTATTCTCAATTATTTCAATAAAGCAAGATTTTGGAAGCTTGTAAGCTGCCCTGTGCAATGCTTTTTTTGCAAGCTCTAAATCTTTTTTATTAACTTTGACAGTAAATAATGCTTCTCCTCGTCTTACTTGTGCAGCATGGCCTATTGGATTTCCAAATGCGCCAGCCATACCTGTGCTCATTCTATCTGCGCCTGCGCCAGAAGCTAATGGATTTTCTCTTAGAATATGGTGGGGATATTTTCTTATCTGGATGAAATAGCCTGCTTTTCCAAGCACTTCTTCCATAACTTTGTTGGAAGTCTGTCTTGCGCTCTCAAAAGCATTTGCTCTGATCTGCAGATCTTCTTTTGACAATAAGTTAAGAGTATATTGATAGTCTGTCCTTTGCTCGCCCATAACAAATCTAGCTATGGTTATAGCAGGGTTTGCCTTGATGAAATTCTTCTTTCTGTATTTGCTTACTCTAGTATAAGGTCGTTCTAACCTTCTATATGCGTTGAATTTTCTTAGCTTTGCGATTTTGATTCACCTTTATTTTAACCTAAGATATACTCTTATAACTCCAAAAACCTATGGTTGTTTTTAAATATTGCTGTTTTGATAGGGTTTTTCTGATGTTTTTGGCGAGTATCTAAGAAATAATCCCCCCGCAGCAAAAATAAAAGTTGGTGAGTTGTATCGAAACATTCTGCTGCAGGTGGGGAAAATATGATGGATGAACTAATATTTCATGATTTTTTCTTTATTTATTTCACTTGTATCTAAGTGTATAGTCATTTCATTCCTAGCGTTGCCTTACTCATTTCACTCGTATCTTAAAGCATCAACTGGCCTTAACTTTGAAGCCCTATATGCAGGAATGACACCTGCTATCATGCCTATTGTAATTGACAATAACATCGAATATACCAGAAGGCTTGGCTTAATAACTGTGGAGATTGCGCCACCATTGCCCATCAGCCTTAATCCTATATTTGGCAAAAGAGCAGAAACAATACTGCCTAAGCCTATCCCAATAAGACCGCCGACTAGCCCGACAAACCCAGCATTGAACAAAAATATTAGCATGATATCCCTGTTTTTTGCGCCGATGGCTTTCATTATGCCGATTTCTTTTGTCTTTTCAAGCACAGAAGTGAACATTGTATTTGCTATGCCAACTGCGCCTACAAGCAATGAAACAGCAGCAATTGCTCCTAAGAATAATGTCAGTGTATTTGTTATGTCTGCCAATCTTTCCTGTGTTGCTTTTGCTGAGTTTATCCTGAAGTCTTTTCTTTTTGAAGTAAGATGCCTTGAAATCATCAATTTAGAATCTGCTTCTGCCATAACTGCATCAACAACATCAGCGTTGATTGTTTTTATAATGATTGAATTAAAATCATCTCCGCCTTTATCATCTAATGTATCTCTGGCTGCAGCAATAGGCATTATGATTTTGTTATCATCCCCGCCTCCTGCTTCTTTTATGATGCCTACAATCTTAAAAGCCTTTCCTTCAATCGTAAGAATCCTGTTTAATGCCAAGGGTTGCTTGAATGTGTTTTTTCCCACTCTGCTGCCTACCACTACAACTCCATAGTCTGAAGGCCCAAGTATCCTTCCTTCTGCAATCTCTGAGGTTGTCATATCTTTCCAGACTAAAGGATCTACACCATCAATAGAAATTGTTGCTTTTTCGCTCAGGTAATAAGTCTCTCCTCGTCCTGAGACAATGCCCTGGATGTATTTTACACCATTGATTAATTTTAGGACTTGGATATCTTTGATGGTAAGATTTTTTGATGTTGTGGAGAGGGTTGTTGAACCACCAGCAGCACCTCCTCCACCTCCGAAGCCTCCTCTAAATCCAGCAGCTGCTCTTCCGCCGCCTGGTGAAATTGTTAAGATATCTGCGCCTAATCCACCCAATCTGTTCTGCACATTTTGCTGTAGGCCTTGGCCTATTGAGACAATTGATACGACTGCAGCTACCCCTAAGACTATACCAATTATTGTCAGCCAGCTTCTAAGTTTGCTATGCAGCAGTATATTCAATGCATGCTTCAGTGATTTTGCGAGTCTCATGTTTTATCGGTTTTTTTGATATCTTTTTGCTGTTGCAGTCTTTTATCTTATTTTTATTTTAATTCTTATTTTTTCAGTAGTTTAGCTAATTTAGCTGTATACTCTTTTCGGTTGTGAAAGAGATAACCTATAAGCCCAAGTGCTAACACTATCAATGGAATATAGACTCTTTTATCACTTAGGAAGCTCTGTTGCGCAGTTCCTCCTCTAGAAAACTGTTCTGTTGTTCCTGCAGCGCCTGCCTGACCACTTGAACTGCTGAACTGTATAGGGACTTCTTTTTCTATTCCTCGTCTTGTGCCTGTTGTATCAGTATATTCTATCAACACTCTTAATTTATTATTGGTATTACCATTACTGCTAGCAAATCTTTCTCTCATCTGGGCTCTTTGTGCCTCTGTCATAGAAGATGTATCTCTGTTGCTTTGTTTTGTACCATCTTGCCTTGCGCTCTGGTTTCTGTCTGTAGCTCTTGAAGCAATCTGGAAAGACACTATCGTATAATCACCCATATCAAGATTGCCTACAATTGATGCAGTGCTTCCCTGGACCCTGAAATTATCTTGCTCAGGAACTCTTACTGTTACAGATAATGCAGGATTGCTTCCTATGTTTGCAACAGACAATGAAGTCTGCCCAAGACTGCTTTCAGAAAAAGTGATATCAAAATCAGTCTCTCCTCCGACAACTATGCCAATATTAGAATTTACAGTTGAAGTTGTTGACCTGTCCTGGTATTCAATCTTTGTTGTCAGAGCATATAATCCTGCCGCAACCCCTGTGCCTGTGACAACATTAAACACTAAATCCTGGCTCTCTCCGATACCTAATGTATTTACATATTTCTGATTGTCTGATCCTACTGGAAGTATCAGGTTATTTTTTTCGCTCCAGGAAAATGCAATATTCTTCAAAGGTGTTGTACCTATGTTCTTCAATGTAAATGCTATCTCTGTCTCTTTGCCAGGCTCTATCTTGGTTTTGCTTACTTTAGAAATTTCAATCTTATCTTTTGAAGAGAGGGAAACATCAAATTCCTGTGTTCCTTCACCAGTATTTGTTGATTTATATTTTACTTTAATTTGATTAGTTCCTTCCTGAGCATTAGCATCTACTTTTAATTTATATTTTATTATCGCTGCATTATCTCCACTTTCAAATGCGTTTAGCGCAGGACGTTTAGATATAGCTTCTGCGCCTGGAACTAAGGTAAACGGATATTGCGGAAGAAGTTCAAGCTCAAAGTTGTTAGCAGTTCCCTGCCCAATGTTTTCAACCTTAAATCTTAATTCAACTTCACTGCCTGACTGCGCAGGATCAGGGTCTTGGTTTAGCAAAGAAACTTTTAGTATTGGTGTATCTGCTGCAAATACTATATTTGCAGATAAAATAATGCTTGCTGCTAAAATTGCTAATATTAAAATTAAGATGTTTTTTTTCATTTTAACTCCCTCCTATAAAAATTATTAATTTGTCTATACATTATTATTAAATAATTTCTTAATAATTAAACTACTAGCCCATCCTTTAATTTAATTTGTGTATTTGCATGTGATGCAATGTTCATATCATGCGTAATAAGTATGATTGTCTTATTTTCTTTCTTCCATAAAGTTTTCATCATATCTAAAACATCTAAGCCAGTTTTGCTGTCAAGATTTCCTGTTGGCTCATCTGCAAGTAATACTTCAGGGTTTATAGCCAATGCTCTCGCGATTGCAACTCTCTGCATTTGGCCGCCGGATAACTGCGAAGGAAAATGATCTAATCTATCTTTTAATCCAACTCTTTCAAGAACTTTCACTCCTATCTTTCTTGCATCCTCTGTAGGCATATCCTGGAACTCTAAAGGAAGCATAACATTCTCTAATGCAGTAAGTGTAGGCAAAAGATTAAACTGCTGGAAAATAAAGCCAATCTTCTTGCCTCTAATGGCTGCTAATTTAGATTCGCTTAATTCAGAGATGTCATGTCCGTCAAGATATATTGCGCCTTTAGTTGGGATGTCTAAGCAACCTACAAGATTCATCATGGTTGATTTTCCAGAGCCACTTGGACCTGTGATTGCAACAAAATCCCCTCTTTTTATGTTTATAGTGATGCCTTTCAATGCAGCAACTTCAACTTCTCCCATGTTATAGACTTTCCAGACTTTCTCTAAACGAATTATTGAATTGCTTGATTTTGTTTGTTTTGCCATTCTTTATTCCCCTTAATATGTATTATAGGCTACGATAATCACACTGATTATAACAAGCAATATCAAAACTGCAATCGCATCTTTTATGGTATTTTGTTTTTCCATTTTATCATCTCTATTACTCTACTATCCATTTACTCTTCTCTAAAATCTATTCTTGGAGACTATATAAGCAAGATGGACTTGAAATCCATTGTTTTTATATACCTTTAAATAGAAATTAGCTTATACTTTTATTAGTATTAAGTAAACCACTAAAGTATAATTGCACTTAAGAGATATACAAGCAAGAGTTGGCGGTTATTATGGCAGGATTTCCACAGATGAGTTTTTTTGACCCTGTAATGTTTGGCATAGAGCTAGGGTTTACTCTGATTGCTGTAATATTTTGCTTTCTTATTTATTTCAAGACAAAGGAAATCTATGAGCTGACAAAATATAAAGGCATTAAATATTTCAGAGGAGCATTTCTCTTTTTCGGATTGTCTTATGTGATGAGATTCCTGTTTAGTTTAGTGCTGCTTTCTACGGTAGCATTTGATTTTTTCCTTCCAAGGCATTTGGTGATGCCTTTTTTCATACTGCCTCTCGGATATCTCAGTACAATAGGCATATTCTATCTTATATTCAGCTCTGTCTGGAAAAGATTCAACAACAAAAATATGCTGTTTGTAGGGCATACTATTGCTGTTGTACTGTCTTTAGCTTCTTTTGTTACAAGATCGCATTTCATCTTAGTGCTGCTGCAATGTGTTCTGCTGATTGTCGCAGTAATNNGGAGGCCATATTCGCTTGAGATAGAAGTAAGCTTCCAGGTCATTTCATTGTTTGTGTTTGTTCTTATCTACTACAAAATCTCAAAGTGGGTAAAATGACCAAAAAAAGAGACAAGCTTGAGGTTATATTTGATATCCTGAAAAACATAAATGATAACCATAATTCTATCAGGCCAACGCCTTTGCTTAGGAGCTCTAATCTNNCAAAAGGATTTGTCAAGGAGATAATTGACGGCAAAGGCAAGAAGTATATTACCTTAACAGACAAAGGTTTCAAATACCTTGAGAAATACAGGATGATAACTGGGTTTATCGAGGAGTTTGAACTTTAGGGAGTTTTGAGTGTTTTATCTTTTGCATTTTTTATCTTTCTACATGACTTTTATCAATATATTTTTAAATAAACTAAAAAGTAGTAAAAAATATGGGCAAAAAGGAAAAAGAAAAGAAAGGAAACAATGGTAACGTACGGAAGGATTTTGTATACCTAAAGACTGAAGATGGCTTAGAGACTGTTCTTGAAAGAAATGTTTATGTCACCACACATATATTTGGGAATCTAACCTCACAAAAAAGAGCTCTGGGACTTGTTGTAGGTGATAGTCTCATAGAATTTGATGATGATGCAGAATTAAGCCAAGATGAGCTTGAACGAATCCTTGAAACAGATGATAGATATTTGCTTGCAAAAAGCAGATTATATCAGGATAAAAAAACTCCTAAATTGGCATTTTTTCTGCAAAGATTAGGCGAACGTTTTGGAGGTGTGGATGGTCTGTATCAAAAGCTAGAAAATTTTGCAACTGAACAATCTGCTAGAGGAAAGGAAATTAATCTTGTTGAAAAAAGTACTTTTACTAATTGGTATAATGGCGAAACGGTGTTGCTGTTAGCGCAAAATAAGCCATTGCTGCAAGCTTTCGAAGGTATGGATGCAGGGTTTGATGGATTTATCGATGATCTGTTAGATCAGCCTAAACCTGGTGAAGAGGAGATGTCTTTGGCAAATATGCATTCTGTATTCAGAGGTCAGAGAATATCTGCAGGGCAGTTTAGAAGTAGGTATAATCAGGTACTTAATGAAGAAGTTGCAGCTAATAGACAAGGAAATGAGCAAGCTAAAACAAGTGTTCGTGCGAGAAAGGAAGCTATCCTCTCTGGCATAGATTTTACCCCTGCTAAAATAAGGATTCAAAAGTATTTAGAGTCTAAAGACAGGAGATATAAAATCCATACTATCATAGAATTAAAGGAAATAAGCAAAGAAAAGAAGGATGAATTTGATTTAAAACATCCAGAGAAAAGGCGAATCGTTACCAATCATGAGATTGAATCAGATAACATTACCAGATATCTCAAGGTTGCAAACCTGATGATGTTCATATCTGATGTTGCTAATTACTATCTCAGAAATTATCTGAGAGATAAATTTAAGCAAGCTGATGTTTCGCCGTCATACATGCCTGATATCCTTAACATGATGCTTTTAAGGAGGGGCTTTAACAATCCTTATTTTAAGCAGCTTTCCAAAAAATATCAGGCAGAGATCAGTGCAAATTTTCCTGTTGGAAAAAGATTAGCGAAGCTTCAAGACTTGGCAACTGAGTTGACAAGAGATATTGCTGTTGGCAGAGTCGATGCATTTTATAGCGTCTCAACTGGAACTTTTAACAAGCTTGTTACAGTGTATGAAGCGGTATTTTCTAAGCAGGAGAAAGAATTATGGGAACTTAGGATGAAGCGATATAAAAGTAATATGCCTGGAGTAGAGTTAGATGAGCAGGAAACCCAGTCAATGAGAAAATTTGCAGTACAGTGGTATAATCTCATGAGATCAAATAGGTTTGCGCCAAACTATTATCTTTTCAAGGCAGATTCCAAGCCAATTAAAGATGACGCAAGAACGGTTGTTGATCCGCAAGGAGATTGGTATGGGCAATGGCAGAAAACTTTAAATGAAAATGACCTTATGCAAGGCATGGTTAAAATGGCGGTCTTAATACAAGGCGGCAGATTTATCTCAAGAGAACTCTATACTAAGATTATGCATTCTTTGGAACTTGATGAACTTTTGGCTTTAGCGCATAATAATTATTTTGTTTCAGATAATATTCCTCAGTCTGAGGTAATGCAAAGTGACCGTGTAGTTGAATCACAGCTGCAAGACGAGCGGTTTGTTGATTTCTTGGTGATGGGACAATCAGATGATTATGTCAGCAATCCTACAAAATCATTGGTTGAGCCTGCAGGATTCATCAACACAATCATGCAGAGAGGCAATTTGGCATCACTTGGCGGAAAAGATTATAGTATAATTAGCAATCTATTGTGGGAAAATCCTACCCACACAATTTTAGAGAAAGCTTTAGGATTACAATTACCACCTGGCGCGATAGTACAGGAAGAGATGACGGTCTTTGAAAGAAAACCTGAGAGCAAATAAGCACAATCAATGGATAATAATAAATATTCTGAGCAATTTATGGTATGAACATGGTGACTATAAATATTTCATTCGGACAATTCCTGCCAAAAGATGAACTAGAAAAAGCAGTTGGCTTTAAAGGGCATACTCTAGATCAATTATTAGTTGGATCAGGTGCAAGAATTAGATATGATGGTATACGACCATTGTATGAATTTAATCAGCAAGTGTTTGATACCGCAAATCGTCTTAGAGAAGAGGAAACTCAGCTTGAGGCTAAACTTAGTGAAATCGAAGCAAAAGTAGGATCTCTTTCAGGCGTTTTAACTATTAAAAAAGAGAAAAAAAGATTATATCTTGCTGTTACCAAAGAATGCAATGATTCTGAAGAATTCAAGACTGCTTTACAACCATATGATAGTCTATTAAAACAAAGAATAGAAGTGAACGATCCTTTAGTATTAGAGCAATATGGTCTTAAAATAAATCTTGCTCCGGATCAATCTGCATATCTATACTTATTTGGAAATAGTCCTTTGGCAAGAAGGCAAAAACCAGATTCTGCTTTGGCTACGTTAACCGAAACTAAAGATGATATCATTGAAGATACTCAAATTCCAGAACCTGTTAGATCAGATTTAGGTACTGAAGGTTCTACTCTTTCTGAGATTGTGGATAGGCAGAAACCTGAAGTGCATCCAGAGATAGTTCAGGATCATCAAGAAATTTCAGATCTTACAAAAAAGCTGCTAGAAATTAAATCATGTCTTGATGAGATAAAGCATTATGGTCTAATAGGATATAATCTCTATGCTGGAGTATTAAGAGTTGCAATAAGACAGAGATCTATCGTTAATAGCAAGGAATATCTAGGTTTATTGTATGATTATAAAGATGTTCCAAGAGAAATTAAAAAAGTATTTCAATTATCTGAATTATATGGTATAGAACATAGTTTGGACTTATTGCCAGATGATGTTTATCTTGTTACATTTGGGATTGGTTCTGCAGGAGATGAATTAGAACGGATTTTGGGGATTAAAGAAACGAAAGAGACAGAAGATCCAGTTATAGGTGGTGACTTTCTAGTAAAAGATATTCCTAAAATTGTTCCTAAAAGAAAACGAGCAATTGCTGTGCCTATAAATATGACATTTCATGATTTTTATGCAAAATATAAAGATGGAATGAGTGCATCAGATTTAAGGGAATTTAAGAAAGCTAAATCTAGGTTTGATTCATATAATAGGCCAGGAAGGACACCTAATGATTTAATGATCATGGCAGATGCAATTATTGAAATGAGAGATATAAGAGATAAGTATCTGGCATTTGGTGAATGAGTTTCACTCCTCACCGCACTCAGCCCTATCTACATCAATCCCTTTGCAATTGCATATAGCATCGCTGCATAAACATTTAGTGTTGTTGATGAAGCAGATTGTGCAGATGCCCTGGCAGTTGAACTCATCACTTTGGCCTGCAATGCTGCCTACTAATAAGTTTGTGCCGTAAAGGAGAGCTAAGTATATCAAGACAAATCCAAGAATAATGAAAAAAATAATTACTTTCTTGTTCATGCAAAATATTATTGCATCAGGAATATATAAGCTTATTGTGCAGGAGCTGAAGCAGGTTGTTGTGTTGCGTCTGGCTTTAATTTGTTTGTGACAAGATCCTTGTATTTGCCGCGCATCACTGTCAAATCCCTGAATACAAATGTTCCGTCGCTTTCAACGCTTCCAACTTTTGGCCATGTCTGGACTAATAGCTGGTATTCGCCAGCGTCTTTTGACATTAAGACAGTAGGCACAGAAGTTATGTTGTATTTTTTTACAATCTCTTTTCCTTCTGCGCTTGAGATGTCAACATATTTCTCACTCTGCAATTTCAAGTTAAATCCCTGCGGATTTGCTAAAATCTGGTTGTGTAAAGTTACATTATAGCATTCAGTGCATGAATTGTCTGTCAAATAAGTAAGATATACCAAACCATATATCTTGTTCTGAGGGACATTCATATAAGGCGGTGGGATAGTTCTCATGACAAATGTGCCGTCTTTTTCTATTGTGCCAACCTGTGGAAATCCCTGTGTAAATTCATCATACGCAGCTGCATCGCTTGAGAATATTAATGCAGGTACTTTCTCAACAGCGTATTTCTGCACTAAACGATTACCTTCTGCATCTGTCACGTCAAACTTATCTTCTTTTGTTATAGCAATTCCAAGCTGTTTAAACTGAGCAGAAAATGCGCTTAAATCTGTACATTGCGGGCAATCTTTGTCTGATATTAATGTAAGCTTGACTGCGCCAACTATATTTTTAGATTCTGTATTGACATATGGCGGCTTAGGNNTTTTCTATCTTGTATTTTGAGATGAATTCTTTAACTTTCTCTGACTTGAAGTCAAGGGTATCTTCTTTTGTGACGTTTACTTTGCCTGATTTTATCTTGGCAACAACTTCACTGATGCCTGAGCATTCTTGGCAGGAAGAATCTGTTACTATGGTCAACTGCAATAATGCAGGCTTTGCAGCTTCCTGGTTTTTCTGTATCTTCTCGTTTATCTCCCCAGTTATTGTCCCTATCTGGAAAGAATTTATCAGCAGGATAATCACAAGGGCAACTGCAGCATACAATAAGTATTCAGGCTTAAAGCTTGATTCATGTATCTTATGCGCATGATGCTCATGAGTTGTATGATGTTCTTTATGGGCATGTGCAGCATGGTGTTTTGCATGCTCTGGATGCGGCTCTTCTTCAGCAGCTTCATGCTCTGAACTTTTTGAAGAAGCTTTCTCAGTTTTTGGAGCAACATTATCAATGCCAAGCTCTGAAGACATCTCATCTTCATCAGAATTCTGTCCGTCATATTCTTTTTCTGCCATCGTAAACACCCTCTCTTACTAAGTTTTTAATCTGATTTTAAGTTATGTTAAATTATTATTAAATATAAAATGTAATGTTGTTATTTTAATGTTTATTGCTTTTATTCTTATTATTTATTTTTTTATATCTCTTATTGGTCATACCTGCAGCCTGTAGCTGCTGCCAAAGTTTGGAAGCTCTGGACATTCTCATACCATTTGCCGTCAATAACCCAAGTTGGGGTCTTTTTGATGCCAGGGAGCTCTGTATGATCCTTGTAATTAAGATATTTGAATGATTTGCCGAACATTCCAGCTTGTTCTTGTGTATATTTGCACCAGCTTAATGCACCATACATGACTACGCCTTTCTCGCTTAGGCATTTTGCAAAATTATCCCATGTACCGGGTGTTAATGCATGCACAGCTGCGTATACGCTGATTGCTAAAATTATGATAACTAGAACTGAGCCTGCGATGATAAGTGTCTTTTTACTCTTCTGTTTTTGAGAATGCTTATGCTCTGCTAAATTTCTTTCGCGCTCTAAATTCTCTTGTCTTTGTTTTTCAGCTTCTTGACGCTGTTTTTCTCTCTTTATCCTTTCAATGTCTTTCTTGCTGAACTCTTTTAATTCTTCCATGCGGTGTCATCTCCTGCATTATAATCAATATAGTTGTTTAATCTCTTGCTGCAATATAACACCCCTCACCAAAATCATTAATAAAAAATAAATAAATCTTACTCTTATCTTTATAATGCATCTGAAGCAATTAAGCTACTTGCTGCATCATTGTCTGCCAATGCTGGAGCTCCAACACCACACCCGCCACCGCCGCCTGATACTTGTGGTGGAGGCACATTACCGTAAGTGCTGTATCCAGAGCCGCGGCTTTCTGCGCAGCCAACTACTATAAGAGTTGCTACAACCATTAATAATATTGCTAAAATCAATGTCTTTTTCATCTTAGTTTCCCCCTTGTCAAGTTTTTAACATCCGCCTACCATCTGAGGCAAGTTCTCTAGGTTCTTAGGCACAGATGAAGGTGCGCCAGCTGCTGAAGCTGTATTCTGTGACGAGCTGCCTACACTCCCAGTGTTTTTTCCGCTAACTACTGCACCGCTAGATAATTTTGTCTTTAGACCATTTAGCTGAAATGCCTGTACTATTGAAACTAAGACAAGCACTCCCAAAACGATCGCTATAATTGTGTTTTTGTTCATTTTCATCTCCTCCTAACTAATATTAACATCCGCCTACCATTCCTGGCAAGCTCTCTAATACACTAGTGTCTCCACCAGATATCTTCAATGCAAGATCAAGCATGTTCTTTGGGAAGAATAATGTTTTCCATTTCATGACTTCCCTTAATATCTCTGCATCTGTGTATTCAGTATTCATTAAAAGCCATTCTGTCAAGCCAAGTAATGCAGGATTATGCTGACATCCACATTTTGACCTTCCGCTTTTGTCAATACCTGCAGGACCAACGCCGCAGCAGTATTCGCAGCTTACTCCTCTTGGTTCAGAAGCAAGGTTAATGTAACGTTGCCATTTCTCAGGATTCTGCTTTATCTGAGCATCTGTTTGCCTATATAATGCATCTGACATATAGCCAAGTGATTTTACTGGGTCATCAAAGCTGACTCCCATGGCTTCTCCGTATTCAGGAGTTCCTGTAGGTATTAGCATCTGTATCGCATCATCTGCAGTCTTGATATCATTTACTGGAAA
>DUGA01000038.1 GCA_013331615.1 Candidatus Woesearchaeota archaeon | reverse complement strand
ATGTGATGGATTGCTGAAAGATGCGATCTATGAGCTGAGGATTGCGCAGATTGAATTGGAGCAGAGCAAGTAAAACTACTTAATTTTATTGTTTTTGAAGCGAGCACTGTTTATTTCATTATTTTTTACCGATGCAACTGCTAGGAACCTTTGTATCCTAAAATAGGTACTTTAGTTCCGAAAAATTTATATATAATNNATTTAATTGACCTTCGCTCCATGGAACATCGCTCAGGTCGCGAATGTTATTATAATTATGTTCGCAATTTGGCGACGTCAGCCACAGCTCTGGCTTTTTTAAGATTAGCCTAATACATACCACGATTCAATACTAAGCATATGACATCTGTACAAACACATAAGGAACACATAAAGGAACATCTGCAGGAGATACAGGATGCGATAGCTATCGGGATAGAAAAAAGGCCGTCAACTATTGGGCTGCATGTTTCTGCCTGCTCAATTTCGCTAATAGAACTATATTTACATATCCTTGAAAAGATTACCCTAGGCACCATACTAAAGCATGAATGGTTTAAGGCGCCAAGACCAGAACAGAAAGTATTGCCGCTTGCAGAAAGAAAATTAGGAGTTGATTTTCCAGACAAAGATAAGATCTTATCATTGATGTATCTCATTGAAGAGAAAAGAAACACGCTTATATACGGAAAGCCAAGCAGCATAGCATTAACAGAAGTCTATAACACATTTGAAAAGCTGCATCTGATCATAAAGGAAAAGCTAAATGAATTAGGAGAGGAAATAGAATAAGATGGACAAGCAAACATTAAAGGCTATCGCTTATGCGCAGAATGCGCTTAGTTTTATCTTTTTGCAGAATGAGGTTAAAGACAAGATCAATTCAGTATATTTATACGGCTCTGCAGTCAGAGGAGAATTATTAAAAGAGAGCGACATAGATGTTTTTATTGATTGCGCGCAAGAGCATGAAAATAATGTTAAAGCTATATGTAAATCATCTCTGTCAAAATTCTATGTGTCAGATGATTATAAAAAATGGGAAATCTTAAGGTTCACTAATAATATTTCAATTGAAGCAGGAGAATTCATGAAATGGGAGCTAAAGACAAGCATCTTAGCTGAGGGTATCCTACTCTACTCCAAAAAACCAGAAGTTTTGCCAGCAACACGCGCAGTTTTATTTACTTTTCAGCTGCCTAAGAAAAAGAAAAATTATTTTAATTTAACAAGAGCTTTATATGGAAGAAAAGAGCAAGGCTACAAAGAACACGGATTTTTGAAAGAAGCCAATGGCCATAAGGTAGCTTCAAATGTCATCATTATCCCAAAAGAATATCAGCAAAAGACAATGCAGCTGTTGCAAAGCAAATCAATAAGCTATTCAATGAAAGAGATTTGGATAAACGAATGATAAAAACACCATTTTAAAGTTGTGAATGATTATTGAGCATTATTATATGTGACTAACAAAGTTTATATATTAGAAGTTCATTATAAATATATAGTATAAGTGTACATATTATATATTGCTTAGAGATAGATATTAATATATTTTAGGTTCAAATGGCGCAAAAAGAGGTAGTTACAACTGAGGTGGATGAGCTCATAAAGCTTGTCCAGACCAGGAAAGAGATTTCTATAGCAGATGCTGCAAAAGCCCTTAGCACAAGCGAGGCTGCAGTCGAGCAGTTTGCTGACCTATTGCAGGAAGAAGGCATCCTAGAGCTGAAATATAAATTCACTACACCATATCTTAGCTATAAGAGCGGCGAGAGAGCAGAGCACCTTATGGCAGAGCAGAAAAAGGCTGAGTCTTTCTATGTAGAAACTCCTAAAGAGAGTGATGAAGAATCAACAGGATCAGAGGCAGAGAATGATGAAGATCTTCCTGAATCACTCAGAAAAAAAGGATTTGGAAAAGCAACCTTAGATGAAAAATCAGCAACTCAAACAAAAACTACAACAATCGAAATTCCAGAGCCTGCTGCTATAGTATCTGAAGATGATAAGCAAAAACTTCTCGATGCTGCAACTGAACTAGCAAGGCAAAAGCCTATAAGTGAAAAGGTAGCTGACTTTAATTCTGTAATATTGCAAGTTTATGAAGATATGAAAAACGGCAATTTTGATACTGCCAAGGAACTTTATAACCTGATAACACATTATTATGAAGCTTTGCCAGAAAAATACACTAACGAGAAAGATAAGATTGTCGACCAGCTTGTAGGTCTGAGCAAAAAATTAGCTGTTAACATTGATATGTTTAACGAGAATGAATTCAATGATAAAGTAAAAAAAATAACTGAGCTGGGGAGAGGATGTTATAACCTGATAGATAAGAAAAATTTTAATGATGCATCGCAGAAATTTACTGAGCTGAAAGAGCTGTATTCACAACTACCTAATGGATTTTTGGAGAAAAAATCAGAGCTCCATGATAAGCTAGTAAAGCTCCATGAAGCTTTAGTCACCAATAGGGCAAAAGTTTATTCAGCTGACTTAAGCAGAAAAAGCGCAATCATTGCCAAACATCTGGATAATGGATGGAACGCTCTTGAGAAAGAGGATGTTGATACTGCAGTAAAAATATATCAAGAGATAAGAAAAGTCCAAAAAGCTCTTCCATCTGGGTTTATGCAGAAAAAGATACAAGTTGGAGAAAAGATCACTGAGTTTTATGAAGAGCTTGCTTCTATGAGAGCAGAGATATCAACTGAAGAATTCAGGCACAAGCAGAGCCAACTTAGAACATTGCTTGAAAAAGTCAAGCAATACGCAGATACTGCAAGTACTGGCACAAAGCTAAATATATCAAGCGCAGATAAAACAGGAACTAAAATAAGTAGTACAAGCGTATTAGAAAATGCAGAAAATATAAACTCAAACATAAGCACAGCAGTGGAATTGTTCAGACAGGCAAAGCAGGTTTTTGCATCACTCCCAAAAGGATTCCTTGAGGAGAAATCTGCAATAGAGACAGAGATGTTCAAGTTAGATAAGCAGCTGCTGCAATCAAGATTAAGCTTAAGCATGGCAGAGCTTAAAGACAAAAAAACAAAGATCCTTAGCTTGATAACTCTTGCAGAAAAATATATTGCTAAGGACGAGCCTGATTTAGCTGCTACCATATATGATGAGATTCTTAACATATACAACACATTGCCTACAGGATATCTTGAGGAGAAAACAAAACTAAAGACAAAGATGCTTGATGTGTACAAACGTTCTGTGCTTAGGGCAGATAGCATGTATCTGAAGAATGTCGACGCAAAAGTCCAGGAACATTACAGCCAACTGCTTCAATTGATAATCAATGCTCACAAGCATGTGGAAGCAAAAGATTTCAAGGCATTGACAACTGATTATGAATATATAAAAAAAGTATATGAAGAGCTCCCAGTCGGCTTCATAAAAAATAAGCTTAAGATAGTCGATGAGATCTCTAAAGTAGGGATAGAGCTTGAGCTGCTTGGAAAGACAGAAGAGCTGAAGAACACTTATTTGGATGATTACAAGAAAGCTGAGCAGCTGTTGACTGAAGTGTACAGGCTATATGATTACCTGCAGCAAAATTCCCCAGAGGACAGGAACCTGCTGGATTATGTCAAAGATGCATCTGCGCCATACACGATAAAGCTTCTGGAAAAAGGCTCAAGGAAGATAAAGAATGCAACACATGAGATAGCAAGCCATGCTAAATCTGCATCAGAAAAAAAGAAAAGCCTGGAAGAGCAGAGAAAAGCCTCAAATATCGAGATAGAACAGCAAGAGCTGAAGAAAAATGCCAGGCTAGCAATAGCTGAGAAAGAGAAAAAACAGTTCACAGAAGAGCTTCTTGAACAGAGAGAGACTGCAATGCTGGAAGAGTTGGAGGTTGAAAAAGAACGCGATACTCTTGTAAGTGAGAGAAATAAGATATGGCAGAGCAAAGATGAGCTGCAAGCTGTCATGAAACTAAATGAAGAAGTCCTGAGAGAAAGGGAGCAACTGAAGAATATCCAGGAAAAACAACTCCTTAAGAAAGCAAAAGAAGAGTTTATCAAGAAACAGATTGATGAGCTAAAAAAAGATCAAAAGAAGAAACAGGAAAAGCTAAGGCAGGAAGGAGAACAGAAAAAGAAAGAGCTGGAAGAGCTTGAACAATTAAAATTACAAGAGCAGGAAAAGATAAACTTAATCAATGAGCTGGAGAGAGTCAGGACTACAGAGAAAAAGACACTTGATGTACAGAAGAAAGAACACCTTAAGATAATAAAAGAGCGCGAGCAGATAAAAAAACAAGTTGCTGCATTAAAGAAGAAATCATCAAAAACTAACTTAAAAAAAATCCAGCTTTTGAATACCAATGATAACAAGCTAAGGAAAAAGCTTTCTGAGATGTTAAGATCAAGAGAGAGCGGAATTTCAGGAGTGTTTATCCCTAAAGAAAAGAGATTGTTAGATAGAAAAGTACTTGAACAAGCAGAGCCTGTTGAATTAGGAGAGAAAGAATCTGGAGGAGAGAGTGGTACAGCTGTATATCAGACACAAGGTTATCAAAGCTATTCAAATTTACCGCATACAGAAATTGATGAGGAGATACTAAAGCTTGAGAGAGAGATGCAGGATGAAAACACGAAGACACTTGGCTTGGAGCAAGAGCAGATGAAGTTTGATGCGCAGCTTGAGCTGATGACACCAGAACAGCCTGTGCTGCCAGTTGAGAGATATAAGATTGAGACAGAGAATGAAATGCAAGAAGTTAATAAAAATAGGATAGAAAGCATAAAGACAGAAAAACAGCAGAAAGTACAGGAAAAGATTGCAGATAAAGAACAAAAAGAAGAATTAAAAAGTTCAAAGAAAGAGCAGAAATCAGGACAGAAAGCACAAAAGCAGGAAAAAGCTCAGCCAATGACATGGATTGAAAAAAAGCAAATAGAGATACAGAGAAAATTAGATGTGCTTAACCAAGGCATGCTGTCTGAGCCTAAGAAAGGCAAGAGCGCGTAATTAATTAGATTATATTTTATAATATTGCAGTATTTTATTTTTTTACATTTGACATTTTATTTAATGACAAATTATCAAAAAAAAGAGGGCTCGCGAAGATTTAACCAAAGAGTTGTAATGTCGAACGAAGTGAGACATTACGATGGTTTGATTAAACTTTTGCGAAGCAAAAGTTTATGGGAGCTGAAGTACAGAAGTTATTTGAGAACTACAAGCTTAATGTAAATGGTGTTGTAGCTAATGTTGATATTGTGCAGAGGAAAGATGAGTTTACCCTAGGGTATAATGTCAATATACTTAATGTAAGCCCAAGCACCAAGCTTATCCTTGAGAAGATCAGAGAAGAATTTATCTCTAAAGTCAATATCGGGGAAGTGGAATTTGAGGAAGGCGGAGGAGATGTTATAAGAGACAAGTTCAAGAAAGAGATAATGCATCTTATCAAGAAGTATTTTCCGAGCATAAATGAAGAGACTTCTGACAGCATGATCAATTACCTCATCCAGCAGAATATTGGATTTGGAGATATAGATATCCTTCTGAAAGATGGTTTTCTTGAGGAGATAGTCGTAAATACAGCAACTGAGCCAGTCTGGGCTTACCATAAAAAATATGGATGGCTGCAGACAAACATAATCATACCAACAGAAGCAAGGATCAGGCATTATTCAACGATGATAGGAAGAGATGTCGGAAAAGATATCAACGTCCTTAATCCGTTGATGGATGCACACTTAAAATCAGGAGACAGAGTAAATGCCACTTTATTGCCGATCTCGACAAAAGGCAACACAATAACGATCAGAAAGTTTGCTGAAAAACCATGGACAATAACTGATTTTCTTAAAGCTGGAACAATGAGTTTTGATCAAGCTGCATTTACCTGGCTTTGTATGCAACATGAGCTTAGCGCATTAATTGCAGGCGGAACAGGTTCAGGAAAAACATCTACATTGAACGTACTTGCAAATTTCTTCCCACCAAACCAACGTATAATAAGCATAGAGGATACAAGGGAAATTACACTTCCAAAGACATTACATTGGGTGCCGATGGAAACAAGAAATCCAAATCCAGAGGGAAAAGGCGGAGTCACAATGTTAGATCTTGTTGTCAATTCACTCAGAATGAGGCCAGACAGGATCCTTGTTGGAGAGATAAGAAGAAAAGCTGAAGCAGAAGTTCTCTTTGAAGCGATGCATACTGGACATAGTGTATATGCAACTATCCATGCAAATAATGCTGAAGAGACAATAATGAGGTTGACTAATCCACCTATAGATATTCCAAAGGCAGTACTGCCTGCTCTTTCTCTGTTGCTTTGCCAAAACAGAAACAGAAGAACTGGAAAAAGAAGGACTTTACAGCTTGCTGAAATTACGCCAACAGGCGATGCAAGAGTGTTGCTGCAGCTTGATGTTGGGAAAGACCAGATAAAGACGCTTGCAAAATCAAAGCACATCTATGATACGCTTAACCTCTACACAGGAATGCAGGAGAAAGAGATCGACAAAGACCTTAAAGAAAAGATAGACATTTTAAAGTGGCTTGTCAAGAAAAACATATGTGATGTGCACGAGATAGGTTACATATTTGCAAAATATTACACGCAGAATCTCTGAATTGTATAGATAACTATAGCATAGTACTATAATAAAAATAATAACACTCTATAATAGGTGATACTCATCAAAAAAGTGATCAACTTCATACTACACAGTTTTCCGAACATAAAGATAAATCTCAGGATTGCACATATGAAGGAAAGCAGCTATCATTTTGTGCAGAAATCACTTCTTGGCGCGATGTATATCTCTGCAACAATTTCTTTATTGATGTTTATGATGATGGATAAGTTTCGCGGTCGCGACCCTGTTAATCTTCTGATAACATTTGGAATATTTGCAATTGGATTTTTATTAGTGTTCTTATTTTTGCTGAATGCACCTACAGTGTATATCAGAAAAAGGCAGACTGAGATAGATAAAGAAGTGTTGTTTGCAGGCAGATACCTTCTTGTCAAGATGCAGTCTGGAGTTCCTTTCTTTAATGCGCTTACTGATGCAAGCCAGAGCTATGGTGTAAGCAGCAAATATTTT
>DUGA01000086.1 GCA_013331615.1 Candidatus Woesearchaeota archaeon | reverse complement strand
CATAGGCAAAATTTATATATTTCTTTCAATTGCTGATTTGATTGGGGAGATATATTGAAAGACACAAATATTTGGGCATAAATTAGTGTCTTTCAATGTTAGGAGAAGACAACTATTGCTCAATTATTTTTGTCTTCGACTATAGGTATTCTTATGCAAAGTTTTTTAAAATCATAACCATTCTTATTTTTCAATATGCAGAACTTAAAGATATTGAACAGCAAAGAGACAAAAGAGATCTTAAGCGTGCTTGAGTCGCAATACGGTACAGACTATTCTCTCTTGTTAAAGAGCTATGTCTTATTGATGAATAAAGACAACAAGCTCTTTATAGTAAACAAGGAATTTGCATTACTTGATACTTCTAAAGTAAGGATAAACTCTCTTGGTATGTACATCGGTGAGCTTCACAACAATCAGATAAGATTGAGTATTGAAGGAAGCCAGCTTTTAGGCAAAAACGCAAAGAAAAATGTTTTTGAGCTCTCTAAAGACAGAGAAAGGGAATGGCTGCGCGGCAAAGACATAGAGGTTGTGTATGAAAACACAGGCTTTTTGATTATGATATGCAAGAATGAAGGTGAAAAACACTCAGAGGATTTCTTAGGCGCAGGCAAAGTCAAGGACAATAGGCTGATGAACTTCGTCAGCAAGAACAGACGGATAGCAAGCAGCGACTAATATTTGTTATGTTAATTCTATCTCTACCTAACACCATTTCTATTTTTTCCAAACACCATCTCCCACATAATGCACATTCTTAACAACTTTGCCAGAACTAAGTGCTTTAGCTTCATCCCCAGAAAACATCATCTTGCCGACAGCCAATGGCTTTTTGTGGTTTATATCAACAATCAGCACAATTTCCTCTTTCAAAATTCTGTCATCAAAATTAACTATTCCTGGCCGCATGACATCTGCTCCTGAAACAACAAACTTTACTGCGCCCATATCGACAGTAACTTTCTTCAGGTTTTTATAAAAATAATTGTCCAGGTTATTTTCAAGGACCATCTTTAATATCGGTACAATTATCTTAGCCGTATTACCCTCTACCCCATTATTATTATTATTTGCGGTATAATAAAAGAATGCAGCTTTGTTGTTTATTTTTACTATCTCATCTTCCAATATAACAACATCTTTCTTATCGATAAAATTCTCTGACTTATACAGATTATGTAACTGTAGGTTTATCTCTTTCACTTCGCTGTTGCTTAAGTGCTTTTTCATTCTACTGCCTCAAAGATAACATTCATCTTAGCATCAGGATTTTTCATTTTCTCAACTAATTCCTTATCGATATCCTTCGCAGCCTTTGTTGCCTTGATCCCAAGCGTCCTGAAACTCTTAAACTCAGTTATTCTGAACACGATCTCATGCGAATCATTGAAATCTTTATTTATCTGCGCAAAAAACTCCTCTGTTAAATCTTCTACTTTCATGACTATCTTTATTCTCTCAACATTATCTACAAATGCAATCAGTTTTCTGCTGTCAAAATCAGCATTTACACCTATGATACAATCCCCATCTTTACTTAGTTCTTTGTCTTTAGTGAACTCGATAGTATTCCTATGCCTAGAAAGAACATTCTCATGCCCATAGCAATTAAATGAAAATCTCATAATTTAAAAGAATGACAGTTAGTATAAAAAATATATTGTAAAATTAAAAGATAATTTTATCTCTATTATTACTTCCTTAGCATATCTTCAATCGGTCTTTTCTTGCCTGCTGGCTTTTTATCAGATTTAGCTTCCTTCTGCATCTCTTGTGCCTGTGCAACTAAATCAACACCTAAATCCTTTAATCCTTTGATATGCAGCTGCATCAGCTGTTCGACTATTGCAAGAACTTTCTGCATCTCTTCTCTTTCTTTTGCTAAAGTTGCTAATGCTCCTTTATGAAATCCTACTTGCTCATCTTTGCTTACTTGTTCAGCCATTAAAACCACCTGTCATTATTCATTAAATATCTTTATTGCTTATTGCATTAATTTACTTGTTACTTATATTCTGCTACTCTATTTCCAGAATCATTTATAATAGTTTCTGTTTTTTCGAGATAAAAGATATTATCACAATCTTTAAATATAACTTTCCTTTTCAGGCTTTTATGGCATTGCAAGACCAAGTTATGGATGGTGTAACAAACGGATATTGGTATCTGCTTGAGAACAAGTTCATCAAAGCAGTGATAGTTCTGGTTGCAGTATATTTAGGTTCGCAGATTGTCTACTATATTCTGGAAAAATATGTAAAGCATCTTACAAGCAAGACAAAGACAAAGTTAGATGACTTGATCCTTGCAAAGATCAGCAGGCCAATCTCATTGATTCTCTTATTGGCTGGTATAAGGTTTGCATTGATTCCCTTAAATCTGCATGAAAAAGTCAGCTTTTACTTATTCCATGTTGTTAGCACATTGATTGCAATTATCATTGGCTATATTGTAACTGGAGTTCTCAAGATCCTTATCCACGAATGGGGCAAGAAATGGGCAGAAAAGACCATGTCAAAGATAGATGATCAGCTTGTAAGGTTGCTGGACAGGTTTTCTTATATCCTTGTCGTGATTATTGTCCTTATGTTCTTATTGGATTCATGGGGCATCAAGATCGGGCCATTGCTGGCAAGCTTAGGTGTTGCAGGAATCGCGGTTGCATTTGCTCTCCAAAATACTTTAAATAATGTATTTGGCGGAATCTCGATGATTGTTGACAAGTCATTGAAAGTTGGAGATGAGATAGAGATAGATGCAACTACTAAAGGCATAGTATTGGATGTTGGTTTTAGAAGTACAAAGATAAAGACAAGAAACAACGAGATTATTATCATGCCAAATGGTCAGCTTGCTAATTCAAAGATAGTAAATTATGTGCTTCCAGACAGCACTATAAGGATTGCTGTGCCGTTTAGCGTTGCGTATGGTAGTGATATCATCAAGGTAAAAATGCTTGTGTTAAATGAGGTTTCGCAGATTAAAGGAGTTCTTAAGGATCCAGGATCCTCTATCTATTTTAAGGAGATGGGTGCTTCAAGCTTAAACTTCGATGCGCTTCTTTGGGTCAAAGATTATCAGAACAGGTTTAAGATAAAGGACGAAGCAAACACAAGGATCTACAATGCGCTTAACAGCGCAGGAATAAGCATCCCATTCCCGCAGATGGATGTGCATGTCAGGAATCAGTAAGCTGAGCTAAATATTCTTCTTATCAATATTCTTCTCATTTATTTCTGACGCATTAAATCATTAAGTTTTTATTCTCTCTCTTATTTTTCAGTTGCTATGGAAGAACTCTTTGTTAAGAACAACAGCTTGATTGCTCAAAAAGACTGGGAAACCACAATCATGGAATTGAAAGACACTAAATATAGCTCTAATCAGGAGAAATTAAAAGACGCAATCCTTAACTCAGTAAAAATAAGAATTCCACAAAAACGCTTTGGCATATTCTTCTCTGGCGGAGTTGACTCTACAACAATTGCATATCTGTGCAAACATTATTCTAATTATTCTGATAAAACAGGAAAACAAACAGGTTTTAAATCAGATTTTGATTTCATCTGCTACACAGTCGGCTATAATAACGCAGAAGACGTAATAGTTGCGCAAAAGGCAGCAAAGCAGCTAGGCTTTAAGTTAAAAGTGATCAAGCTAGAGCTTGATGGCGTTGAAAAAATTCTGAAGAAAGTCATAAAATTATTGGACTTAAAATTCTCACCAAAAGACTCAGATAAAAATGATTCTACAGGTTCTTACCAAAACATAACAAACATTGTTGCAGCAGGTGTTGCCACTGTGGTCTATGCTGCAGTTAAAGAGGCAAAAAAAGACAAGATAGATGTTTTCTTTTCTGGCTTAGGCAGCGAGGAGATATTTGCAGGCTATCAAAGGCATGCAGACGCAGGAAATAAAGATATAAACACAGCAACAAAACATGAAAACGAGGATACCTATAATGCAGACAACATTAACGAAGAATGTTGGCAAGGATTAAAAAAAATATGGGCGCGTGACCTTCTTAGAGATTGTACGCTTGCAAAAAAGCTCAAATTTACTGCACTTACTCCTTACCTCGACAAAGATGTCATCCTAAATGCAATGGCTATTGATGCAAAAGAAAAAATCTCTCCTGAAAATAAGAAAATCATCCTAAGAAAAATCTCAGAATCACTTGGCATCCCAAAAGAGTTTGCTTGGAGAAAAAAGAAAGCAGCGCAGTATGGCAGCGCAGTCGACAAGGCAATTGAAAAGCTAGCAAAAAGGAATGGGTTTAAGTATAAGCTGGAATATCTAAGAAATTTATCTCATTAGTTTATTTCATGAATATATCGGCTAGGGCATTTAATTGTCCATTTCTGTCTATTGGATGATTGAATATCTGAAATTTTTTTTGAAATGCAGAAGTTCTTTTTGAAGTCAGATAGCCTTTTCCTGAGGCATTGTCATAATCAGCCATCTGTCCTTCAGTTTGCCTTGCATATGCAAATCTTCCTAATCCTGATAATTGTTGGCTGGTAAACTTATGGAGCTGTGATGTAAACCTGACTTTACTGGTAGTTTTTAATGTAGGATCTAATCTAATATCTGGTTTTTCTGTCTGGTTATCCTGATCAGTGTAAACACGTAGAAATTCATCAATAAATATAAGTGCACTTAGCACATAATCACGGCTGATATGAAGATAAGTATTTAAATTTCCTAAAATAAATGCAGCTTCAGCAAATGCAAAATATGGGTTATTTGCTATTGTATTTGCTATTCTTGCCCTGGTCCTGATGTTAGAAATATATGCAGAGATATATGTAACGCTTCTTTCCTCTAAAGGCATTGCCAGTTTTTCATTTTCATATACTATGCCTTCGACAAGCCTATGCCTAAAGAACATGTTTTTAAAGGCTTTTTCAAAATCTGCAATCTGCTGCTTAGGAGCTTCATTTGCAATAGCTTTTTTGAAGTTCTCTCTTAAAGCCAAATACATAAGAATTTCTGATAATGATTCATAATATCTTTGATGCAGAGCAACAGCCCTTTCCTTCCGCTGATCTAAATCTCTACTCATACACATCTCTAAAAATTCAGCAACATTTGCTGTAAACCCTAGCATCATGTCTTCAGTCAGGATCTTTTCAAATTCATCATGCTTTCTGCTAAATAGCTCAAAATATTTTCTTGCGACTGATGATGCTGATGCCATATCTATAAGGATAAAACCAGGGCTTGTATTCGATGCATCATAATCATATCCTACTCTGCCTAATATCTTATTTCTATAATCATTATATGGCATAATAACTGCTTCTCCGCGCACTATAATATGCGGCATGTTGAAGCCAGATGTTAATGGAGCCATTATTTCTCTTACAGAAGATGCTGTATTTTCTATTTCTCTTTGTGTAATATAATCCAGGCTATGGCATTTTGGTGTGATAGCTACCTGCAAATTTATAGGCTTATCTGGAGAGATTTTGTCATGAAATATTAAGCATCTATCAGATGTTTCATAAATTGCAGAAAGCTTTTCAAGCCTTTTACCTGGTTGATCCCTGTCAAATTCTTCTATCTCAGCTTCTAATATGGCAGATTCTTCTTTATACTCAGTTCTGATATATTCAAGCAAGGCATGTTTTGCAGCTTCTGCCCTTTCAGCTGCATTTGCAGCCTGTTCTCGTATGTTTAGTTGCATAAGTAAAGACTGATTATCATTATCTGTTGCCAGATACCTATCATACTTTGCATAAACATAATCTCTTAGCTTATCTGTCAGTCCATGCAGCTTTTCTTCTAGAGATTTCTCAGGATTCCTCTCTAAGTGAGGTTCAAGCTCTATAGCTTTTTCAGCTAATCTGCATCCTGCCGGTCCAATAAATGCAGCTAATATAATTCCTAAAGCTCCAGCATTAAATTCTCGTCTTCCGATTTCTGATGATATACTCATGTGCCCCTAAAAATCTTTCATTAAATTACTTTTACTAGGCACAGCAAGACTTATCTTTAAAAATTTAATGACCAAAATAGAGGATAAACTACAATATAATTATACTACTTTAATTAATCAAAAGCAATTAAGAACTAATAAAAATATCGTATTTGTTTAACTACAACAGCATCAAAAGCTACGGCGACTGCCAAATTATGACGAACATAATTCTAATAACCTAGTTCAAGTTTTTCCGGGCAATGCCATTATAGTAAACATTTTTTAACACAACACGCAATACTCTCCNNAAGCTAATGTTCGTCGGCAGTCGCCGTAGCTTTGTACTATTTTACAGAAAAAGCTAAACAAATACGAATAATCTAGAACTGATAAAATTATCCATCCTCTCTACTACTTTCATTATCTCAGGTGTATCTCCAGAACATCTCCATCCATAAGAACATGCTCTGGTTTCATAATCTTCTGACCTTCAAACCTTACAGACTTTCCCCAGACTCTTGCAAACTTATATTTTTGTAAAAAATCCTTATGCAATTTCAGGCAGACATCCTTTATGGAAGAGCCTTTCAGCATTATCAATGGCACATCCATATCTGCTTTCTTGTTCACTTCCTTAAGGTATATCCTGATAAAATTCAATCTCTCAAAGATAAGGTCTTTTAGTCTATCTATGTTATACTTTATATTTGCGCTGATGAAGATGTCAGCTTTTGCAGGCGATAATTTGCTTTTAAAATCCCCAAGAGTCTCCTTAGTAAGAAGATCTGCCTTATTTGCAACAACAATTGCAGGGATATACTGCTTGCTTCCTTCTATCACATCTATAAGCTGGTCAGGAGTTATGTTCTCTCTGAGTATGATGTCAGCATTATTTATCTTGAATTCCTTTAACATCGCTATTATCATCTCTTTTGTAAGGTGCTCTAATTTGACTGTAGTCCCTATGTTAACTCCTCCTCTTGTTGTCTTCACTATTTTTACATCTGGCTTTCTTTGGTTTATTCTCACTCCTGTATCATATATCTCCTGCACTAAAACATCATAATGATCAGGATGGAATACATCCATCAGTACTACAATCAGGTCAGCATTTCTGATTACAGCAAGAACTTCCTTACCACGACCACGACCAGCTGCTGCTCCAGAAACAATTCCTGGAACATCAAGAACTTGTATTTTTGCATGCTTATACTCAAGTACTCCAGGGATGACCGTCAATGTAGTGAACGCATAGGCAGCTACTGGACTATTTGCATTAGTCAAAACATTGAGCAATGAACTTTTTCCAACAGAAGGATACCCTAATAAAATCACTGTAGCATCTCCTGTCTTTCTTACACTATATCCACTGCTTCCTTTTCCCACACCAGCTCTAACAGCTTCTTTCTCTTTCAGACGTGCAATCTGTGCCTTATACAAACCTATTGCGCCTTGCGTCTTTTTATTATACTTGGTTTCAGAGATCTGCTTTTCAAGCTGCTTTATCTGCTCGTTTATGTTAGATTTCTGCCTTTCAAGGTTTGCCTTATGCTGCGTTGAAACTCCTGATTTTTCTGGTTTAGTTGCCATTTTTAGAATTTAGTATGCATTAGTATATAAAAATTTATAAGAATCTGAGCATAAATATTTTTACAATCCATAACCTATTACACATTCTCAAGCATGCTTGCAATGTTCATCAGTTGTGTCCTTACAAAAGAATCAGTGTTATTATCTCCATCTATCATCTCAAGCTCATGCAATGTCTTATTAACTTTGATGGATATATCTGTGTTCTCTGATAATATCTCTACCATCTTCTGCAATTTAAGCTTGATGCTTTTTGGGACTGTAGAATCTTCCTGGACTTCCTTTATTACAGCAATAATCTCCTCAACTCTTTCTTCAGCCATTTTTTTGCAAGTTTTTATAAAAATTATCCTATAGAATTTTTATGCCTTATCTTTATTTTTTATGATATTATTTTCTCATCTATTATTATGTATCTATTCATTACTTTGATTTTGCTTGTAATGCGCTCATAACATCTGCCTGCAAGCTGCTAGCCTTATCTTTCAGCTGCTTTTCTTGCTTCTCAAGGCTTCTTATCCTAAGCTCGACCATCTCTTTCTTTGATTTCAGGTCTTTATCAAGCTCATCTTTTGTTTTCTTAATCATGATATTGCCAATTATCTTATAGCTTTCTTTTGCATCTTTCAGCTCGGTAAGTGCAGAATCCATCTCAAGAAGTTGCGCACCATATTGCTGTCTCTGCCCTAACAGTTGCTGCATATTCTGCTCAAGCATTTGCAGCTGCTGTATTTTTTGCTCAGTATCTTTTGGTATTTTATCCGCCATAACCTTTTGCTCCACAACAAACTTTAGCTTCGCTAAAGTTTAATCAAACCGTCGTAGTATCTCGCTTCGCTCGATACTACAACTCAATCTTTTCTAATCTCTCATACAATTCAAGCATCTTTGACATTGAATTGGTGATTGCTTTCAATGCAATATGATCATCTGCAAGCATGATAATCTCAAGCATTTTTGGTCTTTTTCTTATTTTTAGCTCAAAACGATCTTTCTTATCCTGCTCTTGTGATAAGCATTTATATAATAGCTCTTGATTGCCTTCTACTTGAAAAATCGCTTTATATCTCATATGCTCTTGATCAAATCAAAGATTATTATGTTAGATTATATTCTGAGATGTTAAGCTTATCTAGCCTTAACCTTGGTTGAGTTGCTTCTTGGCTTATAAAGTATTTTGCTGCCGCAGTATGGGCATCTGACATTCTTTCTGATATAATCCTGTGCAACATTTTTGTTGCAGCTGAAACATTTGTATTTTATGGCCATATTGATCACGTCATTATTTTTATAAAATTTAAAAAATATCATTAATATTTGACTGACTGCTCTTCTTCAAACTCTTCCTCTTCTTGTTTCTGCTCTTCTACAACTTCTGGAACTACTTCTAGTTCCTTTAGTTGTTCCTCGCTTAATTTAACGGTTTTCTTGCCGATAGTATATGCTTTTCCGGCAAATTTTGCAGAACATTTATAGCATTGCCAGATTCCCATAGCTAATCTTTTTAATGCAGCATAGTGGCAGTGAGGGCATTTATAGCTGGTCTTTTGCTGTAATTCTATAATCCCAAACCTTTCTTTTGTTGTTCTACCATATCTGGTTCCGAATTTTTTGATAGATCCTATCTTGATTGTTTTTTCTTTTCCTGCCATGATAATCACTCTTAATTCATAACTTATTCTCTAAAATAGTAGTGTATTTAAAAAGCTTTTTATTAAAAATAAATTAAAGTGGGGCTGGCCGGATTTGAACCGGCATCGTCCGCTTGTTTGCATGCAAAAACTTGCATGTCCCAAAGCGGAAAGGATGGACCAAGTTACCCCACAACCCCGATAGAGATGGTAAATTAATCCAGAGTTTATAAATGTTATTTTAATTTTTTCCAGCTCGCTTATACCCTGTCCAAATTGTCCTTTCCTCCTTCCTTAACAAAACTGCACATCATGTATGTCTGCTTGTAATTTTTTATCTCTTATAAATAAAAATAAGTTTTTATGTATATGATCAGCTTAAGTAAAGAAAAAGCTGCCTATTCCAACTAAAATAAATATGATGCCTGCTATCATATTGACCATTTTTGGTTTTAGGTATTTGTTGATTCTCTGACCTATGAAAATTGCCAATACGGTCACTAATCCTATGCCTACTAAGGTGCTAATAAGCACACTTAATACGCTGTACTCTACTGCAAATAATGCAGCTGCGATTTGTGTCCTGTCTCCCATCTCTGTCAGCATCACAAGGCTAAATGCAGCCAAAAAAGCAGACCCATCCCTTGCTTTTTTGAGCTTTTCTTCCTTCTGGAAAAATAGCATATAGATACCAAATCCGATGAACAAAAATCCTGCAAATAACTTTATCATCTTGCTCGGCAAGAACGTAAATAGGTATGCTCCTGCAAGTATCGCTGCTCCGTCTACAAATAAGAATCCAAGTAACGCACCAAGCAATAATTTAATATGGGCTTTCTTATATCTTGCACTTAGCGCAATCATCGCTATCATTGTCTTATCTCCTAGTTCAGCCAGTGCGATAGTGGCTCCAGGTATCAAGAAATCTGGTGTCATAATTTAAGGTAAACCTGATACTATTTAAAATTTTGCTAAAGCAGCTAGTTTCACTAAAATATATATGTAGTAAGAGCAATGGCGTACGTCGCCAATGTTGCAAACACAATCATAAAATACCAAGTCTGAGCCGAGCGATGTTCCATGGAGCGAGACTCTATTTCGCTTCCCATACAAGTGTTTGCAGGCGACGGTCGAGTGAAGAGCAAATTTCCATACAAAGTGTGGGAATTTGTTTTTCGAGACAAGCCATTGCTCTTACGTAGAAGAATCAACTATGTACACGTACCTCTCTCTTTTGTTTATCTTCCCTCGAGAATAAAAATACATAACCTTTATAAACAAGTGCTAATTCTTATGCACATACTATCAAAAGGTGTTTAGTGTTTAAGCATGGCTTAAACACTTGTATATAAACGAGCCTGAAAAGATATGCCTTTTCAGTACAGTTTAATTACTGTTTCTATAAGGCATTTCATAAATAGGCTTTTTTAAGATAAAGCTAAAGCTTAACAGGGAGAGCAATCTATGCTCTTTGCTATATGCTTTTGCTTATCGGTAATACGTATCATTAATATTATGTTATCATCAATTTAATATTATAACATATCATCGAATAAAAACCTAAAAAACACAAAAAATGGCACACATCCGATGGCCTAACAGGGGAAGCATGCAGTATTGGCCTAGATCCAGGGCTAAAAGAATCTATCCAGCTGTTAAATATTGGGCAGCAAATGTTAAGGATATTAAGCCATTGGGATTTGCAGGCTATAAGGTTGGCATGACACATATATTATATACTGATGCCAAATCAAC
>DUGA01000026.1 GCA_013331615.1 Candidatus Woesearchaeota archaeon | reverse complement strand
TGATTCTGATTGTTGTAGTAATAAGTATTGTAACTCTCAGTTACGGAAATCATATTGTCAAAGATTAGGTCATCCAATATCATGTCCTAGCAGATTACGGTAATGAGCCTGGTCTCAATTAGTTCTAAGATATTTTACCTTTACGAGGTTATGGTAGTATAGGTTTTCAACTTAATCCTGGATCCTTTTATGATTTGTATAGATATATTAAATAACTATAAAATAATAAAAAAAATAAAAAATTAATCGTCTTACAGCTCCTTCTTCCAAAGCGTCTTCTCCAATGAAGCTTTTCCAGGGCCTGATAATATCAAACTGAGTGTTCCTGCTAATACCATCAATGGAAACTCAAATCCACCACCGCCTGAAAATCCGTTCTTCAGATGCACAGTTAGGATAGCTACGGCCATTACTGCTGATAACAATGCACCAGCATATCTTGTAAAGACTCCTAACAAAGCAGCTAGTCCACCAAAGAACTCGACTGAACCAACCAGCCATGCAGCTACAAGTGGCAATGGTATTCCAACTCCACCAAAAAATCCTGCTGTTCCTGCAATTCCTCCTCCGCCAAATGCACCAAATAATTTCTGGCTGCCATGGAACAAGAAAACTGCAGCTATCACCAATCTTAGGCTTAATGTTGACCATCCATCATAGCCTTTCAATAATTTTGCCAAACACATATTCTCACCTCATTTCTTGATAATATTTATATTGGGTAAAGTAAGCGTATATTGTATATAAATCTAACTCCAAGAAAATAGCAATTCTTAAATACTGAAATTATAACTCTAGTTGGAAATTAGGAATATCAGTAAATTAGTGATAATCTAAAATGAAAATATTAATTGCTCCAGACTCTTTTAAGGGAACATTCTCTGCTAAACAAGTAGCTAGTTTTATGGCAAAAGGAGTGAAAAAAATTTATCCTCATTCTCAAATCAAGATAATGCCGATGGCAGATGGTGGTGAGGGTACAATAGAGGCAGTTGTATTTGACCTGAAAGGAAAAATAATCTCCAAAAATGTTACTGGACCGTTAGGATATAAAGTAAAAGCTAAATATGCTTTTGTTTACGATAAGACACATCATCAGCATCTTGCATTTATCGAGATGGCTGAAGCAGCAGGATTGACTCTGGTTCATGAAAGCAAAAGAAATCCTCTCTACACAACGACTTATGGTGTAGGTGAGCTGATATTTGATGCAATTAAGCGAGGAGCAAAAGAAATTATCGTTGGAATTGGAGGTAGTGCAACAAATGACGCAGGCTGCGGAATGGCGCAAGCTCTTGGTGTGGAATTCTTGAATAAAGATGGTGAAAGTGTTAACCACAATGCATTCATGTGTGGCAAATTATTATCAGATGTCAGAGTAATCGATACTTCCAATGTCAGTCCTAAATTAAAAAAAATCAAGTTCTTAGTTGCATGCGATGTATCCAATCCGTTATACGGCAGGCATGGAGCAGCACATATATACGCGCATCAAAAAGGCGCAAGCAAATCAGAGGTTAAGTTTCTGGACAAAGCGTTGAGGAATATTGCTAATGCACATAATAAGTCTAAAGTAGCATCACTTCCGGGCTCTGGTGCAGCAGGTGGATTAGGCTTTGGGTTAAGGGCTTTCTGCAATGCAAAGCTTGAATCTGGAGTTGAAATCATAAGTGAGATACTGAACCTTAAAGAAGTTATCAAGAAAAGTGATCTGATTATAACAGGTGAAGGAAGATTAGACAAGCAGAGCATGCATAATAAGGCACCTGTCGGGATTGCTAAGATAGCAAAGAGATACAGGAAAAAGATTATAGCTGTTCCAGGTAGTGTGGGCCATGGTTATGAAAAAACATATAAATACTTTGATGTTATTCTCCCAACAGCAACAGGCAAATATACACATAAAGAGCTGATACAATATACGCCTAAGCTGGTTGAAGAGGCTGTTGTGAAGGCATTAGGTAAATTGGCAGATAAAAATAAATCTGGCAGATAAATAGTAAGTGAAGTATCTAAAAAATAATAAAAAGGGTGTGATTAAGATCAAAAAGCCAAAAGTATTTGTAACAAGGGAAATTCCAAAGCCAGGATTAGACCTATTGCGAAAATTCTGCGAAGTCGAGGTAAATTCACATGACAGAGTCCTTACAAAACAAGAGATAATCAAGGGTATCAAAGGCAAAGATGCCCTGTTGTGTTTATTGACTGATAACATCGATGAAGAGATAATCGCTTCTAATCCAAACTTGAAAGTAATCGCTAACTATGCTGTTGGCTATAACAATATTGATGTCTCTTCAGCTACGAAATATTCTATCCCTGTGACTAATACTCCAGGTGTATTGACAGATACTACTGCAGACCTGACTTTCTCATTATTGATGTGCGCAGCAAGAAGATTAGTTGAAAGTGATAAGTTCATGCGAGCAGGAAAATACAAAGGCTGGGGACCTATGCTGATGTTGGGGCATGAAATCACAGGCAAGACTATTGGAATCATCGGTCTTGGAAGGATAGGAAGCGCAGTTGCAAAAAGAGCAGTCAATGGCTTTAACATGAAGGTAATATATTATGAGCATGATGGACCAAAACCAGAAGTAGATAAAGCGCTTGGTGCAAGGTATGCTGATTTTGATCAGTTGTTAAAAGAAGCAGACTTTATCACGTTGCATGTTCCTTTGAATGACCAGACAAAACATATGATCTCAACAAAAGAATTTGGATTGATGAAGAATACAGCAATATTGATTAATACAAGCAGAGGACCAGTTATCAATGAAAAAGCTCTTGTTGAAGCGCTTAAGAAAGGAAAGATTGCTGGTGCAGCTTTAGATGTTTATGAAGAAGAGCCAGCAATGGCACCAGGATTGAAAGAGTTAGACAATGCTCTTATCGTTCCGCATGTAGGAAGCGCAACAATCGAAACAAGGACAAAGATGGCAACAATGGCAGCAGAGAATGTGGTTGCTGCAGTGCAATGTAAAGTGCCGCCTAATTTAGTGAATAGAGTTTCGTTGGAACAATGGAAGTGCAAGATATAGTTAAGTAAAATATAGTTAAATAAAATAATTCAAATTAATAAATATAAAAAATCACTAACAATTTTAAGAGAGGGTGTTAGATATGACTACAATTTTTAAACCGGCAATAAGAATGTCTCGTTTAGGGACAGAAACAGCATTTGCAGTCAGCGCAGAATGCGCAGCTTATGCAGCAAAAGGAAATAAAGTCTATCCGTTGCATCTGGGAGATATGAATATAAAAACTCCGCAGAATATTATTGATGCAGCTACAAAAGCTATGAATGAAGGCAAGACTGGGTATTGCGCAAGCGCAGGTATTCAGCAGTTAAGAGAAGCACTTGCTGAAGATATCGGAAAAGCGCGTGGATTAAAATATTCTATGGAAAATGTTGCAATCCAGCCAGGCGGCAAGCCATCTATCGGCAAATTTATAATGTCAGTTATGGAAGAAGGTGAGGAAGTTCTTTATCCGACTCCAGGTTATCCAATCTATGAAAGCCAGATAGAATTTCACAAAGGTAAAGCAGTTCCTTATGGCTATGTTGAAGGCGAGAAAGGGTTTAAGATCGATCTTGAAATGTTGGAAAGTCTGATCACTAAAAAAACAAAAGCTCTTATCTATAATAATGGTCAGAATCCATTGGCATGCGAAAGCGATGATAAAGAGATGAAAGAAATAGCTAAATTGGCTATCGATAATAATCTATTTGTGTTGAGTGATGAAGCGTATTTTGACATAAGGTATTCAGGCAAATCTAAAAGCATTGCTTCTTTGCCAGCAATGCAGGAAAGAACAGTTATTCTTTATACCTTTTCTAAAAAATTTGCAATGACCGGATGGAGACTTGGTGCAGCTATTGGTCCAAAAGAGATAATTGACCAATTTATCAGATTGAATGTGAATGATGAAAGCTGCTCTACACATTTCATACAGTATGCAGCAATTGAAGCATTGAAAGGAGACCAATCAGGACATAAAGAAATCGTTAAAGTCCTTAAGCAGAGAAGAGATGTTGCAGTCAAATTATTGAATGATATAGATGGTGTAAGATGCTATATGCCAGAGATCGCTTTTTATCTGTTCCCAAATGTGACAGCTGCAGTTAGACGATTAGGATATAAAAAAGGCAAGGAAGAGCTTGCAAGATTCAGGGTAGATACATTGCAGAAGACTGGAGTTTCCTTTACTACAAGAGACCATTTCGGCAAAAGATTACCAACAGAGGACCAGGAATATATCAGGATGGCATTCTCTGGCATTAATGTTGACCAGATAGAGGAAGGTCTTGGGAAGCTGAAGAAGTTCTTGGAAGGATAATTAGCCCTCTCTCACATAAACTTTATAAATTCTAGCAATTATCTTAACTATAGTTAATAGTATGTTAATGAACAAACTATTAATAAACTAATTTTTATATCGTATCGGAGGATGAGGAAAATGAAATCAAAAATAAACACTGCATTAAAAAATCAGATTATGAAGCTATTGCCAACAGTTACTGCAAACGCGCATTGTGATGTTCCATGTGGTATCTATGACCCAACTCCTGCTAAAATTGCAGCAAAGACAGTTGCAAGGATGACACAACAGCTTGAAGAGCTTGAAGTTCCTAAAAATACTAAAGATGCAGCTGCAGATAAAACTGCATTACTGCAGTACACTAACAGGGTTGTGAGAAGAATACACGCAAAAGAAGAGCAGGCACAGCTCTGCAAAAATGAGCTTTCTATATTATGGACTGATTTCTTTAAGTCTGCACATCTTGAGAAATTCCCAAAATTGCATGAAGCATTCTGGAAAGCAACTAAATTATGCTCAACAAATAAGCAGGAGTTCTGCTCAGAGCATGCAAAAGAATTGCTTGATGCAGTGGATGAAATAGCAAAGATGTTCTATGAAGCAAAAGGAGTGCCTGAAAGGTATAAAGCGTATAAGGAAATTACTGATAAGCTATATTAGCAAGAATAAATATTTATTATATTATGCTTTACTATGAAAAATATACTTGATAAACTAAAACGAATACTATTTACTGTTAAAGTATACGGAGAAAGCTGCTGGCCAGAGCTGATACCTTCAAAAAGATATCTTGCAACAGGATTGTTGAACCCTAAAGTAGGCGATTATATTGTCTTTAAGACTAAGTATGATGAAATCTTTGTTAAGAAAGTGAAAGAGATCAAAAAAGGAAAGGATGATTCTTATCTTGTTTCTGGTACAGTATCATGGTCAGATACTAGCAAAAATCTTGGAATGATCAAGCAAGAAAATGTTTTAGGGAAATTAGTTCTTTTCTGAAGTTATTATGCCTTAATTGTGACTTTATCTCCAACTTTTACCTTATGCCTTGCGATAAAGCTTCCCTGGTTAATAGCAACTTCTACTCTTCCATAATCATCCTTCATTATAAGCTCTTTGCCTCGAGCAACTTCACCAAAAGTATTTGCTATTGTAACAAGGAGTTTCTTTTTTCTAAATAATAATATGAGCTTATCTCCTAGTTTGCGCTCATTTCTTGTCAAGAAAGTATCAAATGTTTCATGGTTTATATTAAGGTGGAAGCTTCCAAATTTGTTTACATCTATGATTGTAGCTTTAATTGTGTTGATTGAATCTTCTTTTAAACTTGCTTCATCATAAGGCGCTTTGACTAATTCTTCCTCTTTTAATTCTGAGCCAAATTCTTTAATATTAACACCATTTAACAAGTGAGCAGCAGCTGGGGCAAATACATCTCTTCCATGAAAGATTGGAGAGACAGGATTATTCATGTACTTTGTATTAGTTATCTTAACAATTTTCTTTATGCCGTTCAAAAATTTGGTAGCAGGCAATAATACACCATTATCTGGACCAATCAAGTAATCTCCTCTTGTTGTTTGTATTATTATTCCGCGCCTTTCAGTTCCAACGCCAGGGTCAATCACGCAAACATGGCAGCCAATCGGCAGATCGTAAACTGTCTCAAGAGCTCTTGCTCCTGTAATTAGGTCAAAATCAGGGATGCCATGCATCAGATCAATTACCTTAGCATCAGGGCATAGCTTCATGATAGTGCCGTGCATTATTCCAATGCCTCGTGTCTGAACTCCAAAATCTGTTGTAAGAGAGATTATTTTTTGCTTCTTTAATAGATTGAACATGAGGTGAGTAAAAACGTTTTGGTATAAATAGATTGCTAATTTAATAGATATACTAACAGATAATATTTTAAACAATAACATATTCTATTAGTAAGATATGGATATCATTTACTCAGACCATGCTAAAAAGAGGATGAGACAAAGAGGAGTGACTGAGCTGGAGATAGAGCACATTCTAAGTCATGCGATGTATATCAAAAAATCTTTTGACGGCACAAAAGAGGCTGCAGGCATCGTAAAGCATAGGGCTGTAAGGATTAAGTTCATTGAAATAGAAAATTATATAAAGATAATCACCGTTATGTAAACTATGAAACTCGAATACGATAAGGAAGTTGATGCAGCATACATCTATCTAGATCAGCCTCTAAAAGATGGCGAAGCAAAGAAGACAATTGAATTGAATGAGAACATCATCCTTGATTTTGATGATAAAGGAAAGCTTTTAGGTGTAGAGATTCTCAATGCAACAAAAGTGTTGAATAAGAAGGTGTTATTAGAGGCGCAGTGCTCGTAAATACATTCTATTCTTTCTGATATTACATTATTAATCCTTAGTGTTCTTCAAAAAAACATAAAACATTTAAACAAATAAATTATTACTATTGTAAAATACTCAAAATAAGTTGGTAGATAATTATTATAAAATTAAATCTTAAAAAAAGTGTAATCTTAAAAGAGGGTGGAATCATGGCAAAAAAAGGTGTTAAAAGCTTATTCTCTGTATTAATCGCATTATTGATGATAATTTCTTTAGTTGTAATCTCAGAAGCCAGATCATTGCTCAGGGAAGACCTAAAAGTAAAGCATCTCTATCTAGGGGATTATGGGGTTGTTTATCCATATGAGGATACTTTATCTGCATTAGTTGTTGTAGAGAACCTTGCAAAAAGCGATCTTGATGATTTACGGGTGTCTCTGACTATTGATGAGCTTGACCTGTTTACAAGAAGCGATCTGTTTGACTTAGATGAAGTCAATGACCTTAATGATCATAGGAGAGGCGTCTATCTTTTCTTGGATCTTCCTAGAGATGTTGTAGCAGGAGAATATCTAGCAAAAATAGTAGTAGAGAATGATGATGTCAAAAGGACATTCTATAGGCCTGTGTGGATACTGAGATAGAAGATTAGATTTAGGTTTGTCAGCTCACAATCACAGTAAACCTTGCGCTTGAAGTTGCAATATCCCCATACTTATTTGTGCACTTTATGTCATACTCATATTCTTCGAAATTATTTAAGTTGCTTAATCTTGCAGAGAATATACTTTCATCGGCATCTGTGTGCTGCAGTGAGTAATAATTCGATGAGCTAGTTTTCCTGTAAGAGCATCTTATGCTATCTTGCTCTGCATTTCCGTCTACCTTTACAATAATCTTAGGAGAAATTGTATCAGCCTGCGCATCTGGAAGAACACTTGTTATCTCTAAGCCAGATGATCTTCTCAATAGATATTCAAAGCTTTCTTTTGCGATGTTTCTCTTTATCTCCTCATTTGCAACCTGCTCACTAACATTCTTGTCTTGGCATTTTATATAATAAGTTGTGGAATTATCTGGCAGTGCAATTGTTTTTGCGCAGATGAATGGCTCTGTAAAATTAAAATTAAGGTAATCTATAACTTCAGCTGGCGCTTCTGGATTCTGATTTGTTGCGTTGTAGGATTCTTTTGCTTCACAAATAAATTCTTCCACTATTTTGTCAAATTCTGCTTCTTTATCGGAAATCTTGCAGACTGGCATTGCACTTATCCCAAACCTTAGCTCTATGTCCTTATCAAAGTTAAATAATAAGAGATTCTTGCTATTTTTGCTCTTTAATGCATTTATATCTGACAATAGTGTATAATAGCTGGCAAAATTTACAGATTCGTCAACAATCACATGGTTATTATCTTTATTATTTATCCTTAAGTTTTCTTCTGTTAGGTTAGGCTGACTATAGTTGATCGCAAGCAAGAACTCTGCTGTCTGCAAAGGCTTGTCTGAACATCTGATAAAGTATTTTTCTGCAAAAGGCAAGATTGTGTTGCATTCATAGCTGCCTGCAGCAATTCCTGTTACATCATATTCAGATGTTGGGCATGCAAACCTGTATTCCATATTTTCAAAGTTGATGTCCATAGTGCTTGCTTTGCATTCGGCTGGCTCGTTTACATAAATTTTTAGAGGAAAAACCTCAAAATCTTTTGTAAGAATCGAGTTATTTTTCGGAATAGCATCTAAAATAACAGGCGCTTGTATATCATCTAAGCTTGACATAATCTTAAATCTTATAAAGAATTCATCGCTGTTTGTATTTCCAAACCTGTCATTGCATTTGATGAAAAGATGGTAATTGCCTTGCTTGAACTCATCCAAAAGCTTCAATGCAGCAAGATTATTTCTCTTGTTAGCAAATCTGGGAAGCTTTGAGAGATCAGCTAAACTGCTTAAGTTGTTTGTCTTAAAGAAATTCTCAGGAAGCTCTATCTTTGTTGGCAACCTTATGCTTATGTTATGGCTTGTTTTGTATGCAGTGTCTCCAAACCAGGTTGCAGGCAATAGATTAAAGTCTGACTCAGGAAGGTAAGTCATCTTGCAGATGCTTTCTTCGCTTGTGGTAATCCCAAAGCTTATCAATTCATGCGGTAGGATCTCTGGCTCGATCGCAAAGCCTTTAAACCAAGGAGTGGATTCTGGACCAAAATNNAGGCGGAACAAGATCAATATTTTCAGGAGAGTTGCACTGGGGAATGCCGCGATTATAAGTAAACCTGCATTCTTTGCCAAGGTTTTTGCATTTATATTCTGAGCATGATCTTCCAGATGAAAAGTCTTTTGTGCAGTAGGAACATTTGTCTGTGTTTTGAGGGGCTTTCCATAGATCGCATCTGCTCAATGCAGGACGTTTTGCATTTTCACTCTTATATCTCTCAAACAGCTCTTTTTTATATGTGTCTAGATTCTTAAGTGCGTTTGCAATCTCTTCTGCAGCAGGATAATTTGTGCTTTGCTTAAATATTTCCTGTTCAGATGCAAGCAAAGGCTGGGAAACAGTCTCTATAGGAAGCTTTATCACTGAATCTTCTGCGTTATTTATCAGATTATTCTCAAGATATACATACTCTTGCTCATTTCCATCTGTATTATAAAATCCAAATCTTGTTATTTCATTAGCAATGTTCCTGTAGTTGCCGCAGTCTCCTGCCCCATAGCATAAGACTGCAGTTGAATCTATCCATGCATTGTTTGTCTTTAATCCGAGAAATTCTGTCTTTTGGCTTGCAGTATTGCATACTTTTGATTGTGCAGGATCATTTTCCCAGAACTTTAATCCAGGGCTTACATAAGGCAGGCATTTTCTCTCTGTATTTAGGTAATCTTTCCAGATGCAATCTCTTGCATTTATGTCTTCGCAGCATTGCTTATCTGTGCATTGTAAGCAATCCTGCCAACGGTTCTTCCTGCAAGCTGCTTTTGTGATGTTCTCTTGATGGCTTAAAGAATTTTTAGTAACTAAAGTATTCTCTGTGCAAAGCTCTTCTCTAAAGTCGCGGCATTCTTCAATTATGATTTCACCATTTATGCATGTGTTAAGGTAATGCCTGCTTCCGACAAGATCATATGCTTTTCCTGCAATTGCATCATAACTGCACCATGATGAGCCATGGCTCTTGACTGAATTCTTATATGTGCAGACTTTTGTCAATTGAGTAAGATTCTTGTAATCAGATTTTGGATTGCATGTGCAGCTCTCTTCTGCAGAATATTCTCCATGCTTATCTTTGCATGCTTGCTCTTCTGTGTTCTTAAAGCAAGTGCTTGCAATACTGCAGCAGCCTAAGACAGGCTCTAGGTTTGGATATGGTTTTCCTGGAGCGCTTATTCCTTTTATTGCAAACTGAAACATCAACTGCATACTCTTTTTTCTAAATAATGGATTACTTTGTGTCTTATCTTTCTTATCAAACCTTAACTGGTAGATCGTATCTGGATATGGCTTGTGCTTCTCGATCATTATCTGTGCATTGTTTTTTAGCATCCAGGCATCTTTGTCGAAATATGAGTTAGTAGCTTCCTCATTTACTATGTCTATCGCAAGGTCATATAATCTTCCTAATGGTATGTTTGTTCTGTATAACCACTGGTCTAATGAGAGGGTAACTTCATTGTTGTCAGGAGAGCTGATCTTGAGAGGATAATAGAGCTTGAAGCTAGTGTCATCTTTAGCTATTACAGTTTCAATTTTTAGCTTACTTTGATTATATTCAACAACATAACCTTTGCTCTCAAATTCCTTTATGTTGAGGCAATGAAGAAAGTTTAGGTAGATATTTGCATTTAACTCATTTTCAATCTGCTGCTTTGTCAGGATATTCTGCACACATCCCTTGTTTTCTTGCTGCTTGCAAAGAACATTTATCCTATCTGTAAAAAAGTTTGGGTCAGGATTGTATTCTACAAAATCCTTGAAATCCGCTAAAATGCCGCCTTGCCTTGCTATCTTTAATATCGGAGAATCTTCTTTGTTTCTCCCATCAACTGCATCTTTCAGGCAGAAGTTAACGTATGCATTTAAGGAATCATACTGAGCTTGCAATGAAGTTCCAGTGTAAATATGCGGCTTTAATGTTCCTTCAACATAAAGTTCCTGCAGATAAATAGCAAGCATCAAGCTAAGAAATACTATCATGCCTAGGATTATGACAACTGTTACCTGTGATTTCTTATTTAGCATTAAGCAAACCTCTTTTTTTAGCAAATGTATTATCTAATTCTTAATTAAGCTAATATCCATTTCCAAACTGGCAATACTTTTATCTTTTTTCCATCAACTTTAAGCTCATCATCTTGATTAAATGTCAAAATTAATCCTTCATTTAAATTAAATTTATCTAATGCGCCAATCAATCCGTTTATTTCCCTCTCTCTATTCTCGTCGTTTAATTCATAACACACTTGAATGGCTTCTTTAATCTTAATGCCTTCTTTAATGACGAAATCGCATTCTCCTTTATCTGAATAGTAATATACCTCTTTATCATTTCTTTTTAATTCAATAAAAACAAGATTCTCTAGAAATCTTCCTTTGTCTTCAGAAAACCTAAATCCGATATTAGTTCCAAAGCCGTTATCTATGCAATATACTTTTCTTGGATTCTGTATCTGTTTTCTGACTGAATAATCAAACTTATTCACAAAAAAGAATAAAAATGCTTTCTCAAATGCATCTAAGATAGATTTTAAAGTAGCTAAATTCTTTATTCCAATTATATTTGACATCGATCTTGTGCCTAATTCTTTAGATATATTTGATAAAAGATAGGCAGATGCTTCTTTAATCGGTTTCTCAAGGTTTTTGTTAAATCTCTTTATAATATCCCTATATATTATGTTTTCATAAATCTCATGCAGAAGGCGTTTGTCATCATCTACAATAACTTTTGGTATTCCACCACTATCTAAAAACAGTGAAAATTCTTTTCTTAATATTGCCTGCAGTTTTATATCCAGTCTAAAATTTGCGATATCTATTTTCTTTGCATCTAGAAATTCCCTAAAACTGAAAGGATATAAATTGGTATTAATGGATCTTCCTGTTAAAATTGTGGAGATTTCCTTGCTAAGCAATTTTGAATTTGAGCCAGTTATCAAGATCGGATGCTTTTCTTTTATCCTGTCAACCCATTTTTCCCATTTATTAACTTCCTGGATCTCATCAATAAAAAGATAGCAATTTTCTTTAAATCCCTGCTCATTTGCAAAATCCAGGATCTTTTGGAAATCTTCTACTGAGAAATCAATCAATCTTTCATCGTTAAAATTAATATATAAATAATCTTTTTCTTTTAATTGAAGCTCATTTTTAATGATCTTTAATAGCGTTGATTTTCCTGCTCTTCTGATCCCAGTTACTACTATCGGCAGCTTTAGCCTGATAAAAGATATCGCTTTTTTTGTCAGTTCTCTCTCTACATATTCTCTGTTTTCTTGGAATTCTTTTTGCTGCTCATATAAAACATAGTACAGCGCTTCCTGTTTCATGGCCATTCATAAGCATTTAATCTCATTTGATATTTAAATCTTTCTAAAGTGATACAATTTTTGTATCAGTTTTACTACAAAGTGATACAATTTTTGTATCAGTTTCTAAGCAAATATTTATATAACAACCATGCTACTAGCTTAGTATGCTAGAAAAAAAAGATAAGAAAGAAGTTATGCAGGACATTAAAGCTTCAGATGAGCAGTATCTTGATTCTAAAACATTAGAAAAAGTAATGGCTAAGCCATTAAAGCCAGCCATTGACCTGGCTATGCATAAGTTCTTGGGAGTTACGATAGATGAGCTCAACAAGGATATCTCAGACAAGATCGAGACGAAGCCATTGATACAGTTTGATATAAATACTATGCTTTCTTTCAAGGCAGCAAAAAAACTCTTCAAAAAACAGTTTTTTACTAAACTGATCCAGACGCATTATGGCAATGTATCTGAGGTTGCTGATGTCACTAAAGTTGATAGAAGAAGCATACATCGCGCAGTAAATGAACTTGGGATTGAGATCAAAAAATTAAGGAAAGAGCTTCTTATGCCAAATTATTACACTAAGGAAGCAGTTGATACAATATTAAGAGGGACATTAGATGCTTACAAGCAGATAATCCATCCTGGCAAACTGGAAGAGATGTACAAGAATGTCTCAACAGTAAGCGAAGATATACTGAAGTTATTGCCTGTGAAAGACCTTACATGGAAGGAAGCAGAGCATGAGTTTGAGAAAGAGTTTCTGCGCAAATCACTTTTGCAGCATAATGGCAATATCTCTAAAACTGCAAAGAAGATTAAGATAAGGTATGAGACACTGATAAGAAAGATGAAGAAACTGGGTGTGAGATAGAGAATTAAATCCGTTATGTTCTTAATAATCTTTAATATTACTTAGAAATCGATTATCTTATCTCCTCAAACTTGCCTGTCTTCGTGTTCTTTGTGACATTATCTGCGTTGAAATATCTTCCGTTCATCGCAATGTAGACACCGTGCGGCAAAGATTGTGCAAAGGATAATGCGCTTCCAATATTAAACAGTCCATCAGAGCTGCCAAAGATATAGGGAACCATTGCACCTGTCAAAATGATTGTCTTATTTTTTATGTTCTTGTAAAGAAATTTTGCAGTATCTTCCATTGTGCCAGTGCCATGCGTTATGACAATCTTATCCTCATCAGATTTTTTGCAAGTTTCAAGGATCAATTGCCTGTCTGCAGTTGTCATATGTAAGCTGTCAATAAGCATCAAAGTCCTTATGCTGACCTTGATCTCGCATCTTCCTTTTTTTAGCATATCCTGTATATGCGTTTCTTTGAAGACTAGCTTTTCCTCTATCTCATCATATTCCTTGTCGAATGTTCCGCCTGTGGCTAGAATCTTGACTGTCATTTTTTATGATAATAATTAATTATTATATAATGTTTTCTATATATTTATTTCTAGATAATCAACAAATCCATAGCTATTTAATATATGACCTTTTTGTCGCACTTACCTGGCTTTTGCTTTGAGCTTATTTAAATCCTTGATAGCGTTATATTGTTCTAGTTGATTCATATGTCGTAGTTGAGACACTAATTAAAACCAGAGCTGTGACCTTGTCTCAATTTTTTGGAATTAAAATGATATACCTAGGCGGATATGTTGGAAACGGAAATAGTGTAGGTTATTCTAGAGCAAGCTCTAGCTTTGGGTATGTAGGAAATTTAGAAAGGAAAGTAACTGGCAGTGTCCATAATTCAGAAGTCGATACTCCTAAATCAGCAACAATTGAAGCTTCTTTGAATAGTGAGCAGCCTGTTAAGTATAATGAAAATAAGACTTATGGAAATTTGTACTTAAGTAATAATAGAACAACAACAAACTATCATGCTGCATTAGATGATTTCCTGAATCCTAACAGAGCAAGGCAGAGATTTGTTGGCAAATTTGATTCTGAAACTAAGCAAATAATTGAACAAACTTTCATAAAATTAGTTGGTGAAGATCTTCCAGATGATATTGTAATCAATGTCTGTTCAAAAGATGAGTTAAAGAAAGCGCATACTGCAAATAATGGAACCTGGAGTGAGGGCATCCAAGGATTTGCTGTCAACAGAAAGCAGCATGGATTGATAAGTGAAGTATTTGTTTTAGAGTCAGAGCTTGACAGATTGATGCTTACAGTTGGCCATGAAATCGGGCATATAATGAGCAAGCCTTTGGAAACTGTTCATAATGAAGAGGCAAAGGCATTTGCATTCTCTATTGCATGGATAAATACTATTGTTGATAATAATATTGCAAATCTTGAGCAAAGTTTTGTTATTAATGAAAAGCCTGCTAGAAATGGTGTGCATGATGTTGCGTTTGATTTTGTTCAGCAGTTGATTAGAACTGGCAAAGAGGCTATTAATGTGTTCAGGGAATTAGTATCGGGAAATCTAAGAATCAATTTTGATAATATGAATCTGGGTGCTTAAAAATGGCAACTGGTTGTAAATCAAGCTCAAGCTGTTCGTATGCAACAGGAACAGGGAATTATTCACCTGTAAATAGATTGGAAGCCGTATTGGGTGGGAATTATAATGCGAAAAAAGCAGCAGCTAAAGATGATGGTTTAGCGCAAAGGCTTTACAAATTGTTAGGGTCTGATGCATTCTATGACGGCAGTGCCAATATACGTGAATCATCAGAACGTGTTACAAGCGCGCCTACCAAAGGAATGGCTACTTCATATGTTGGTGATATTGGCGCAGTTGTTTATGGAAGAAATTAAAATTAAATTTGGATTAGAATAATAAATTAGAACAAATAAAAAATTAAAATAAATAGAGAAAAATAAAAATTTATTCAACCAGCCATTCAACATCTCTGTCCATGTTTTCAACTTTGAATGCGTCCCATTGCTTTCTTGAAATGCCGCACATCTTGTTGAACTCAACAAAGCTCAGTTGTTTGGTTTTTTGTAACTTGAATCGTAAGAAATCTTCAAAATTCATCCTCTCAACTCTTCCAAGCTGTAGAATCTGCAGATTAAATGTTTTCGGCCCGATTGCCAGGGCTTTTGACTTTAGATTTTGCTTAAGTGTGTTGCTCATTTGATACCCCCTATTCACCCTTTATATTAAGGATATTGACGACAAACTATATAAAGATTTGTATACTGGAGTATATAGTTAAATATATGTTCTATAGAAAGTATAGGGTTTACAGCTTTTTATTGTTGTTATAACTGATAATCGGCATCTGGTTGATCCAGTATGTCTTGCCTTTCTTGAGCATTTTTGGCGCAAATATGTTGTTGTAAATATATAATGTACCTGTGAGTTCTTTTACCAGCTTTTGCTCAAATTCTAAGGTAAATAGCTTATCTGGGTTGATGAAAATTATGTCATAACCTGACAGATCATATTCTTGCTTCAGAAAGTCATCGCATATCAATTTGCATTTATCTGCTTGAATTGCTTTTTCTTTTACTAGCTTATCTTTTATCTTTATGCTATCTTCTAACAATTCTTTGTCTGCTTCTATGCCAACAGAATCTGTGAATAAAGAGGCAATAGCAATAACTTTGCCATCACCAGAGCCTAGATCAATAAATCTTTTGGATTTATCTAATGAAATCTGCTTGAAGAATTCAAAACAGATAGAAGCGCTTGCATATCCCCAGATCCCTGCAGAAGTATCTCGGACAAGAAGCTTTCCTTTGCTTAACAATGACTTATAATAATCGTCATATGCTCTGTTAATTGCCTGGAATTTTTCCTGAAGAGTTAGCATAAAAAGATAATAATTTTAATTATTTTTGCTCTAAAGTTTTTATCATCAGCTTCTTATTCTTTTTAGCTGGAACTAAAGTATAACTTCCTTTCTTTAATCCAAGCTTTTCAGCNNCTTCCATGTATCTTTTTCATGAGCTTCACCTTCTGTATTGTTTAATCTTATTCTATATATCCTCTTAATCTATTTAATATTCCTCTTATTACTCAGTGATTTCCTTATTTGTTTTAAATAGTTTTGGTTTTATTTCACTAATTTGCTGAATCCTTAACCTTCTTAAAATTAGTATACCTTATTAACATGTGCAGAAGCCAGCAGACCCATAGCCGCAGCTCACACACCTATTAGAAGAACATCTTTTGCAGCCTGTGCAATGGGAATCGCTAGTACACTGCACGCTTACGCATTTTCCTCCTTTGCAGGCTTTCTTATATCCACATGCTGCATTAGAAGTGCATGAAGCTTCTTCTACTGAACTTTCTTGTTCGCAGTCAGCAGAACATGTTATTGTTGTTTCATTAGCTTCACATATATTGTTGCCGCACTTTGGGTTGATTATTGTACAATCTTTAGGAGAGTTTTTTATATCTTCGCCAGGCTCACATGCACCATCGCCACGTGTCGTGCCTATAATGTTACTCACACCACAATCTTGTGGGCAGCTTTCATATGATTCACCGCCTTCACAAATGTTGTTGGCGCATGCAAATAGAGGAGCTATGTAACAATCTTGCGGGCATGATTGTTCGTTTTCTTCACTATTGCAGAATCCGTTTCCGCACTTAGATACAATCTTTCTTGCAGGATTGACCTCTAATTTGACATTGGAAGTTACTGAGTGTCCAGCTGAATCTACTGCGACTATTAAAATCTCATAAGTAGCTTCTTCTGCAGGAATTAATTTCCAGGTATTTGTGCAGGTTTTCTGCAGATTACATTCAAAGACTTTAAATGTGCTACCCTCTACAAAGGCTTTTGCTGATTCGAAAGAAAGATGTTTTATGCCAATGTCATCCTCAGAACTGACTGTTAATTCAACTGTCTCTCCTAAATTAGGATTGGAAGGAGAGACGCGTGTTGTAATAGTTGGAAAGTTATCATTTATTTGTGGAGTTATTGTTTCTGGAGTAGATTTAGCTTCTGGATTTGGCTCGTTAATTGTTTTGATTTCCGGAGTTGGGCTGTTTGATGCCTTCTTGTTATCAATTGGCTTATCAACTTTTTTATCACTTACCTTAATATTATCATCGACAAAATTATCTCCTGCTTGAAATTGGGTACATCCAACTAATATGATTGTCAGAATAAGCAGCAATAACACCTTTTTCATATATTATCGGTTATTATTAATCTATAAAAAACTTTTGGTAAATGCAACTTAATTTAGTTTTAAGATATCTCTAATTCTCTTAAAATACAATACAGATTCAGAATCAGGTACAACATACACCTCAAAATTACTTAAATCCTGCTTTAGGAAAGGAGATAAAAGATTCTCTTTCAACACATCTGTGCCTTCTGTGACTGGATTGAAGGATGGCAATACAATAATGTTTTTTGATTTGTATTTGCCGAACAGAAAGCACTTGAACTTTTCTACACGCAAATCTTCCTTTAATGCAATTGCAGGATGCTCATGGCCAATTATAACGGTTTTTGATTTCTTGAATGCTTCTGTCTTTGGAATCTTATCTCCATGGCAGAAATAGTATTCGAAATCTTTATCGCTACCTTTATTGCCTAATGCATATTCATTTGCTATCTCTATATCTCTTTTTTTCGCAATCGGTTCTAAGATTGTGTCGTGGTTGCCTTTTATCAAGATTATCTTTTCTGTTTTTGCTGATAAAAAGTCTAAGAACTTCAATGTCTGCCTCCATTCAGTCTCTGAAATCCTGCCGAATTCATGCTTTAGGTCGCCGTTGATGATGATCAAATCAAATCTAGGTTGTTTGTCTGCTTTCAATGTTATATTGATTAAGTTCTCTATCCTTTTCATCGTCTGCTGAAACTGCAATCTTGGAATTAGGATGCCTTGTTTGTTAAGCGCTTCCTCATATCCAATATGGATGTCAGAAATAACTAAAGCATTGTATTTTTTTAAGTACAAGCAGAGATCAATTATCTGGATTTCTTTGTTTATTGAAATGATGTTTTTTGGCATATGTTATATTTTTTTATTATATTAACTTTTTATTTATCCATTTCTTTTAATTTGCTGCTCTTATATTTGTCTTCCTTGTATGGCTGCAATCTTACTATCTTAGGGTTGATATTCATCTCTTTTAATTTCTTCGAAAGTTTTTCTGTGAAACTATGTTGGTCATAGCCCAAACAGATAACATCTGGATTTATCTCCTGTATCATCTCATATTTGTCTCCTAAACTTCCTAGCATGACTTCATCAACTATATCAATGGCTTTTACATGTTCTAACCTATCATCTTCATCATATCTTGGAAGAGCACCTTTGACTTTCTTGACTGTTGCGTTCCTGCTCACAACAACTGTCAGATGATCGCCGTATTTCTTTGCATCCTTGAAAAGCTGCAGATGCCCAGGATGCAGTATGTCAAATGTTCCAAATACAAGAACTTTCTTTTTTTTATATTTGGTCTCAAGGATCTTGGGAAAATGGTTGTAGGTGTGCTCTTTATATGCACTCCATGTCTGATAGGAATTGATTATATTCGCAAAATTGCTTTTTATCTCTTTGATTGTGTGATGGAATGCAGCAGAATTATCTGTTACTATATATAAAAGGAGATCCCATCTGCCTAAGACTTTTACAGCGCGGATTATATATGGGCTGTTTCTCACAAATTCTCGGAATTTTTTTTCATTTTCTTTGTCAAGAGTTTTTATCTGGATGGCAAAAGTATACCATTCATAATTTAGCATGCTCAGATTTAATATTATAGTAAATTTTTCGATATAACCTTCAGTTAACATGCGCTTTATCCTGTAGCTTATAGCATCTGCGCTTAGATTAACTTCTTCAGCAATCTTATATGTGGATATTCGACAGTTTTTGCTCAGTATATTTAAAATCTGGATGTCTTTGAAATCTAGTGAATAAAGTGTCTTTGTCTCTTCAGGAGATAGATCACTCTCACCTATGTTCTTAGCTGTGCCAGGATTCCTGATTGTGTGCTTTGCATATTCAGATATATTCTCAGAAACCTGCCGGTAAAAGATATCTGGGATATGTATGGATTTATAGTATTTTATCACTTCAAGCTTACTCTTCTCTAAAATTATTCCTGCTTTATTTGAGATGATCTCAGTTACTATGTTATCAAATTCTACAGCATTTTCAGCAATCAAAATAAATTCAATGTCCCATCTGTCTGAATATTCCATCACGCTTCTTATGTTTGGATGAGATTTTAATGCATCAATTAATTCATTTTGTTTTTCTTTCTGTGTTTCATCTAACAAAAGATAAACATGGAACCAATAATAGCCGAATTTCTTAAGCATCAGCACAGGAACAAAGCCTATTATCAAGCCAGAGTCAACTAATCTCTTGATGCGGTAATCAACTGCGTCTCTTGACAATGCAATCTGCTTTGCTATCAATGCTAATGGCATCCTTGCATCTTCTGCCAGCAAGGCAATTATCTTCTTGTCTTTGATGTCTAGTTTGATTTTAGTCTTTTCGGCTATCTCTGTTATTCTGCCCTGTATACTTTGCATTAAGTTGGAATTTTGCTTCATTTTTATCTAATATACCTATATTAATATTTAAATATTGCGGCAAAAACGTAAATTTGAAAGAAAAGTTTCTTATAGATGTAGGTATTAAAGAGACTCAATAAAACATATTATAACTAATAGTATCAAATAAATCTGGAATTGGTTGTGAGGAGGTGGAAAGATGAGAGACGAATTTGATGAAAGCCCGGAGCTTGAGATGGCAATAGATGATACAGACGAAGACCTGTATGACGAAATTGATGACCTAACTGACAATGACGAAATTTCAGCTGCAGAAGAAGGATATCTGAAAGGCAGCATGATAAAATAAAGATGAGGAGTTATATGGATACTTATTTTATTGGATACTAATTACTCAATATTATTTCTTAAATAGATGGTTCTATGATGTTTCTCGAGTAATTTTTACAGAAGCAGTGGCGGCTGCAGACAAACATTGATATAGTATATTGAAAAGTTGCTCCTCCTCTTTATCTCGTTAATAGGTTAGCTCACTGACTTAGTTCCTTGTTACGAATATCTTTACCTTAATGGTTCAAGGTATCCCGTCGCAACTTAGCATAGTTATTGTGGATTTGTGTTTGTCAATAATTGGCAGTCGCCACTGCTTTTATATCGCTAAATATCCATTTCTCGACGAAAAATATTAAATATACAGCTGCTTTATCCCAATTATGCCTATAAAAATACAGTTTTACCCGTTAGATGTGGTATTTGGGAATGAGAAGAATGAAGCAGATGGAAATACTTATACTATTGTCTCTTTGTATGGTAAGACGGTAGCAGGAGATAAGATATGTGTAGTTGACAAGAGCTTCAGGCCGTATTTCTATGTGGAAGCAAAAAATAAAAATAAATCTGAGGAATTGAAGGCAAAGCTGGCAACTATTTCTGTAGAGAGCAAAGAGGGCAGACAAAGAGAAAGAGATCAGGTAATTAAACTGTTTGTTGCAAATACTGAATTAGTAGAAAAGAAATCTCTTGGCAAGCAGCTGAAATTAGTCAAGGTGTATGTCAATACTGTTCAGGCAATCAAACAGATAACAGACTTGATAAAAGCAAACCAGCATGAATTTGAGCAGATTGAGGGAATATATGAAGATGACATTAATTTTGCAAGAAGATATCTGATTGATAAAAATATTTCTCCATGCATGTTGGCAGAAGCAGAATGCGATTTAATTGGAAAATCAAAAGTGCCTGTGTTTAATGCGCAGAAAATTAAGAGTATCGGAGAAGAATTTATCCAAGATCTAAAAATACTTGCTTTAGACATTGAAACTTATGTTGACCCAAAATCAAGGGCAATCTCTTTTGAGAAGAATCCTATCATCATGATCTCTTTTTACGGCAAAGATTTTCAGAAGGTAATAACAGCAAAACATTATAGGACAGGCTTAAGCTATGTTGAGTTTGTAAACAGCGAAGAAGAGCTTTTGTTAAAGGCGATTGAGATAATAAACCATTACAAACCAGACATTATTACAGGATATAACAGCGACAAGTTTGATCTGCCTTACATCAAAGCAAGATGTGAAAAATACTGGATAAAAACAGAGCTTGGCTTAGATTATTCAGGCATTAATATCAGGAGAGGGGCAGAAAATGAATCTCATATCACAGGCATAATCCATATAGATAACTATGCTTTTATAAAAAAAGTTCTAGCGCATACTCTTGAGTTAGAAGAGCTTAACTTGAACTCAGCTGCAAAAGAGCTTATAGGGATGGAGAAAGGCGACATAGACCTTGATGCCATGCAAAAATACTGGCATGATAATAAGCCAGAGGAGCTAGATGAGCTTGCCAAATATTGTCTAAATGATTCAATGCTTGCATATCTGTTGTGTGAAAAACTTCTTGTAACTATTGAAGAATTTGTGAAATTAATCGGGATTCCATTGTATGATGTAAACAGGATGGGTATCTCACAGATAGTTGAATGGTATCTTATCAAGCAGGCAGCATCAGCAAATGAGCTTGTGCCTAATAAAGCACGATATGAAGAGCTGAGAGAAAGGTTCAAGCAAACTTATCAAGGAGCATATGTTCAGGAGCCAGTTCCTGGGCTATATCATGATATAGCTGTATATGATTTTAGAAGTCTGTATCCGTCGATAATCTCTGCTCACAACATCTGCCCAAGCACAATCGACTGTGAGTGCTGCAAAGGGCAAACATCTTTGGCATTTGAAGGTTTAGATCAAGAAGTTATGGTAGATGTTGTTGACAAATCATCAAAACAGTTGCATTGGTTCTGTAAGAATAAGATCGGTTTTTTTCCTGCAGTCACTAAGGACATCATTACAAGAAGAGTTAGGATCAATCAGATTTTGGGAGAGGCGAGTGCAACAGATAAACCATCTTCACTCTCTACTAGAGCAGATGTGTTAAAATTGCTAGCTAACTCTTTTTACGGATATCTAGGATTTCCTAATGCACGTTGGTATAATCTAGAATGCGCAAAAATTGTCACATCTTATGGCAGATATTATATCAAAAAAGTCCTGAATGAAGCTGGAAAGAACAATCTAAAAGTGATATATGCTGATACAGATTCTGTGTTCTTTTTATTGGATAATGCTAATGCTAATAAAAAAAGTAATAACATTAATATCAATAACAATAATGAAAAACATGATAGAAATTACATCTCTAAATTTGTTAAGAGAATTAATGATGAGCTTCCAGAAATCATGATGCTGGAGCTAGAGAATTTTTACAAAGCAGCGATATTTGTCGAGACAAAGCAAGGAGAGCATGGAGCGAAAAAGAAATATGCATTGCTTGATCATGATGGTAATCTAAGGATTCGTGGATTTGAGACAGTGAGAAGAAACTATAGCAAGATTGCAAAGATTACGCAGGAAGAAGTATTGAAGATAATCTTGTCTGCTGATGTGCATGGTGGACATAAAATTGCACATGATTATGTCAATCAAGTCATTATTGATCTAAGATCACTGAAAGCAGATAAAAAAATGCTGGTCATAAGGACACAGTTGCAGCAGGAGATAACAAGCTATGAAATACATTCTCCTGCAGTTACTGCAGCAAAAAGGATGCAGCAGCTAGGCTATAATGTAAAGCCTGGGATTATTGTAAGCTATGTTATAGTCAAAGGTGCAGACATGATAAGCAATCGTGCAAAAATTCCTGAAGAGATTACTGAAGGGGAATATGATCCAGAATATTATGTTGAGCATCAGGTTATTGCTTCTGTAGAGAAGATATTTGAAGCAGTTGAAAGGCAGGTTTTGAGCAAAAATTTATAAATAATAGAGGGTAAATGGGGGATTATGCCTAGAAAATGCGTTGTTTGTGACGGGGAACCAGAGTTTCTGATAAAAGGCACTAATGATCTTTACTGCAAAGGCTGCGCAGAAGAGAGTTTTGCTGATATTTCTTACTTAGAGAAGATCGGTGAGCAGAAAACCAGTGAAGATGAGATAGATCAATTAATAGAAGAAAAACAGATTGAATAATTCTAATCTAAATATTTAACTTATGATCTAGATTTACTTAATTTGCCTGTGTTCTATTTTTTACCCTCTATTTATCTAAACTTTTATATAATACGTCGATAATTTCAATATTAAAATGAATTTCCAAGGATTAGGCAAGGTTGAGACAGCAGACAAGTACATAGATATAGCTTTCGGCAGAGCAAATGATGCAGCTAATCTAGACAGGGAAAAAATTACAGATGAGAAGTTAAGCAATCCTGATAGAAGCAAGCACATTGAGATGGCAAAAGTAGATGCTATTGAAGATACATTAAGAAAACATCTGTCTCATATCCTTACAGCGTTCCCTAACATAGATGATCTGCCTGAGTTCTACCAGCAATTGGTAAAATGCACCTTAGAGTATTCAGATTTAAAGCATGCACTTGGGGCAGTAAACTGGGCAGTTAAAAGAATCTCTGATTTCAGAAGATTCTATATGGATAAGATCAAAAGGACTAGAGATTTTACATCAATCAATGGGTACAGGAAGGAATATTATGGCAGAGTCTCTTCTGTTGTAAAAAAAATCAAAAAAGAATTACTTTATCTTGAATCTGCAAGGAAAATCATGAGAGAGTTTCCTCAGATAAAAACTTCTATCCCAACAATAACTATCTGCGGATTTCCGAATGTAGGAAAAACAACCTTATTGTATAAATTGACAGGAAGCAAGCCTGAGATCAGCAGTTATGCATTCACCACTAAAAGCATCAATGTTGCATATCTTGAAGCAGCTATCAAGTTTAAAAAAAAGAAATTTCAGTTGCTTGATACTCCAGGAACTCTTAATCGTTTTAATAAGATGAATAATATTGAGAAGCAAGCATTTCTTGCAGTCAAGTATCTGGCAAATATGATGGTCTATGTGTTTGATCTGGCTGAGAGCTTTCCGCTTGAGGACCAGAAACAACTGTTCTTTGAGCTGCAGAAGTTTGAGAAGCCAATGGTCGTTTACATGAGCAAACAGGATGTTATTGACAAGCCAATATTTGATGCATTTATAAAAGATTTTCTTGATAAGAATAAGATAAAATACTATGATGCCGATGCCCTGAAGAAGATGATTATCAAATCTGAGTTAGAAGCTAATTCTCTGGAAGAAGAAAATTAATGCAATTTTATAGATTATATTCGATAGAAATTTTTATCCAAATGTAAAGCTGTAAACCATCAATCCTGGCTCTATGGCTTCTAATTCTATTACATGGCTGCCATAATCTGATGAAGAATAAATATTGTATAAGTCAAATGCTTTTATCTTCATTATGTCATTATTTATTCCATTAATGCTATTTTTATCTGCAATTTCTACATGCGCTCCTTTATTTTTTAATTCAACTGGCTTGCCATCTATCTTTACTTTTACAGCAATCTCTTTATCTGCACCAGCTACAAGGTTGACTTCATTTGCAGCAAATTTTAGGACTAATTTTCCATTTGCGCTTTTTAGTTCTGTGTTATCGTTGTTATTCAGCCAATCTCCATCAAAGTAAAAGTTATGGATGTCAAAATCTTTTGGAAGAGAATATGTTATGGTATTTCCTAAGCTGAATCCTTCTTTATTCCCAAAATTGCCTCTGTTAGTTCCAGCTGCTAAATATAATTCAGGTGTCAATATCCTAAAGCCAGAGTATTCCTTTTGTTTTATGCCTTCTGGCTCTGAAATTTCTTTATTTATCTCTTTTATCTCTCCCATCTCTTTTTCAGTTAGCACAGATGCAAGCGCTTCTTTTCTTTCTTCAAGCAATCCTTGTATTACTC
>DUGA01000025.1 GCA_013331615.1 Candidatus Woesearchaeota archaeon | reverse complement strand
TTAAATACTAACACAAAGCTGTTCTGCGGCTGCGCAACATCTTCAGAATCTGGGAAAGAAGAGCCTAACACAAGAACATGTGAAGTTTGTTTAGGCCATCCTGGAAGTAAGCCTGTGCTAAATAAGAGAGCTCTTGAATTTGGGATGAGATTATGCTTGGCTCTTGACTGTTACATTGCTCCGACAATCTTATTCTCGAGAAAATCATATTTCTATCCAGACATGGCAAAAAATTACCAGATAACGCAATATGAAGTGCCATTAGGCAATTCAGGAAAATTAAGGTTAAGTTCAGGAAAGGAAGTTGGCATAGAGAGAGTGCATATTGAGGAAGACCCTGCTGCGTTAGTGCATCCTGCTGGCATGCAAGAGAGCAAATATGTGCTTGTTGATTACAATAGAAGCGGAAATCCATTATGTGAAGTTGTTACAAAGCCAGAAATGACTTCAGCAGATGAAGCAAGAGATTTTATGAAGCAGCTTGTTACAATATTGGAATATCTAAAAATATTTGATGTCAATAAATGCACATTAAGGGCAGATGCTAATGTTTCTGTCAAAGAGTCAGGATACACTAGAGTGGAGATAAAGAACATTACAGGTTTTAAAGAGATTGAAAGAGCTATACTCTATGAGGTTGAACGGCAGAAAAGAGATGTCAAAGAAGGCAAAAAGATTGTCATGGAAACTGTCGCATGGGATTCTGACAAAGGAGTAACGTTGCGCTTGCGATCCAAAGAGACAGAGGAAGATTATGGATATATAATTGATCCGAATCTAGTTAAGACAGAGATCAGCAAAGACATGATTATGCATGCAAAGATGAACATGCCTGAGCTTCCTCAAGAGAAAGCAAAACGCTATGTTGCAGAGTTTAAGATAGACAAAGATGATGCTGTTATTATCAGTAATGACCTGAATGTTGCTGTGTTGTTTGAAAAGGTCGCGGGAGAGATCAATCCTGTTGCTGCATCAAAATGGTTCAGGAAAGAACTTTTGCGAGTGCTTAATCTAAACAAACTTGATGCTACCCATCTATTGATTGATGAAAGGCACATAATTGACCTGCTGAAATTGGTTGAAGAAGGAAAAATAAGTGACAGAGTATCTCAGCGCCTTCTTGAGAGGATTATTCTTGAGCCAGCGATGCCGAGCGAGATAGTTAAGAAAGAAAACTTGGAGAAAGTTCAGGACAAAAGCCAATTAGAAAAGATTTGTGAAGATGTGATAAAGACACATGCTTCTGTTGCAAAAGAATATGCTTCCGGAAAAGGAGAAGCTCTTAATTACCTTATAGGCAAGGTAATGCGCGCAACGCAAGGCAAAGCAGATGCCAAGGAAGTCAAGTACATGATAAGGAAGTTAGTTAAGTAAAAAAGTAAATTAAGTTTTAAGTTCTAAATATAAGCTAAATAAAACAGTAAGATTTATATACATCTAATCTACATTATATACTATGGTTACTAAATCTACAAAGTCTACAAATATTAATTCTACGACCATTCGAATAAGTTCATCAACTAAAGAAGCTCTTGAAAATCTTGATTTTGTGAGGAAAGATACATTTGAGGAGATACTATTGAAATTGATTGAGCACTATAAAAATAAAAAGTAATTGCAGCTAATAGGTGAGGAGGAGTGAAGATAAAAAGGATAGATAGTATAGAAGCAGTATTTATAATATTAGTAGTATTTGCATTTATAGCTACTGCAGTAAGTGAAGTTCATGCAGGCAGCGTAAGCTATCGTTATGTGAAATGGGAGATAACAAAGAAGAACGGTAGCGAGTCATGCAATGCAAAGTCATGCATTCAGGTATCTGAATTCGTCTTATTGCTTGACAACCTGAATGTTTCATGGCCATTAGGGACTAATTCAACAAATCCTGGAGGAAGCAATCCTGCAGGAGAAGAGCATAATAGGAGCATAGATACAAATCTTAATACAAAATGGCTGGATTCTAATTTTAATTCTACAAGCACGACTGCAATTTACGGAAAGTCTAATCTGACGATAGACACAGGCACAGGAAATACTGTAACATTCAACGGCTACAAATGGGCAACTGGAAATGATGCGACGCAGAGAGACCCTATAAGCTGGAATATCTATGGCAGCAATGATAACATAACATATACGCTGCTTGACAACAGGTCAGATGAGACAATTACCTCATTGAGAACAAATTGGACAAGCAACTACAGCTTAAACGCAGTAGATATTACTAATCCAGCAATTGACTTTTCTACTCTTACTCCGGCAAACGGTACTTCAATAACCTCAACGTATGTTGAAACAAATTACTCAATCACAACAGCTAACCTAACTGATGTTATCTATAATTGGAACGGCACTAATTACACACTCTTTAATGATTCGCTTGTATTCATGATGAATTTTGACAATAGAAGTTCATTAGGAGAAAATAGCACACTTGCTGTGGATATTACAAGATTTAGCAACAATGCAACAATATATGGAGCAGCGCCTATGAACTCAACTTCAAGATATGGAAATGCACTCCAGCTTGATGGCTCAAATGATTATGCGCTCACCACTAATTTCACAAATCCGACAACTGCAATAACTGTTGCTCTCTGGGTAAAGAGCGCAAATACAAACTGGAATGATTATGGATGGCTCGCAAGCAAAAGAGATGCTTTTGTAATGCATCCAGATAGTAACACTAAATATGTTTATTGGTTGCTTCATAACGGAACACATGAAAATGGAAATTCAAGCTGGAATACTTTTGGTTATGCGCCTTCAGATATCACGATATGGCACCATTATGTCGGAACATACGATGGCTCAACCAGCAACATAAAACTCTATGTNNGTCTCAAGCTTGACTAAAATAAATAATAGCGATTGGAGCTTATATGTCAATCAAAGCAAGAATGCAACACATGGATTGGATGATGGAGTGTATACATATTATGCAATTGCAAAAAATGGCAACGGATTTACAAATACAACCTTAGTAAACTATGTTACTGTTAATGCAAACCCACCAAATGTAACATTGAATCTTCCTGCTGCAAATTACGCAAATGATAGCGCAGCATCTGTAAATGTATCATTCAACTGCTCTGTTACTGATTCAAGCGGATTGGTGAATATTAGTTTATATATTACCAACAGCACAAATTCAAGTTTTGCACTGAACCAGACAACAAGCATTTCAGGAACCTCAAACTTCACAAGATGGTTTCTAAATCTTTCAACAGGCAATTATACATGGAGCTGCAGATCATATGACTCTTTTGGCCAGCAGGCATTTGCATCTTCCAATAGGACTATAAGGCTAAATTATACTTCATCCTCTTTCTCAAGCGATTCTTGCGTTAATCTCAGCGACTCATCTACTTACAACGGAAAAGTTTCTTTCTCCAACAGTAGATATTATGTGTCACAGAACATAACATTATGCAGGGCGACTTATAATACAACAGGAATACTTATGCAATATAATGCAAACAATGTAACCATAGACTGCAATAGCTCAGTCTTGGTAGGAAACAACAGAAGCACTACTTACGGCATTTACATAGGTGAGTATGATTATCCAACGATCAAAAACTGTATCATCAAGCATTTTGGGACTGGAATATCTGCCAGCTCTGGCTCGAACAATGGCTTGATAGTAGATAACACCATTTTTGTAGCCTCTGTTTATGGTATATATCTTCGCGGTGTCGTAGGCTACAATATTAGCTTTAATAATGTGACAAGAGCAGGGATACAGCTAGATACTTCATCCAATAATAATCTGATTGCTAACAATGTTATTTATGGAAAAAGCCCATCAAACTATGGGCTTGGAGTTCCAGATGCAACTTTTAATAATATAACTGGAAATAATATATCAGCAGATGGCTCCGGAATCTATTTATTCAAGTCATCAAACAACAGATTTTATGATAACAGGATAGAAGGCACTTCATATTCAGGCATCAACATTGCAGGATATACGCAAAAGAACTATTTTTACAATAATCTTTTCAATAATTCTATTAATGTCAAGCATCTCACTGGCTCAGAGCTTAGAAATTATTTCAATACATCTAATTATTCTGGCACAAACATATGGGGAGGAAGCGCAATAGGAGGAAATTTCTGGGCAAATCCTACAGGCACAGGACACTCAGAGACATGCCAAGATGCAAACTCAGATTCTTTTTGTGATATCAAATTATGGGTCGGGGCAGATAGCAATGATTATCTTCCGTTGGCAAAATCTGACAGTATTGCGCCAACTGTAACTATAACAACACCAGGAAACAACTCTTTTGTAAACGGCAATATTACTCTCGCTGCAGCAGCATCAGACGGATTTGGTGTGACTAACGTGACATTTGAATACAAGAACTCAACGATAAATTATACACTTTTATGCTATGACACAGCATCTCCATACATATGTACATGGCAGACAGCATTATTCTCAGATGCCGCTGCTGGCTATGATATTAAGGCAACTGCATTTGATGCAGCAAGAAACAACGGAACTTATGTAATACATCTTGCGATAGATAGGGACATACCATATGCAAAAGATATCACAATAACATATCCTTCAGGCCAAAGTTATGTAAGAAACGGGCAGAATGTGGTGCTTGGAATCAACACAAGCGATTCTGAAAGTGTTGGCTCTGGCATGAACACAACATTCGTTGATTTAACTCTTTTGAATGCTACAGGAAACAAGTCGATGATCTTTGCTTTAGGCAGCAAGAGCGCTGCACAATGGTCATGGTGGAACACTTCTGTCAACGTAAGCGCAGCTACAGGAGAAAAATCCTTGCCTGTTTATGTCTATGATAATGCTTCTGGACAAAATAATATAAGGGGAGCAGACAGATTTTATGTGATTGTAGATAATGATGCACCTACGTATAGTGGGATTTCTGATAACAGTCCTGTATACAATAACAGCCAGATAGCATTCAGCATAAATACTTTTGACAATTATGCGTTGCGCGGATATATTTTTTCTTCAAACATTTCAGGAACTTGGACAAATGACTCGGAAGCCTCAATCTCAGGAACAGCATATCCAATTACTTTATCAAAAACCGTAACAACAGGAAATTACAGCTACAAGTTTTATCTGAGAGATAATGCAGGAAACGTAAATGCTACAACATTGACTGCATTTACTGTTGACGGAAACAGGCCTGACTTTAGCATCACAATAATAAACCTGACTGATGAGATTATTTTATCATCCAGTAATGTTAACTTTACATTTTATTATGCAAATGGGCTTGCATTGAACTGCTCGCTTCTTCTCGGCAACGGCACAAATTCGACATTAAATAATCCTGCCAATAATACAGTACAGACATTTAACCTAACAGCTGGTGAAGGGATTTATTCATGGGCGATCGAATGCTATGATAATGATACTTCCTTATATTGGCAGACTGCAGCAAGAAGCTTTACAATAGACACAGCGTATCCTTCAATCAAGGCAGTGTATCCAGTAGATGCAAGATATTATGCAACTTCAGTGACTCAGATTAATTATATTTTAGCAGATACAAATGTATACGGATGTTGGTACTCAACAGACAATGGCGCCACTAATTCATCTGTCCAGGATTGCATCAATTTCACAGGGCTTTCAAGCAACGAAGGATCTAATACCTGGATTGCATATATAAAAGACAATGCAAACAAGCAAAATTCAAGCAGCATTACATTCACGCAAGACAGCACAGTACCTTATTTAATTTACGGAAGCTCTTCAACAGCAGCAGGAACCCTGCCAACTAGTTATGTTTATGTTACTGTAAGCGTTTCAGACACAAACCTAAATTACACAAGTATCTTCCTTTATAATACAACTGGACTTTTTAACTCAACCAACTCAACAAATTCTTCAATAGGAACTCTATCAATCAACTTTACGAATCTTCCTGAAGGAAACTATTATGCAAATGCAACTGCAACTGATCTTGCTGGAAACGCAAATAATACACCAACAAGGTCATACACTTATTATGTTGACCCTGTGATCTCTTTTGCTTCTGGCACAACTTCATCCACAAACCTTTCACAATCATCCATCACAGCAAGGATAAGCTCAACAGATTCAAATCTTGCAAATGTGACTATTTTTGTCTACAATACAACCTCTCTCTATAATAAGTCAACTGGAAGTGGAACAACATATTCTGTGACATTCTCAGGTCTTCCAGACGGCACTTACTATGTGAATGCAACTGCAAATGATACATTCAGCAACAGCAATAGCACAACAACACGCCTTATAGCGCTTGATACTGCTGCCCCTACAATTACAGGAATCTCTCCTGCTAACGGCTTAAACACAACATCTTCGAGCATGAATTTTACATTCAATGCAACTGATGCTATTGCAACAACACTTAACTGCTCGCTTTATGTGCACAACAGCTTACTGTTTGTTGAGCGCGCAACCAATCAATCTGTAGTCTCAAAGTTTAATGCAACATTTAACTTTTCAAATCTTCAGAACAGGACACAGCAATGGGTTGTAAATTGCACAGATTACGCAGGAAACACAGGAACTTCTATAGCAAGAAACATTACTGTGGACCAGGCGCCGTCAGTGATCAGTTTGACAAGCCCATTGAACGGAAGCGCAATAGGTTATGTAGTATATATTTCAACAGATATTTCTGATGCAGTTCTTGGAGTGCAGGATGCAAGATACGAATTCCTCAATCTCTCAAACTTATCTGTTGTACTTGCAAACGGCTCGCTTACATCTTCAGGAAGTTGGGATGCAACATGGAACACCTCATCTTTGGGAAATGTGCAGTTTGATGTAGTTCTCAGCATCTCTGCAAATGACTCATTGGGAAACACTGCAAGGACAAACGTAACCTTCACTCTTGATAATGTTAACCCAAGCATCCAATTTATAGTGCCATCTCTCACAGGAGAATTTAGAAACAAAAATTTCTCACTTAAGGTTGTAGTGCAGGATTTCACTTTGAACAGAACTTATTTTAACATCTCTTCAACAAGTTCATCTACAACTTCAATACAGACAAATTCATCTTCATGGGCAAGCAACACAAATTACCATAACTGGACAGATCTTGTTGATTTCAACAATTACTCAGACGGAAATCACACCTTGAACGTATTTGCAGGAGATGCTGCAGCAAACACAAGAAACACCACAACATGGTTTATTATCGACAGAGTTCAGCCATCTGTAACATTACTTAGCCCAAATAATAATATCAAAACAAATTCAACAAGCGTCTATTTCAACTGGTCAGTTATAGATAATATTGACACATCCTTAGTATGCAATCTTTCTATCAATAGCGCAGTATTCCAGAGAGATGTTTCTGTTTCAAACAATACGCAGGCAGCTATCCTAGTTGATGGCCTAAGCTGGGCAGATTATTATTGGAATGTCTCATGCATGGATGATGCTGGCAACACCAATGATCCAAGCACAAGGCAGTTCATACCATCATTTATAGATTATGATGGCGATGATGTCCATGAATCACAGGATAAATTATTTGGGAATCTTTCACACGTCACCTCAAGCGGATTTAGCGTGTTGAACATTACTGTAGGCAACAGCACAAACCTTACTACATTCACAGATGTGAAAGAAGTCACTGTAAGAGAGGGCAGTACTCCAGTCATTAATTTTACACACAATTTCAGCGCAGGAGCCTTAGATTTGAGGAGAGTAAAGGTAGTGCTCACATCAAATTCAGTTGTTGTCAACCTTTCTGGCCAGCTGCAGGAAGACTTCAACAAAAGCCTTATCATAACAGACAGCAGCTTCACTTCATTGTGCGTAAAAGATGCAGAAATAGGCTCCGTAGATGAGATCAGCTCTGGCTGCAATGGAGCAAATGAGACAAGCTTTACGACATGCTTGGGAGGAAGCGCAACTCTCAATGGAATAACTTGCGTTGACCAGGGCACCACAATCGCCGTGAGCAACTTAAGATACTCTGGAATAAAAGGAACTTCATCAAGCACTAGCACGCCTTCAGCATCTTCTAATGGAGGAGCAATAAGCACAAGCGGCATATATATATCTAATCTTAACAAGAATCTGTTTGTTAATTTCAAGGAAGGCATCCAGTACAGGATATACATCAAAGAGAAGTACTATGGATCCAGCATAATAATTCAGGCAAGAGACCAAATAACTCTGCATTTAGGCGCAAAAATCCTTATCCTAAAAAAAGGCGATGTTACAAATATAGATATTGATGACGATGGGATTTACGATGCAGATGTAAGATTGCATGAGATAGAAAGTAACATTGCAAAGCTTGAATTCAATTCTATCGATAAGAAAGTTGAGATCAAGATAACAAGAGCTCCTGTAGTAAAAAGCATTGATAAGTTACAGATAAGTCAGACAAATAAAGTAGAATCGCCAAACGGCAAAGACTCGTTAAGCGGCAACCTAAAGCAGTCCAACACCAGCCAAGAGATTAAAGCAAGGACTGAAGCGCCATTGCAGATAAATATTGGCAATAAGAATCCAGGCTTCATGAGATATCTTCTCTACGCACCGATTATTTTTATCATAGCATTACTGATCCTTTACACAGAAAAGCCTAAGATGAAAGAGAGATACATCCAAAGCAGAAACCATGGATTAAAAAGACATCCCCTAAAAGAGGATAAGCAAGAAAAAGAGAGAAAGATAGCTGAAAACTTAGAGAACAGCTTAAGTAATTGGTACAAGAGAAATTATAAATAACTTTCTTTGAGAGATAGTAAATGCATAGCAGCTGCCGCCAATTTAGTTGGCACAAATCCAACAGCAAAGAGAATGTTGTGACGGGCAATGCCAACTATTTACAAGTCAAGTGACACAGCATGCAATGTTTTTCTATTGTCATAACAAATATTCTAAGCGTAGAGGAGGAGCAACTTATGATATAATCGATGCCAGTGCCAACTGCGGCAGCTGCATCGTAAATCTTTACTATGCACATACTTATTTCCTCTACTTATTTCCAAAATCTTTATAAAGTAGAGTGCATTAATGCTATGCATCAATGCACTATGAAAAATAAGAATAAGAAAGAATCAGTAATACAATTGCTGAAGAGCAACACAGATGGTTGGACAATTCTAGAGTTAGCTGAAAAGCTGAAGATCTCACGCAATACTGTTCCTGTCATACTTGCAGAGCTGAAAGGCGCAGAGCTTATCAGAGTCAGAGAAGTGGGAAAAGCAAAATTACACTATTGGAAGGAAAAATGAAAGCAAAGAAAGAGATAATGATAGTGTTAGGAATTATTATATTAGGCATCGTAGTAAATTTAGTTCCAGATGCATTAGCTACATTTTCATCAGAGTCAACAAGCCCAGATGACTGGAGGATGTTTCAAAGGTACCTTAACCATTCAGGCTATACAAATTCATTTGCTCCGCCTAATATATCCACAGCTCCAGTGATAACTTATACTAATATTGGTCTATATGCTTATTATTCTGGATCAGTATCCAATGGCACACTATTTTTCGGAGACAATGGTGGAGTCTTTCACGCACTGAACGCGAGCAATATCAGCAAAGTCATCAACAGAAGATCATTTGATGACCTTAGCACATCTCCATCTGTAGCAGGTGATTCTGTTTATTTAGGAGGTGATACTTTGGATTTTTACCAGCTGAACCTTTCTAACACTAACCAAACATATGCAACGTATTCAGTTCCAGGAAGCAATGGAAATGCCTATTACGGCTCAGCAGTCTCTGACGGATATCTTTATGTTACAACAGGAAATGACGGTAAATTTTATCAGTTTAATGCAACTAATATAAGTCAGTTTATTGCATCATACACATTTGGGTCAAGAACATATACAGAGCCTGCGATCGCAAATGGATATGCTTATTTATCAGTCTCAACTGGGAGCTTATATCAGCTTAATGCTTCCAATGTAAGCAAATTAATAGCCAGCTACAATATTGGTACAGGTTCCAGCGCTTATTCATCTCCTTCTGTTACAGAAAATTATGTATATGTTGGAAGTAATGACAACAAAACATATCAGCTAAATGCATCAAACGTCAGCATATTAGTAGCTACTTACACGACAGGCGGCCTGGTATGGGGAGCTCCTGCAATTGCACATGGTTATGTTTATATAGGGAGCAATGACAAAGTCTTTTATCAGCTCAATGCATCAAACATAAGTATACAGGTTTCTAATTATACTAGCACATCTGGATTCTTGAACGAAATTACAGTAAATGACCTCTATGCATTTACTACAGATAGCAGCAGCCTCTACCAATTCGATGCATTTAATGTTAGAAATTTTATAGGCAAAGTTTCTGCAGGATTTAATCTGGGCAGCGGTCCAGTGATTGCAGGCGGCTATGTCTACATGGCAGGCGGCACAGCAACAAAGATGTCGCAGTTTGGTACTACTTTACCATATGTAACCCAGACACAGCCGATAAATAACTTTGAGTTTGCCTATGCACTTCAGAACATCACATTCAACTGTAGTATAGATGACAGCAAGGGATTGGAGAATGTGAGCTTATACATCACAGGAAACACAAATCAAACCTTTTCCATAAACCAGACAACAAATGTGAGCGGATTGCAGACAGTAAAAGCCAACTGGACACTGCAGCTTGATGAAGGCAATTACACCTGGGCATGCCTGGTCTATGATAATGACGGAAATTATGTCTGGAGTAGCAATAGGAGCATGAAAAACGACTTAACTGCACCAAAGATTGCTGTAACAAATCCAAGAAATGCAACAAAAACACCTGACACTGGACTTGATATCAACTACACTGCCACTGATGTAAATCTTGCATCATGCTGGTACAGCAATGATACTTACAGCGTAAATACTACATTATCAGACTGCGCAAATATCCTTACCCTGACTTGGGGCGAAGGAGCGCATAATGTAACTATTTGGGCAAATGATACAAAAGGCAATACAGGCAGCAACCTCACTTTTTTTACGATAGATATAACATACCCTGCTTTTGTAAATGTTACAAACAGGACACAGGAATATGGAGTTGCTTTGAATATTACTATAAATGCAACAGATACCCAAGCCATAAGCTGCTTTACAGTAAATGATACAAATTTCACAATAAATTGTCTTGGCCAATTGAGAAATAACACAATAATACCGATTGGGCTATACAACTTAAACCTAACTGTAAATGATACAAGCGGAAACATAAACTTCACGACGATTTGGGTTAATGTAAGCGACACCCTTATACCAGCATTTACTTCAATCTCAAACCAGTCTATATATGACTTGAACGGATTAGCTGTTGATTTTAATGCTACTGATCTGCATGGTGTGAGCTGTTTTAGCATCAATGACACTAATTTCACAATAAACTGCACAGGTTTTATGCGTAATAATACTTCATTAGATGCAAGAATATATAATTTGAATATTACAATAAATGATACATCTGGCAATGTTAACTTTACTTCTATTGTGATAAATGTTACACTAAAGCCTTTTGTGGGAATACAGCTTCTCTACCCTACTGCAGACCTAAATGCAACAAGATACCAATTATTCAATGTTAGTGTAAATGTAAGTTGCACAAGAGCAAATTGCAATGGAATAAATATAACCCTAAGCACTGTGTTTGAAAATGCAAGTGATATGAACATTGCATTTGTCTGCTATAACACAGGATGTTCTGATGCAGATGACTTTGTAAGATATCTGAATGGGCAAGGATTCCGTGTTACAAACAAAACATATACATCATGGACAGATGGTGACCTTAATGAGACTTACTTTAATGCAATGGTCGTTGGAGGAGATTATCAAGCTGGATACTATGCATTTGACAGCGCAGCAGACATAGCCAGAGATGCATTTGAAGATGAAGCTCTTCCGACAGTAGTTGCTTTAGACACAGGATATACGCCAAGCAATCTTGGGATAACAACAACTACATGCACTACTGACTCATCAGACAATAACATCATTGACATACAAAGCCATGAGATAATGACAGGATTTGGATCAAATCTTAGTATCAATACTTCAGGCAGCGATATCTGTTATTATACTGCTGCTCAGATGACAGATCCATATACAAAACTTTTTGCGCCTGAGGATGCAGGAACAGCTAACATTGCAGGTTTTGCTCTAAATGCAGGTGCTGCCACTATCGGCACAAACCCAGGAAAATTCGTTTATCTTGGCTTTGATACAGTCGATTCATATTCAGCTACACAAAATGATTCAGTGATAATCAACCAAGCTATCTGCTGGGCTGCAACTGGAGCATATAACTGTGCACCTGCAAGGACAATAAATACATTATCAAACGCTACTCCATTTTTTACAAACCTAACAAATCCATATAACATCTCGCTTTCGCAGGACGAATCCATAATACTAACTTTTTGGGTGAATGCTTCTGGAACGATAGGGAGATATCATGAAGTTTTCTTAGTTGCAAACAAAACAAGCGAATCAACAGTAAGCAATGCAACAAGCAGATACAACATAACAATATCCAGTGGAAATACTGGACCAACAGTAACGATAGCATCGCCAAATGATGGTATCTTCAGTTCAGATACAGGGCTTGACATAAACTATGTTGCCTCAAGCGATACTCTGAGCAAATGCTGGTACACAAACGAGTCAAATACAGGAAACATTACTCTGACAAGCTGCGCAAACATAACAGATGTTGTCTGGCCAGAAGGAATCCACAATCTTACAATATATGCTAATGACAGCACAGGACAAAGCAGTGATACTGTCTCGTTTATCATAGATACAACAAATCCACTGATAAGTGTAAACATACCTAGAAATNNTATAGTGTAAACACAACACTTGCAAGCTGTGCAAACATAACTAGCTTGAATTGGGCAACAGGGATGCATAATGTTACGATCTGGGCAAATGATTCTGCAGGAAATAAAAACAGCACAATAGTCTTCTTCACTATAGATATTACAAGCCCATTGATCAGCATCAATTATCCTTCAAATTCATCATTCATTTCAGATGCTTTAGCATATGTAAATTACTCAGTCTCAGATACAAATCTTGCATCATGCTGGTACAGCAATGATACATACAGCAAGAACACTACACTAGCCAGCTGCGCAAACATAACTGGGCTCAGGATGGCAGAAGGAAAGCATAACTTAACTGTCTGGGCTAATGATTCTGCAGGAAACACAAACAGCAACATAATTTTCTTTACTATCGACACGATTAAGCCAAGCATCCTCTTTAATCCTGCTAGCTTCCAATCACAAGCTCCACAGTCCTTTAATTATATTTATGTGAATGTTTCATCTTCAGACACTAATGACAATTTTAAGTTTGTTGATTTTGACAATGACATGTTATTATGGCTCCGAATGGACAATCTAGATAGTTCAGGAAATCCAGTTGATTCATCCTCTTATGCCTTAACCCTTAATTCATCTAATAATACAGGACAGAACAGTAGCGGGAGATTCGGCAAAGCATTTAATTTTAATGGCTCAGGATTTTTCACTCTGCAAAGGCCAGTAAAGGACAGTTTTTCGATCTGCACTTGGATAAAGACAAATGTTAAGGGAGGAAGCACAAGCCATTGGCAGCTTGCTCCTATTATAGAATCTGAATGCTCCTTTGCAGACAATGATTTTGGGTTTGGGATAGATAAGTTTGGGTATATTGCGCTTGGCACAGGACCTGCTGACATCACGATCAACAGCACAACAAATGTATCTGACAACAACTGGCATTTTGTCTGCGGCACAAGAGATATCTCATCAGGCAACCTAAGCGTATATGTAGATGGTAACTTTGAGAAAGCCAAAAACAGCTCGACAACTTCATTGACATGCAATTCTTTGGCAACCATAGGCTATGGAACAGATGGTGCAAGTTATTTCAGCGGTCTTATGGATGAGTTGCTTATCTGGAACAGGACCCTTAGCTCTGCTGAAATCTCTGCAATATATAATTTTTCA
>DUGA01000002.1 GCA_013331615.1 Candidatus Woesearchaeota archaeon | reverse complement strand
CTTTCCAGAAAGGCAAATATTCCGATGCCAAAGATGTATATTGTAAATACACCGCATGCAAATGCATTCGCGACCGGAAGAAACCCTAAGCATGCATCAGTAGCTGTCACAGCAGGAATATTAAATCTATTAACAAAAGAAGAGTTAAGGGGAGTTTTATCGCATGAGATCTCTCACGTCAAAAATAGAGATATTNNACAGCTTGCAATCTCAAGAAGCAGAGAATATCTTGCAGATGAATCTGGTGCAAAATTAATAGGCACAGGAAAGCCATTAGCTGCTGCATTACAGAAACTGCATACTGATGTAAAGCACCATCCATTAGCGCCAAGTGCAGCAACAGAGACAACTGCACACATGATGATATCTTCGCCATTCAATGCAAAAGGATTGGTTTCTTTGTTTTCCACACATCCTGATTATAACAAAAGATGCGAACGGTTAAATAATATGAAGTTTTAGTTTTAAATGATAAATTAGTAAGGTGATAATCATGGACGCACAAGCATATGTATTGGTAACTGCAAGGCATGGTTCAGTAAAAGATATCGCTGAGAAATTATTTAATTATCCGGAGATTGTCAACATGCACATTCTTTACGGGCAGTATGACATGATTTTGCAGATCAGGACACAGACATTGAAAGAGCTAGATAATTTTATGGTCAACAAAATCAAGAACATCAAGGAGATAGAGAGAACAGAGACGATGATAGTTGCAGATACGCCTGTGCCGAAGGATTAGAGAAGATACCTTATAGTATTTAGTTATTTATTGGTCTATTTTAAGAATTATTTTATCATTTATTTTTATATCATTATTATTAACTTTAGCAATAATTCTATTTACTTCTTGACCGGAATATTCAGAGCAGGAAAAGATGCTTAATAGCTTATCATCAAAGCAAACATCATAACCTTGCTTTGCAATTTTAGGTGTGACTTGATGGCTCCTAACAAGCAATTTTAGATTATTTGCTTGCATAAACTTTAAAAATATATCTTTGCCAAAATCCTTTGTGCCACGATTATTGCTGATAAATCCTTTGACATTTTCATCCCAAGCAGGATCATTCCAGAACAATGGCTCGTATTCATCAACAACATAGTTCTTTTCAAGCTCTTCTAGCTTAGCTATTCGTTCTGAGATTCCACCATGAGCGCATAAAATAGTGGTATTATTGCTTATTTTAACAACTATAGCAATAGGCATTTTCATAAACAAGAGATTGAATTTTTTATACAGCAAATTATCATTCACAACTTCTTTGAAGCCAAATCTTGAATTTACAAGTGTTGTTTCATGATTGCCACGCAATAATATGACTTTTCCAAGATATAAAATTTTTAATACCAATAAAATGCAGATGCATTCCAGCTGTTTTTTGCCGCGGTCAATATAATCGCCTAAGAAAATTATATTTTCAAATTTTCCTGACATAAATTGAGATATATATTCTTTAAGAGCATCAAAATCTCCGTGGATATCCCCTACAACCAGGAATTTGTTTGTTGTTATCCTGAGCAATGGCTTGTTTTCCAATAGATTAGATGCAGTATCAAGTAATTCTAATGTTTGCTCTTTAGTTAATTGGGCTATTTTAGATGGATCTTTCAGATACACAGAGTATTTGTTTGCCATATGTAACATAAATTAACAAGTAGATATAAATTTTTGCAAGAATTATGAGCGATATTCCTTCTCAAAAACCTCTTTTATCTTAGCCGCTTTCTTTTCTCCCAGATTATCAACTTTCTGAAGCTCTTGCTCAGAGGCATTGACAATATTTTTAACTGTCTTGAACTCTTTCAAGAGGTCTTTTGCAAGATTCAAGCCAACATTAGGCAATGAAGAGAGAAAATATTCCTGCTGCTCTGCTAATGTAGAAGGTTTTCTGTTTGCATGATTAGAAAAATCTCCAGTGCTTTCTTCTTGTTCTCTTTTTGCTATGAAGTAGATTAATGAAGCAGTCTCTTTGAAGTTCTTTGTCTGCAGAATTGGAATATTATAGGTTACTGCGATAGTTGCAAGCATCCCGCGGATAGCATTTGGGTGGATGTTTCTCACAGAATAGATGTCTTGCTCACCTTCAACAATTAATAAAGGCTTTTCATATGCTTCTTTCATATCTTTCATCTGGTGTAGTAATCTGCCATCGATAATCGAGTTTACAAAATCTTCTGTTTTCTTGAATTCAATTGCAGTCCTGCTGCTCACAAGATAATCACCAGAATTAAGGGTTTCAAGCTTTATGTTCATGCCTAACTCAAGAAGTTCTTTTACTACAGGATTTGCTTTCTCCCGGAAATCAACATATACTTTAAGCTCAGTTATTTGGATCTTATTAGCGATAGGAGCAGAAATAACAGAAGCAGCAGTAGGTTCAGTTCCGTTTAATGTAGCAAATTTATCATTAGATGAAGAAGGAATATTATCTGCAGCAACTGCTTCTGTGTGTGAAGTTTGTGGAGTTAAAAGACTTACAATTTGGTTGTTATTAGCAGTATCGTTGTTGTAATTTATTAAGGTATTATTTTTCATTGAATTTGTAGAGTGCAAATCATAAACCCTTGAATGTGGATGATGTGTATTATGAGCATTTGTTGAAGAATATGCAGCTGAAGAGGATATCTCATTCTTATCTATAAGCGTATGCTGCTCTGTCTTGTTCAACTTCAATTTCTTTTTTAAGTCTGTCAATGTCCTGTACATCCTTAATTCTTTATGATGAGCGCTCCATCGGTATGCTTCATCTCTGGTGCCTTTTGTCATCAGAATTATGACTCTGCCAGAATCCTGTCTTCCTGTCCTGCCTTTGCGCTGGATCGTTCTAATTGCGCTTGGCACTGGTTCATAGAAAACAACAAGATCAACCTGAGGAATATCTAAGCCTTCTTCACCAACAGATGTCATGATTATTACATTAAATTCGCTGTTTCGAAATTGGTCAAGCATTATGGATTGTTCTTTTTGTGATATCCCAGTTCCTCGTTTTTTCTGCTGACCAACAAATATCTTTGAAGTAATGCCGTAAAGTTCCAGCTCATCAAGAGTCTGCTTGATTTTGACTGCAGTATCACGGTATTGTGTAAAAATTATGATCTTGACTTCTTTTTTCTCATCAATCTCCTGCTTTACAAGACGTTTTAGCATGTATAATTTAGGATGCTCGATATTTTTTTCGCTTAGTGCGCGAGTTTTAATTAAAGCGCTCCTGAAGTTTATGTCTCTCACTAAGTTTTGCACAGCTTTTACCTTCGAGGTAAGTGATTCTGTCTCTATCCTCTCAAGATATGCAAGAAGCTGCTGTATGCCCTGTGTCTCAATCAATTCAAGAGCATGCTGTATCTTCATCGCTTCTGCTGCAAGAGAAACAGATTTCATCAATTCAATTGTTCTGTCGCCTTGAGCAATCTGCGCATGTAAGTTTGCCTGTACCCCAAGAAGCTCTGTTTTTGAGGCATGTTGTATCTGGGCAGCATTTAGATAGCCTAATTTTTTCATCTCCTGTAATTTTGAGCGAAAGCATTCATCCAAAAACTTTCTTATCAATAGGAACTCTTCAGGAAGCTCAACTTTGAGCCAGGAAATCTTAACATCCTGGATATATGGCTTGACATCTGGATCATCCTCTGTGCGAACTTCAATCTCTTCAATGTAAAGGTTTTTGCAGATCTCACCAATTTGTTCTAGATCACTCCCAGGGGAAGCTGTCAACCCTAGAATCCTTGGATGGCTTGCTGTCTTGTTATATTGTTTTGCCAGCCAGACATAATCATAATCGCCAGTTGCACGATGACATTCATCAATGACAAGCAAGCTAACATCAGCTAACTTAATTTTTGCTGAGATTAGGTCATTAGTAAGGCCTTGAGGTGTTGAGATTATCACTCTTGCAGATTTCCAAAGCTGTTCTCTTTTTTCTGGCTTTATGTGACCAGTGAAGAAGACTATTTGAGTTGGATCTATATCAAGATGTTTTATAAGAGTGTCATAATGCTGCTGACATAATGGTCTTGTTGGTGTTAGGATTAAGACTTTTGAGTTTGGGTATTGGTGCATCCTGTAAGCAGCGAGCATCATCGCTAAAGCTGTCTTGCCCATGCCAGTTGGAAGCACTGCAAGTACGTTATGGTTAATCGCAGTTGCAAATATTGTTTCCTGGTATAATCTAGGAGTAAAGTCTTTCAGAGTAAGTTTGGTCATAAACTAACATATCCACTTTTGTTTATAAATATTGCCTGTGTTTGTCCAGTGCCTCATGGCAATGTCCAGTGGGATATAACGATTTTAACGACGATTTAGGCTTATGATTGCAATAATTGGCGAAATAAGTATGACTTTTAATCAAAACTATCTTTTTATCCAAAAAGATTCTCCTAAACCTAACTCAGTAGAATTTGGAAAGTCTTCATCATGAAAAGATAATCCATCAATTTTTAATTTTGTATGCAGATTTTCCCACCATTCTTTAGACAAAGGGAGTGTTTCCGAAGAACTAGTTCTGAAAATTATAAAATAACTAGAAGTGATCATATCATAATCCATTGGTCGAAGCTCATCTAAAGTTGGACTTAAATTTAGATCTCCTACGATTCTTTGGTGATTATTTGACATAATTTCTCTATCTTCTCGGCATTCACCATTTCCAATTGCAATTTTTACAGGTCCATAATCTTCATATTCTGCAAGATCAATGCTCGTTACATGAGCTCCCATCGGAACAACAGTTCTTGCAAAATAACTTCTACTTCCAGAGCCTAAATCCAAAATACGTTTCCCTTTAAGGATTTGATCCCGACAAAGATCTGCATAGGTTACACCGTTTCCAAGCTTATCTAATAGATTAACGGCAGAAAAATAAGCTAATGTTGCTGCAATCTGTGAGTTAATGCCTAATGTTCCTTGAGTACCACCAACATTCAGGTTAACATTTGCAGCTGTGTATATATCACTATTCCCAGAAACAAATTTATAGCTTTTTCTATAATATTCCTTAAGCTTCTCTTCTAGTTGCATAGTTTATATCAATCTGCTTAATCTTTATAAAATTTCTTTTCCCATATACATTTAAGAGTGATAATGAAGATTATATACGTAAATTTGCAAAATAGCGATTAAATTTGATTGATATTTCTAGACCTAAATTTTACTGAAATTTTTTAAAGCAGAATATCTTATCTATATGATTAGATGCCAGATTACAAGCAGCCAGTCGGTCTTGAGAATTATATCAGGCAAGTCAGAGCTAATAGCCATTACCATGTTGAAAGAAAGGATTATACGACTGCAGATGGGATGCAGCTTTACCTATTAAGATATGTGCCAAAAGATAAGACTGTCAAAGAGCCTGTTGTCGGTTTGCATGGTATAGGGCAAAAGGTTGAAAGCCTTGATACAATTGCTGCTGAGCTTGCAACGAATGGAATTGAATTTATTTCTATTGAAGTGCGTGGAAGAGAAAAGTCTGCAAGTAAGAAGCCATGGGGGATTGAGGATTATTTAACATATGATCTGCCTGCAGGAATCGATGAAGCCAAAAAAATTTCTAAATCAGAGAAAATAATCCCATTTGGCTTTAGCATGGGCTCTTATCTTTGGGATGAGTATTACAGAAGAAATCCAGATAAGAGAGATGAAGCAAAAGCATTTGTGGCATTGAGCTTTCCTTATGATATGAGCCAAACACACCATCTTCTTACTCAGCTGTATATAGCTTATAATGCGCTGCATGCCTTACACGCACATAAATTTACTATACCCACAAAAAGATATGCAAGATTATATGCCAGATTGGAAGGGATAATAAGTACAGCTGACGGACTTTTGATGCATATGTTATTCAGATTTGTCAACATAATATATAACCATGAAAACATAAAGAACGGTCATCTGAAAAAAGAGCTCAGGCATAATGTAGTTGATATCTCACTGCAGGAAGCACGTGACTTGTTGTCTATTAAGGTTGGTGACTTGATTAATTATATCAAAGTGCCTGTATTTTTTATGACAGGTACAGAAGACAGGATTGCGCCTGTTGCCAGCATGCAGGAATATATGGGCAAGATAAAGACCGCTGAATTTGTAAGTTTGGAGAATGCAGGACATTTAGATATATTATATGACCCAAGAACATCTTCCAGAATAATCGATTTCATAAAGAGATTAGGTCAAAAAACAAGATGCAAAAGCAGTTCTTTGCCTAAAACAAGCGAGCTGTATTAGTATGTGCATAGCAAATATTTACGAAGCAGCTGCCTCCACGCCGTTGGCACTGACATAAATGATAAAATTAGTTGCTCCTCCTCTACCCATAGGTTCTAGAGGTGGTACTGAAAAAGCATTGCGTGTTGTATTGGTTGAGGTGTTATTATATAGTATTGCCCGTCGCAACTTGGCATGGTTTCTGGATTTGTGCCAACTTAATTGGCTGTGGAGGCAGCTGCTATGAACATACAATTTGGTGAAATTTGCTATAACTAATTAACTCAATCGTTTCTGGCCTGAAGAAAGCTTCATGTCTTTTTCCTTAAGTATCTCTTCGACAAGCTCTACATTGTATTTCAATTTCTCAAGATCCTGCCTTATCTTGGCAAACTCATCAAGGATAGTGTCACGGAAGCTCTCAACCTCTGCTATAAAACTTTCAAATTCCTCTCTGGAAATTGGACTGGAGTCTCTCAAAGAATCCTGGATCTGTTGAATGTCATCGGCTGTAGTCATACGTAATCATGTCCCCCACACAGAATATTATGAGGGATATCTTTCAGCATTTTTAAAGTTTGCGGCATTTTATCTGGAAGAGAGCTTGGAAGGTCTGTCCTGCCATAGCAAGAGTCTCCAAAGTATGTGTCGCCTGAGAACAAGAAAATGTTTTGCTTATCTTTTTTATAGAGGTATAATGTACTGCCTGCAGTATGGCCTGGTGCATCAAAGAATTTTATTTCATGTTTCTTTAATTGCATTTTAATCTTATCAATTGGCAACAATCTATCTTCTTTCAATAATTCCTTAAAGTCAAATGCTATCTTCTTGTCTAATACTGCGCCAAAATTGTCTTTTTTGAAGAAATCAATCTCTTGCTTCGCTGCATAGAAAATTGCGTTTGGAAACATATCAAAATTACCGATATGGTCATGATGGAAATGAGTGAATAAGACAATCTTGACATCTCTTAAGTCAGCTATCTGTTTAAATTGCTGTTCTACTTTTTTTCTGTAGATCCTTGGGCAAGAGTCAATGACAATTAGATTATTTTTATCTATTGAGAGTTTATTATTTTTTGCCAGGTTATTCTTTTCATCATCTAACTTAATTATGTAAAGATTAGAGTCTTCATTTATCTTCCAGACATTTTCTGCGAGTTGGATAAGCATTTTAACAAGTATAATAAGAAGTAATACATAAATAATTCGATTTTTATGAAGTGATTAGTAAAGATTTACGATGCAGCTGCCGCAGTTGGCACTGGCTGTGTTACTTTATTAGTTGCTCCTCCTCTACGCGTAGAGACTAGAGCTGAAACTGGAAAAGCATTGCGTGCTTTGTTAGTTGAGGAGTAACTAAATGGTCTTGCCCGTCGCAACATTCTCTTTGTTACTGGATTTGTGCCAACTTAATTGGCGGCAGCTGCCATATATATATCAACTGTTAATGCACTACATCAATCGGTGACCTAATGCCTTCAAATCTTTTTCTATTCACATTTAAGTAAACCTGAGTTGTCTTGATGTCTGCATGGCCAAGCAGGTCGCTTATCTTATTTATCGGAGTATTATTTTCCAGCAGATGCGTTGCAAAGCTGCTTCTCAATGAATGGCAGAACACTCTTCTAGTTTTATCTATCCTGGCAGCTGCTTGCTTTACAATCTCCTCCGCAGTTCTTGTGCAAACATGTCCTTTATGGCTTGGAAACAGATAACCAGAAGTTAGATTATATTCTTGCAGATATTTAGTTAAGAGTGCAATAAAGTTATCAGACAAGATGGAAATCCTGTCCTTGTTTCCTTTGCCAGAGATTATCCTGCATTCTTTATTAATTATATCAATATTTTCTA
>DUGA01000100.1 GCA_013331615.1 Candidatus Woesearchaeota archaeon | reverse complement strand
AACGGGAAAACGGGGATCTTGATATGCTTAAATATAACTTCTGCTCAAGATAAGATAGGGGAATAAGCGGTGTTCTGGATAACGATTGGATAACAATTGTTTTGAGGGTTAGTGGGGGAGAATATGGAATGCAATGAATGCAAATCAAAGAATGTCAGAATTAATGGCTATGAATCTTATTGCTTAGATTGCGGCTTGGTAGAGGATTATTTTGAGCAGCAAAGCACTGCTACACAATTATCTAATGCCATTGGCACGCATAAGGCTGGTAGGATTGTAAGAGCTTCTTCCTTATTGACTTGGAAGGAAAAGAATGTAGCTAAAGCTACTTGGCTGCTAAAGTTAATTGAATCAAAGTTAATGCTGCCAAATATTGTTGTGCAGGATGCATTGTATATTTACAGGGCACTGCTTGAGAAAAATCTTATTGCAGGTAGAAGCATTGAAGCTTTGATATGCGCTTGTGTTTATATTGCAGCAAAGAGAAATAACCATGAGTTATCATTTGATGATTTTAAGAGATACAATGTCATAAAGGTGGATAAAGTAAAGAAGGCACAAAAATTTATTTCTAGAAATCTTGGATTAAGAATAGAATTTAAGGATATAGAGGGATTACTAATAGATGCGTTTTATAAATTTGATTTACCTAAGCGTGCAAAGAAGTTTGCAACTAAATTATTGCTGGAGCTTAGAAAGAAAAATCAGGTAACAGGTAAAACCACAAAAATAATAACTGCAACTATCTTGTATTTTACATCGAAAAAGTTCGATCTTGGCTTGTCACAGCGTTTAATTTGTTCGTATTTTCTAATCAGGCATAGGCATTTAAGAAAAAATTATTGGTTGATAAATGAGGCATTAAAATGAATCCCATAATAAGTAAAGGCAAAATGGCATATAATCATTCCGTGAATTGCAAGAGTATAATACGATTAAAAAAGGATATAAGAACTATATATCCAGAATTACACCAGAATAAAACTCAGTCATTGTACACTATAGAGTGCCATTCAACATATCAAAGTTTATTTTGCAGAATTATAAACATAATAGAGCGAAAACAGAAAATCCCATTATTGGTATTTATAGAAAATGAATAAAAATCATACACTTAAACTAATGGTAACAAAAGATTTTATTGAGATGGTTAGATATACTTCTAATAAAGAGGGTTATCCTTCAATAGCAGATTTCATCAGATGCATTTTGCACGAAAGAATACATAATATAAACAGGATGGACAGGCTTATCAAGATAATGGAGCAGGACAATGGAACTGAAAATGCCAGAATGGCTAATTAAATTTGAAGAACTTTGTAATCAGATAGACAAAGAGCTGGAACAGGAGAAAATTACAATATTAAAGGAGAAACTAGCTAGCAAATAACTTTATTTTTGATTATTTCTTAACTATTAAAAACCATACCATTATTTACACTATAAAAGATAAATTAAGATAAAGTAGCATAAAGTTCTGCTTTTTTCATTTCTTTAAGGCGTTTTGAGATAAGATTTCTGATTTCTAAATCTTCTAATACTTTGCCCAAAAGTACTTGCTTATCTTCAATTTCTTGATCTTTTAGTGTTTGCTCAACTGCTGTTTTACTGTCCAATATACAACCACATCTAGTGCAATAGAATGCATCCTGTCCATTTAGTAAAGTACATCTTATGCAAGTTTTTGGCAGCAACTTGCTTCTCTCTTCTGTTTTTTCAAGCTTAATCCCATTTAGCTTCAGCAATGCTTCATCTGTATTTTTGCCGCTTAGATGAACATATGTGGAAGGCATGTTACTACCTTGCACCCATCCAAAGTACTGGTTCATCTGAAATTCTGTCAAATGATTAGCTAAAAAAGTAGCTCTTGCATGACGGAAACTATGTGGATTAGAACGTTTTTTAATGCCTGCTCGTTTAAATAAATCCTTAAGTATTTTTCTGTGTGTGCTATATTTTAGTAGTTTTCCTTTATCAGAACCATATACAGTAGCCCACATAGGGGCATCTACATCATCCTTACATGGATGATAGGCTAACCATGCAGCAAGATAAGGTATAGAACTAATTAGCCTAAGCTTTCTGCTGCCTGTCTTACCTTGAACAGAAATTAAACCGCCAAATTTATCAAAAGCTACATCTCTAATTCTTAAGGTTGCTATCTCCGCTACCCTGGCTCCACTTTCCCATAATATAGACACCAAAGCCTTGTCACGCGCATTCTTAGTATGATTTAACAAAAGTATAACTTCTTCTTCTGTAAGTAGTTCACCTTCATTAGGCAGTGATGTTTTACAAGCAGACATATGAATCTGAATATTTTTAACTAGCTCAGGGTATTCAGTATCATTTCCCTTAAACCATTTAAAAAATCGTTTAATTATGGCATTATAACTAAGCTTTGTCCATTCCTTGGAACCCTTAGTATGCAGATGTTCTATAAAGGTAAATATATCATCTTTAGTATATTCATCAAAAGATTTTGGTACTACTGTAGAAACTATACGCAACATACTTAAATATTTTATAATTCTTACAAGACTATAATTTCTAACTATCAAATACTGCTTAAACTTAAGAATTATTTCTTTATTCTTAGCAGGGATTGTTGATTCTTGGAGCTTTCTCTCACAATTTGCTAGAATAGACTTGTAGTCATGCAGTTCTGGTCTCATTTTATAACCTCCAAGAATGATAAATATAAATGCCTTCTGTCCCTGAGCGGGACAAAAGGGCTTTACACTATTTACCTAAAGCCCCTGATGGGCTAGAAGGT
>DUGA01000017.1 GCA_013331615.1 Candidatus Woesearchaeota archaeon | reverse complement strand
ATTTTCTGGCACTATAAAAAAAGGAACAGAAGTCTATCTGAACAGGGCAAAACAAAATTCCAAGATACAGCAGGTGTTTGTTTACAATGGTGCTAAGAGAGAGATTATTCTTGAAGCATCTGCAGGAAATATAATCGGAATTGCTGGAGTCAAGTCAAGAGCAGGAGAAACTATAACCTCTACTCAAACAACGCCATTTGAGGAAATTACTCATATCTTTGAGCCTGTTATCAGTAAAGCTATAGAAGCAACTAAACCATCAGACTTGCCTAAATTAATTGAAGTCCTGAAGATGGTCGGAAAAGAAGATCCTNNAAGCACAACAAATTCTATTTTATAGTTGAGCCATTGGAAGAGCCTATCCAGGAAGCTATCAAATCAGGAAAAATCCCTGAGACAAGGATAAAAAAGCTTGATATAAACATCAGAGATGCATTCTCAGAATGCGGCATGGACAGTAAAATCTCTCCAAAAGTCAAGGAGATATTTAAGAGCAATATCTTTATAGATGAAACACGTGGACAGGTTCATGCGCAGGAAGTCATGGAAATGATCCTTGATATGTTTGAAGATGTCATGACATCTGGTCCATTGGCAAGAGAGCCATGCATCAATGTCAAAGTCAGATTGATTGATATGAAGCTGCATGAAGATGCTATCCACAGAGGTCCAGCTCAGGTTTATCCAGCGATTAGGGATGGCATAAGAGATGCTATCAGGACAGCAGGCCCTATGCTTTACGAGCCATTGCAGATCCAGATGTTAGAAGCTCCGATGGAATACATGGGAGAGCTTTCCAAATTGATAGGTAACAAAAGAGGGCAGCTGCTTGAGATGAACCAGCAAGGCTATCTTACTGTTGTAAAAGCAAAACTTCCAGTTGCAGAAATGTTCGGATGGAGCTCAGAGCTAAGGAGCGCAACTGAAGGACGAGGAGTAAGTTTCCTTATTGATCAGATGTTTGAGAAGATGCCATTCGAGCAGCAGGAGAAGTCAATTAAAAATATTAGAGCAAGGAAAGGCTTGACAGAGAACCAGTAAGCAAGAAAATTCTTTTGTGTTTTTATATCTTTTATTGTTTGGTAGTTTTTCTTACCATTTGGTAACTTTTTTCAGATGTTACTGTACTATTTCATAATCTCTAAAATATAAAACTTCTTTTAGCGCGAGACAACCAACTCAGGAACTCTGGAAAGATAAGTCTCAAGAAGAACTTTATAACAATGTACTGCAAATTCTAAGGCTTTAGTATCAACTCTAGGATTTATTTTCCTATTGCCATATTTTGCTACTTCTTCAGGAGTTGGTAAGTGAAGTCCACCAACATCAAATCTTATAACTCTATTTGCTTCACATACTCTTTCCAAGTCAGATTTTAACTCCTCCAGGCTGAATCCTGCACCAGGATTGTTCTGCCAATCATAACGAGCAGGAAAACCAGGTACAACATCCAAATCAATACTTTTATGTACAAGTAAAGCAGATGCTTTATTTTCAAATACACTAGGTCCATTATGCTGTATATATAGTTTCTTTTCCTTATTGGGTCCACATTCAACTATCTCTATGTCTGTTTCTAAATTACCTCTGACTTCAATGGCTTTAGCATGCATATAATTATGAAGAAGTACACTATTATGTACACATTCATTAACACCTGTTAACTCTGTTGTTACGCCATTTTTAAAATCAATATGTGCGTCATCGACAGATTTCATAAAATCTGTTTGAGGAGACATTATTAATGAAACATCATGTTCCTTACCACTTCCCCATATAAGCGCACAATATTCCGGAAATCGATTTTGGACAGGATGAAATAAACTAGTATGTGGACGTCCTATTCTGATTAAATCACTTTTTTTTAACTCCCTAAACTCTACTCTGCTAGCTAAATCTGATTTTTGTAGTTCTCCAACTATATACTTCGATTCTTCTGAATCCATAAAATACACTACTGGGTTTTTAGTCATATTAAGGTAAGTAAAATGACATCATATATAAAGATTTGCTTTTTTTACTACTAATTAATGGTTATTAAATTGTTATAGATTTGGCAACATTTATATACAAATAACCTTTATCATAGTTATAATCAAGCATTTATAATAAAAATACCCTAAAAGCACTAAAAAATGAACTTCACAACATTCCTTAAGGCAAACAAGAATGCTAGAAAGATATTTGGCAGGAAAGAGCTAGATATCATCTCAAAGCAGTTAGATGGCATCACTTTGACACAGTCTGAGAAAAATAGGCTAAGCAGGGATATTCGGCAGAAGCTTGATTTCATCAAAGAGATAGCTCAATTTGAAACTCAGTTTGAACTAAAGAAGGCTGCAGAAGCTGACAGGATAATTGAAAAAGCAGTAAAGCTGATCCTTGAAGATGAGTTAAAAGATAAGATAAGAGCAGTATTCTTATTCGGCTCTCATGTGCATGGCTTTGTCACAAGGAGATCAGATATTGACATCTGTGTGGTTTTTGATGAGTTAGGTTTTGATATAGATAATCGCGAAGCAACAAAATTCAGAATAAGGATTTTAGGCAACCTGCCTGATAAGGTTGATATTCAGGTATTCAATGTTCTTCCTCAAAAGATTAAGAGAGCAATTGCAGCAAAACACAAAATTTTATATAAGATAAATAATTTTGATAATACAGGATTTACGATAAGATACCTTAAAGACGAAGATTACTTTATAAGGATGAATGCTGTCTTTGGTGAAGTGTAATGGGTGGTTTTTGTGAATAGGATAACAGACAAGATAAAAGAGATTGAACAATATCTAAGTGAATTAAAAGATATAGTGCCGCAAACCCTTGAAGAATATTCTTCTGATAACCTGTCTAAGGCTGCCTGTGAACGATATTTTGAGAAGGTTATAGAAGCAGCAACTGATTTGGCATTTTTAGTTATTGCAAAAAATAAATTTAGGCTTCCTGATGATGATATTGATGCATTTAAGATATTATCTGAGAAAAAGATAATCAGTGAAGAGCTTTGCAAGAAACTTAAAGATGCAAAAGGTATGAGAAATATATTAGCGCATCAGTATGGAAGGGTAGAGGATAATCAGGTTTTTGAAGCAGTAACAGAACAGCTAGAAAATGATATCAATATGTTCATAAAAGAGATAATAGGCTCAAATAAATAATCTCTCATTAAAGTTTGGAGCATTGCTTTTCTAAGGCATTGCTTCCGTTCTCACATTGTCATCTGTGTTATCAGCATTTATCAAATTGTTTATCCTTATCATTTCAATACGCTTCCTGTTTCTTTATCTTAAAGACTTCAATGAAACGGTAAGCTAGTATTCCTACTATGCCTGCTACTAATGACAGTTGTAATGTTGCCATTGCGATTTCCATGTTGGTCATCTCCTTTTAAGTTTCTGTTGTTTCTGTTTCTTATACAATTTTGTGCAATTACGATGTACTGCATTACAATGTAACTGCTTTTTTTACTGTCTTATCTGATGTTATTCCTTGCTTATTTTCTCTTTTGACTTGGACATTTGGTCAATTGTTCTTTGGTCTTTTTTGGATGATTCATCTATAATGCGGCTATCTGTGAATAGCTTTTGCATGCGATCAATGAATCATTTGTTATTGACTTAATGTTCTTATCCAACCAGCTGCGTCTGGCTGATTTTAGTCATAGTTGTCTTTTTTGTTTTGTTTGTGAACACTTCTTTTTTAGCTATAGTATTTTTCCGTTGTAGTATTCAGCAGGTTATTGCCTTGCTATCAGCATAACACTATACTGGCTTACTACAGTTTGACTTAACGTTACTGACTTAACGAATCTATTCTTTCTTTTTCTACCTAGACAGATATAGAAGACGATTTGCTATTAAAAACTAATGTATATACAGAATGTACATTCTAATTAGATTAATCTTAATTTCAGAAATTACCTCACTCTTTCAGGAAGTGTCCTACATCTTGGTCCAGTATCTTCTCCGTGCTGTTGACAATTCATCTTAGTTGATACTTCATGGACTTCTATTCCCATCTTTCTGAGTTCAGTAGGGATATGCTTCCAGTCCTTTCGTTCAGCAACTTCCTTTGGTATATCTTTCGCCATAACAATTACTCCTTCTTTTACTGGGACAATATTACCTAAGATTGAAAGGTGGGTTTGCCAAGACAAATATCCATAACTCCTAGATTGCTTTGCAGTAAAGTCATCTGATGGTGCATGAATCCCTATATATTCCCTATCAATATTAAAGATAGTGTATCCTTTTGCTGAGAGCATTGCTATAAATTGTTCAAAACCATTGATTACAGCATCATAGGCTGCTTTTTGCCGGTTATATGTCTGAAGACCTTTTTCATAGCCATCTCTAGTCATTGAATCTTTAAATGCTTGTAATGATTCAATGCTAATGCTTGGCTGAAATAAATCAATCAAGTACTTATTATTGCAGATAACAATTCCTTCTGCAACAAAATTAAGAAAAACATCTATATGTACGCCAGCAGTATTAACTTCAAACACTTCCAGTCCTAACTCCTCTTCAAGTCTTTGTTTTTTGTTCTCTCCAAACGGATGCATATCATAGGCATTTGTAACAATAGCTATCTTTCCGTCACTTATTATGCCCCCTCCGTCACCTGCTTTATGCAATGCACATTCTAATCCAGAATCTCTTTCTCCATGCAGTGCATTCTCGGAACCTTTAGACCAATTCGCATACCTGCCTGAATGTGATAAGACAGGAAGAAAGTGTCCATAAAATTTATTCCCATGAAAAAAACCAATATCTCTCGTGGCATGAGGCACATGCGGATCACCATTGCCTATATGCGGCATAACTGACATGATTGATGGAACATAAACTACTTCGATACCGAGTGACTTATAAACTTCTCCAAGAGCTTTTGATCCTTCAGTTAAATACGCTCTTCTCATTGGAGCAATATCTGATATTGTTCTCATAGATTAAAGAAATTTTTGTTCTTTTAAAAATCTATTTGTTTTTCTTACCTTAGAGTAACTATATTAAGCACAGATTCATTTTGTTAAACAAACAACACTAGCTAAAAATAAGCACTTCAAAGGTGGTAATCTCCGCAACCTTTATATATAAGTATAATAATTAGTATTATAATAAATCATAAAATAAGTATAAATCCTAAAAATAAAGTAACTAGTCCTAAAATTGAGATAATTCAAATTTATAATAGAAACATTTAAATATAAGTAAATTTATATATCTTTAAAATTGTATTAAAAGTAATAAAAAAATAAGTATATCTAATTTGATAGTAATTGAAATTTAGGTGTTTGAGTAGCGTAACAATAGGTGCAGCAATTTGACAACTGAAATCAAAAGAAAGCTCTATAAAAGAGGCTCTAGCTTTGAGACTACAATCCCTATGCCACTTCTGTTTGCTTTAGACAAATCAAAGAAGCAAAATGTCCTGTTTAAGTTTGATAACCAGAAATCAAAATGGTATATTGAGTTTGAGGAAGATAAAACTGCAGAAGGCAAATTAGATTCAGGTAAATCAGCTGCTAGTGCAGATGCTCCTAATAATGATGTTCCTAGATCAGGGAAGAAGAGGTAAGTTAAAAGAGATAGTGTAGAAGAGGCAGCTTAGCTGCATAACTTAGATTTTANNTTTTTTTGGTTTTTTTGGCGAAAAAAAACTAGCGAAATTGGCTTGCCAGTAGCTGGATTGGCGTTCGGTTACTGGTTTTTTATATTCATAAAAAGCATATAAAATAATAGATTAACCATAAGTAAAAAATTTGATGGGTTAAAAATAGATATTTAAAATAAAAAATATGAAAATAAAATTAAAATAAAAAACGAGGTGGAAAGCATGGAGTGGATAGTGAATATGTTTAAGCCAAAATATTTGGATTGGGAAGATTATGTTAAGGCAGTCCAAGATTTTGAGCAGAAGAAAACAACGACTGTAACAAGTGTTGAGGAAGTAAAAGCAGAAAACAGGACTAAGCTGATATTTTCAAGTTAGGTGTTTATTATAATTATTATTAATATTGATAATAATTTTTTGTTTGAATAATATAAGAATCTGATTTAAAAAAGAGAGGTGAATAAGTAAAATGTACTTCAAGAAACTCAATGATGTATTTGCTGAATTAAGTGTCACAGCCAACGGCTTAACTAGCGCAGAGGCTTTAACAAGACAGCAAAAATACGGCTTGAATGTATTGAAGGCAAAGAAAGCAATCTCTCCTCTTGAAATATTTGTGGCGCAATTTAAAAGTTTTGTAGTTGGAATATTGCTTGTTGCAGTCTTGATCTCATTATTCCTTGGTGAGTACTTAGATTCAGCTGTTATCGGAGCAATCTTAATTTTGAATGCAGTTCTTGGTTTTGTGCAGGAGTATCGTGCAGGAAAAGCCATTGAAGCACTAAAAAAATTAGGCTCGATAAAAGCAAAAGTATTGAGAGACGGCAAAGAAGTTGAAGTAGATGCTTCTGAATTGGTTCCAGGAGATGTTTTGATAATTGAGGAAGGCGATAAGATAAACGCAGACTCTAGGTTAATTGAAGTTATCAGCTTAGAAACACAGGAAGCAGCATTGACTGGAGAAAGCACTCCTGTTGAAAAATCTGAATGTGTGGTTAAAGAAGGTTCTGGTTTAGGCGACCAGAAAAACATGCTGTTTGCAGGCACGGTCGTTACAAAAGGAAGAGGGAAGGCAATTGTCATATCAACAGGCATGAACAGCCAGATAGGCAAGATTGCCAAACTAATAGGGGATGCAGAAGAACAACTCACTCCTCTCCAAAAGAAATTGCAGGACTTAGGAAGCCATCTTGGGGTTCTAACTATCATAATTTGCATAATCGTGTTTGCCGCAGGAGCAATAAGGACAGGAGAGATTGCAACAATGTTTTTAGCAGCTGTAGCATTGGCAGTTGCAGCAATCCCAGAAGGTCTTCCAATTGTTGTCACGATCTGTATGTCTCTTGGGGTGCAAAAGATGGTTAAGAAAAATGCTCTCATCAGGAAACTTTCAAGTGTTGAAACATTGGGTAGCACTACAGTTATTTGTAGCGATAAGACTGGCACACTTACTCACAATGAGATGACTGTAAGAAAATTGTATGCTAATGGAGATATCCTAGACATTACGGGAGATGGTTATGAATTTGCAGGCGAATTTCTTAAAGCTGGAAAAAAATTGGATGATAAAAACTTGAAAAATATTGAATTACTATTGCGTTCTGGCATATTGTGCAACAATGCAGAGATAACCCAAGACCAATCTAAAGAAGCCAATAACCAGAATTCTGTGATAGGTGATCCGACTGAAGGCGCATTGATTGTGAGTGCAGAAAAAATTGGCTTGCACAAACAAGAATTAAATGTAAAATTTGCGCGCGTTAAAGAGCTTCCTTTTGATTCAAAGAGAAAGCTGATGACAACAGTGCATAAGACTGAGAAAGCAGGCAGCTTTATCTCATTCACAAAAGGCGCGCCAGATGTTATAATTGACCAATGTACTAAAATTTATGTTGATGGCAAGATAAAAAAATTAGATGCAAAATTAAAAAGCAAGATACTCGCTTCAAACGAATTGTTTGCACAGAATGCTCTTCGTGTTCTAGGGTTTGCATTTAAGCAATTCCGTGATGGAAAAACAATAAATAAGCTTGGCGAGAAAGAGCTTGAAAAAGATCTAGTTTTCCTTGGATTGCAAGGCATGATAGACCCTCCAAGGCAGGAAGCAAAGCTTGCAATCGAAAAATGCAAGACAGCTGGCATAAAAGTAATAATGATAACTGGAGATCATAGGATAACTGCAGAGGCAATTGGCAGAGAATTAGGGTTGCAAGGCCAGGTAATGACTGGTGAGGAGATTGAGAAATGCGCAGACTTAAGCAAGGTTGTTGAAGGCATCTCTATTTTTGCGCGTGTCTCTCCTGAGCATAAGATGAAGATAGTGGATGCCCTTAGAAAAAATGGCGAAGTAATTGCGATGACAGGAGATGGCGTTAATGATGCGCCTGCTTTAAAGGATGCAGACATCGGCATAGCGATGGGCATTACTGGCACAGATGTTGCTAAAGAAGCTTCTGCAATGATTCTTATGGATGATAATTTTGCAAGCATTGTAAATGCAGTTGAGGAAGGCAGAAATATTTATGACAACATAAAAAAATTTGTGAACTATCTATTATCTGCCAATTTTGGTGAAGTGCTTGTCCTATTCATGGCAATGCTTATCGGATTTAAAGATGGTGGTTATATTGTTGTTCCTTTAGTCGCGATACAGATCTTGTGGCTCAATCTTGTGACAGATGGGTTGCCTGCGCTTGCACTTGGATTAGACCCTGAAACTCCTGGCACAATGCAAAGGCCGCCTAGAAAGCCTAATGAGCAGATAATCTCAAAAAATATGACTTGGAACATTGTAGCTACAGGTATTTTGATGTGCATTGCAGTTCTTGCCATGTTTAAGTATGGCTTGGCAACTAGCGCAGTAAAAGGCCAGACAATGGCATTCACTAGTTTGGTCATGCTTGAGATGGTAAGAGTTTATATGGTAAGGGCAAACTATAATCTTGGCTTTTTTTCAAACAAATATCTTGTAGGTGCAATAGTATTATCTTTGATGCTGCATCTTTCAGTTGTCTACATCCCATTTTTGCAGCCGATATTTGACACCGTAGGATTAAATTTGATCGATTGGCTCTTTATAGTGCTTGCATCCATGCTTGTGCTGATAGTTGGAGTTATTGCGCATAAGATAATCGTGCATTATACGCAGGAGCATGATTAGAATGATTAAACTGACAAACGCAAAGAATAATAGGCGCTTGAATGAGTTTGATGACTTTAAGGAATATGTCATCCAGAAGAACATTGATGTCAAGAAAATTAAAAATCAAGAGACAATTGGCGAGAAGATTTTACCCTTAAAATTTAATCAGATAGCGGATAATGGGAATGAGAAGATGTTGTTTTATTTTTTTTAGTGCAATTGTTCAAATTAAATAAGTAATATATCATCATATATCCGTCAGAAAAAAGAGGTGTTTAAGATAAGAAAGAGACAGTCAAAAATAATTTTTGTACTTAGTGGATTGTTCTTATTATACGTTTTAGCTATTGCTATGCCTTCTGTCTATGCAGCGAACTGCGGAGGCGGTGTGGGCATGTGCAGCTGCGGTGATATTGTTACTGTTTCTGTTTCCTTGGCTGCGTCTGACTTGGTCACTCAGCAGCAATGCAATGGAACTGCATTAACAATAGCTAATAATAATCTGACGATAAACGGCAATGGCCTGACAATACGTGGGAATATGTCAGGTGATGGCATAAATAATACAGGAGGCTTTAACAACATAACTGTAAAGAATCTATTGGTAATCAACTTTACACATGGTATTGAGTTCTTAAATACTATTAATTCTACTATATACAATAATACGGTTGTCATTCCGAATTTAACTGCTGGTGCAGAGTCATGGGGCATTCGGTTATGGAATGCAGATTTTAATAATGCAAGTTTCAATAATATCACAGGAACAGAAACTGGCAATGTTGGTGGTATTATAACATTAGGCGGCACAACAAGCACTGTTGTTGATAATAATGTGATTACTGTAAATCCTACAGGTTATTCAGGTATCTGGGCTGAACAAAGCAACACTGGCAGCAATAATATCACTAATAACAACATCACTGTTGTTGCTGCAAATGGGAATGGAATCTTTCAGGATTCAGGTGCAGGAGATACAAGATATACTTCTAATAGGATTACTGTAGTAGGTTCAACTGCCAGAGGGATAGAGTTTGGTGGTGGAGCTAATCGTAATTTTATACTCTCAAATATTATTAATGTGACTGGCAACAATGGGTATGGAGTATATCTTACAAGCTCACACAACGAGACAGTTACGTCTAATACTATCTATACAAATGGCAACACCGCTTATGGTATGTGGTTTTCAACTTCAAATAATACTGCAGTAAGTTCTAATACTATAACCACAAATGATGTTACTGCATTTGGGATCAGGTTTTCAAGTTCAGGATTTAGTAATCTAACCTCTAATACAATAACAACAAATGGGAATTCATCAGAAGGGATTCATATTGACTTATCTTCTTCTAATCTTCGAACAACAAGCAACACCATCCAAACATATGGCAATAATGCATATGGCATAAGATTGCATGAAAGCGTGTTAAGCTCTACACTTAATTCAAACACGATAACTACTAACGGCACAAGCTCAAGTGGAATATACTTAGAGGACTCCTCTAACTTTACAACACTTACTTCTAATCTTATAATCACAGGCAATACAAGCTCATATGGTATTAATCTTTCAACATTCCATAATATTCTTAGGTCAAATGTAATAAATACGACTGGGTCATCTGCATATGGTATAAATTCTAATCTCAATTCCAACAATACTGTTTACGGCAACATAATCGAAACATATGGTGGCAGTGCCATAGGTATCTCCCTAAGAAATTCCACAAGCAATAACCTCTCCTCAAATAATGTCAGGAGTCATGACGAGTCTGCTACAGGCATATCTATCTGGACAGCTTCTAATAATAATTATATAGATTATAATACAATTAATCTTCAGGTCAGCAGCACAGGACTTGACTTTTTGAGGTCATCTAACAACAATGCAACAGGTAATATCATAACTACAGGTAGTTTTGGGATTGCTTTTTCTACAAGCTCATATTTTAATTATATTGTAAACGGCTTTGTGAATGCGAGCTCGTTGCCAGATATCTATATCAGCTCTTCAGATTCTCTGCAAAGTGCGATGACAAATAATACTCTCATCAATGTTACCTTCAATAAGAGTGATATCTCTTTTAGTGCAAATGACAATTCTTCTATTACGGTTCAATGGTATAAAGACATAACTGTCCAAAGCTCTTCTGGCTCTGCTCTGCAAAACGCAGCAGTCAATATTACAAATTCCTCTAGCATAAATATATTCTCAGGGTTGACAGACTCTAGCGGTAAGATCGCTACTCAGACATTGACAGAATTCCAGCAGAACGCAACTACCAAAATATATCATACTCCTCATACGCTAAATGCTACCCTTTCATTGTATACATTCAATACAACTACCCTAAATCTTACTTCCTACACTTCTGGCTCTATAACCATCAGCATGGATCCGACTCCATCTGTTTGTGAAAGCTTGACAAGTTCAACAACTCTGAGGACAAATGTTACAGCAAATGGCACATGCTTCCAGATGAATGCAAATAATATTGTCTTGGATTGCGCAGGATATACAATTGCAGGAAATAGCACTGAATACGGCGTAAATATCACAGGCAAAGAAAATATAACCGTGAAGAACTGCAAAATTGTTAACTTCTCTTATGGCGTCTATATCGATGGCGCAAACTCTGGCAACCATACGATAATAAATACTGTGATAAATATCTCTCAAGCTAATGGGATCGGGATTTCTTTATTTCCCAACGTCTTTCCACCAAGTATAGCAGGCAGAACACTGATTGACAATAATACTATTGGAATCACAAATGGCGCAACTGCTGGGATGTTTATTGGTTATATAACGCGAACTAATATTACAAATAACAGGATTACTAGCGAATCTACTAATTCTAATGGAATCGCTTTGGATACAAGTACGGGTGGGGGTGTTGATGATGGGATGAATTCAACCATCTCAGGCAATGTTATAACTATGAAAGGTTCAGGAAGTCCTGGTATTGTTGCATTAGGTCTTAATAACACCATTATTTCAAATAATGAGATATATGGTGATACTGGCAGAGTTTGGGGATTATCATTATATGGTGTATACTCTGTAATCGGAAATAATATAACAGTGTATGGCTCAGGCTCAGATTCATATGGGATTCAGTTAAGTGGAGTAGGGCAGAGCAACTTAACCTCAAACATCATCAAAATCACTAACGGAACTGCCTTAGATATTTTTTCTGAGACATATACTCAAGCTCATTACAATAATACTGTTTCAGGCAATACTGTAAACGGAAAACCTATAGCATATTACTTCAATCAGGATAATCTTGTTGTAAACCACAATAATTCTCTTGGGATGGTGTTTGTAACGTTTTCAGAGAATGTTACGCTTGAGAACATCTCTCTTTCCAATGCAAACGGAATTCGGCTTAGCTTTGTAAACCATTCTCGGATAATAAACAATAATCTCACAAACGTAAGCGGAAATGGGATATGGCTGTTAAGGTCAAATAATAACACTCTCAACGTAAATAACATCAATATTACCAGTTTTTCAAGCAGTGGAATTCGCTTTGAAGACAGGTCGGATTCAAATAACCTAAGCAGCAATAACATCACAACTTCAAGAAATGATGCCAACGGTATACGGATGACTGGAAACGGTATCGGTGCTGGCAATTACTACAATATTTTTACGAATAATCTTATCACGACAACTGGCAGCAACAGCCCAGGCATAAGCTTGGAATATTCAAGAGATAATAATCTCACCTCAAATTCAGTTACAACAACAGGAAGCTCAAGCTATGGCATCAACATTACAGGCTCTCACAGTAACAGGATCACTGGAGGCAAACTAAACGCTACGAATGCCTATGACATAATATTAGCTTCAGCTTATTCAAACAACACTTTCACAAACACAACTTTCAACAGGTCTGATATCGGCTTTAATTCTGCAACTGACACGACAGCGATAATGGTCTACAGGTATTTTGATGTCACTGCGCAGAATACAACAGGCACTGCATTAACTAGCGCAAATGTGACTATCTTCAATATCTCAAGTGCAATAGTATTTAGCGGATTAAGTGACTCAAACGGAAGGATAACAACTCAAACATTGACAGAATTTTGGAAAAACGCATCTCTTACAATTTATTCAACACCTCATATATTCAACACATCACTTGTGAATTATGATACAAACTCTACTACTCTGAATCTTACTACCATCACCAGCACCCTGTTGGTCGTTCCATTAGTTTTTGAGACAACTCCTCCAGTGATCCAGATATTAAACACCTCATCAACAACAGGCGCAACATCGATCTTAAACATCACAGCAGTCACAAATGAGAATTCAACATGCAAGTTTGATACAAATAATACTGCATATGCAAATATGTCCTATAATATGACTGCATCTGCCACTGCATTGGTGCATTATGGCAATCTGTCTTTCTCTTATGATGATGGAGGGATAATCTATGTAAGATGCACTGATCCAAATCTAAACAACATGACTTCTTCTAATTCAACACTGTTTTATGTTGATATTAATACGGATTCAGCGCCTTTGATCACAAGCGTCTCTGCATCAGCAGATACAACGACTGCAACCATCACATGGACAACAAATGAATCTGCTAATGATAGTGTTAATTATGGCACTACTGTCCAGGTTGGCTCAATTACCGGAGCTAATACTTCAACTACTTTACATAGCCTCTCGCTCAGCAGCTTATCCACAAGCACAACATATTATTATTTTGTAAAATCATGTAACAATAGAAGTTTTTGTAATATTAGTTCATTAAATACCTTCACTACATCTGCACCTAGCAGCCCACCATCTTCTGGCGGCGGTGGCGGTGGTAGTAGTCCTCCACCTAGTCCACCTCCTGCACCTCCTCCAAGCCCTCCGCCTAGTCCACCTCCCTCTCCTCCTCCTGTACCTCCGCCAAGCCCACCTCCCTCTCCACCTCCAAGCCCTCCACCAAGCCCACCTCCAGCACCAGAGCCAGCTCCACCTAGCCCGCCACCAGCACCAGAGCCAGAAACTGTTGTAGAAAAAGTTCAGGAAACTGCTAAAGCAATTGCAGAAAATGTAGCTTCGACTGTAAAGGAAGCAGTTTCAGCGATAACAAATATAATTACTGGGGTTGCGNNCGCTCTGAATCAAAGCCAGTTATAACACCTCCATTGAAAGAATTTGAAAGTCTTCCTGTAAAAGTAGCAGGAGAAGACCATACTCTCACAGTTGGCAAGATAAATTATGCCAGCCAATTATCATTAAATTATGTTGAGCTTACTTTGAGAAGCGATCCAATCTCTGTCAAAGTTTTTACAGGTGAAACAATAAAGATAGATTTTCAAAAAGATGGGAAAGATGATCTGAGCATAACTATAGTAGAAGTGACAAGTGACTCAGTTGTGTTAAAATTAGTTGACTTGATAACTGGCAGAATTTCAATCACTGATGCTTTTAATCTTTTTGAAAAAACAAAATCCATAGACATCTCAAAAGCAACTGCATGTGTTAATGTCTCAAAGAAAGAAATAGTTGGCGCAGAAAAAACGAAAACAGAAACAAGCAAAGAAGAAAAGGAATCAACAGAGAAAGGAGTGACAACAGAAAAATCAGCTCTTGGTAAAGATGAAAAGCTAGAGTTAAAGAATGGTCAGAGCGTTGCAGTCGAGCCATTCAAGGTAAATTGTAAATCAGGAAGCACTGTTGATCTGCAGTTAGTTGTGCCTGTCAATTATGTTGATCTAGAAGCATTAAGATGCAAGCAAGGCATATGTAGCCCTGTTGTAGTTAAATCACTCTCTCAATTAGAATGTGGAGATGTGATATTAGATAAAACAAGAACTGAGCAGTATCTAAAACCAAAGATTGAAACTTTGAACATCACAAAAGTAGAGTTAAAATTAGACATGCCTGCAAGATCTTTAGAGACAGGCGGCAATAAGCTTACACTATTGAGCAAAAATATTCCAAAGGATCTGTCGCTTTCCCTTGATGTTTTTAGAGAAGAGATTAAACAGCCAGAAAATAACAATCTTAAGATTGTTAGTTATCCTTTAGCCATAGCAGTAAAAGGTATTGCTAAAGAGAAATTAGTCTCATTGACACAGAAATTATCTGTGCAGATAGAAGTGCCTTTGATATCAGACCCTGAAGTAGATCCTAACAGCATTTTATTGTATGCAAAAACAAAGGACGACTGGCAGCTCCTGGATGGAGCACAAGTTAAGGGGATAAGTGATGAGATAACTACTGATGAAACAGATAACGTAAAGAATAAAGTAAAAGCCACAATTGATGATATCTCCAAATTTACTGATGAAAATAACCAAGTAGTTGTTGCTTTAATCGGCTTGATCTGCAGGAACTGCGAAAGGACAAGCTTTGAAAATATTTACCTGCCTCCAGAAGGAAGTGTGGCTGCAGTAATAATGGTGCATGGCTTAGGAAGCTCTCCTGCAACATTCAACGACATCATAAATGATATCCGTTTCACTAAACAGCCTTGGCAAGCCTGGACATTTGCATATCCTAGCAGCAAGACAACGGTCGAGAATGGAAAAGAGCTTGCAGACAATCTGCAGAAGAACGAAAAGCTGTTTGAAAACATCTATATCATCGGCCATAGCTTAGGCGGCATAGTCACACAGCGTGCATTATCATATGCAGCTGAGGAAAATAATAAAGATGCAACTAAATATACATTCATTAAAAAAGTAAAGAAAGCGATTATTGTAGGAAGCCCTAATGATAAGGTTGCTGGAAGTGATGCATTCAAGCTGTTGTTCAAATACATGGTAAATGTAAAGACAGGTAGCTCTTTGTTTGATGTTAATTCTGCTGCAGTCAAAGAGCTTGCTGAGCAGAAGAACATCCCTAAAGTATCTGGTATAGATTATTTTGTAATCGCTGGAACAAAACCATATGAGCTTAATACAGCATTATTCACCATAAGGACAGACAAGATCTTTGGGTTAAGCGAGACAAATGACGGCATTGTAACGATCACAAGCGCGCAGCGCATAGGCGGAGAATACATAAATGACCGTTGCAAGAATTACTGGGAGATCCCTGAGACTCACACTGCACTGATCGATAATGAGCAGTCAAGGATAATCATTGAAAAACTTATCGCAAGAGAGATTGAAAAAGACATAAAAAGCAGAGAAGTGTCTGTGAGCAGCCAATATATCCAGCTTCAGATCCCAGAATGCAGCTCAGATGACAAATATGTTGTAGTCGGAAAAGCCGTGAAAAAAGAGAAAGTTGAGGATAAGACAGGGTGCAGCTGTGGCAATGGGTATTGCGGTGCAGGAGAAGACCAAATTACTTGTCCAACTGACTGCGCTAAATTCTTCAGGGAAGAAAATCTATGCAAGCCAGCAATTGCAGCAACAGCATTGTTTGGGCTGATAGCATTAGCAGTAATAAGCATCCTGATCTATTATGGAGTCCAGCAGGAATCTCTTCAGAGAAGATTAAGGAAAGCATTGTTCTGGCTGGAAATATTATTCATATTGTTGTTTGCATTTAACCTATTGACTTGCGGCATAAAAGCAGGCATATTCCTGATAGAAGTGTTTGCGATCATTGTGTTGTTTATTTACATGTATAAGCACAAGAAAGCTCTTGGTATATTAGGTGATTTAACAATAACCCGAGCAGCAGGCGAAACAACAGGCGCAGCATTGACAACCATAGATCAAGCAGAGTTGCCAGTTGATAATGATGTTGATAATACACTTAAGAAACAGGAAGAAAAGAGAGAACAAGAAATACTTGCAAAACAACAAGCAGTAGAAGCTAAACAGCAAAAAAACATGGAAAAAGAGGAGGCAAGACAGCAAGCAATATTAGCCAAGCAACAAGAAACATTGGCTAAGCAGCAAGAATTGTTGGCAAAACAGCAGAAAAAACAATTCAGTAAAGAGCAGATGCAGCTATTGATCCAGAAAAGACAGGAGTTCAACAAGCAGAAAAAAAAGTTTGCATTTATTCAGAAACAGAAAGACCTTAAGGAGATGCAGCTGAAAGCCTTGAAAAAATATAATGAGGAGAATAAGAGAGAGAAGCTTGAAACTCCAGCTACGTTTGCATATAGATTATTATCTATGGTTGTCACTCCATTTAATAAATATGACCATCACCTTGACTGGATATATGATGTGCTGGAGAAAGCTTATGTTGCGTATAATTCTGGCAAAAAAGAAGAGGCAAAGAAATTCTATGTGAGAGCAGCTGAAATCTATAAGTTATTGCCATTTGACAAGAAGATTAAGGTGTATTATGCGCTGAGGAAATTAAGAGATCTGTTATATTAGAGGAATTCCTATGAAATTCTAAGCAAATTTTAAATACTCTCGTCTATAAATCAAGCATTTATGGATAGACAAACCACTCGGAACTCTCAAAAAAACATAAATGAACCTATCAGATCAGCTTCACTGCAAACTAAATCACTGCAGTTTGACAAACACATCTATTTAGACAACGCTGCTACAACAAGGATTGCAGATGAAGTATTGCAAGCAATGGCTGAAGCACTGAAATATAATTATGGTAATGCAAGTAGTTTGCATACCTCTGGCATAAAAGCAAAAAATGCACTTGAGAATGCAAGAAGCAAGATAGCTGCTTTCATAAATGCAGAGCCAAGTGAAATATTCTTCACTTCTGGTGCAACTGAATCGATAAATACAATAATCAAGCAGATTGCATTTATGTTTGGAAACACAAATGATGGTGCAAATGCTAATATTAATTCAAATGCAGCTACAAACAAAAAAAATCACATCATCACTTCCAACCTAGAGCACCATGCAGTATTGAATACCTGCAAATTTCTCGAGCAGAATGGCTGCGATGTAACTTACCTAAAAGTTGATAAATTTGGTATGGTAAATCTAGAAGATGTTGCTTCATCAATTACTTCTAAAACTATTCTTGTCTCAATAATGCATGCAAACAATGAGATAGGCACAATACAACAAATAGAAGAGATTGCGCAGATATGCAAAAAGCACAACGTATTGTTCCACACAGATGCTGTCCAGACATTTGGCAAATTACCTATTAATGTAAAAAAAATGAACATTGATTTCTTATCAGCAAGTTCACATAAATTGCATGGCCCAAAAGGAGTTGGTCTCTTATATGTTCGTAAAGGCATTAAGTTAGTCCCTTTACTTCATGGCGGCACACAGGAAAATAATTTCCGTTCTGGGACAGAGAATATTCCTACAATTATTGGATTTCAAAAAGCTGTTGAGATTGCGCAAAAAAATATGGATGAGGAAACTGTAAGAATATCAAAATTGCGAGACAAATTGATAACTGATGTTCTGCAAAAAATACAAGGCTCTTCCCTTAATGGCCATCCAACACAAAGATTGCTGAACAATGCGCATTTTTCGTTCAAGTTTGTAGAAGGCGAGCAGATATTGAAATATCTTGACGCGCATGGCATAGAAGTTTCTACTGGAAGCGCATGCACATCAAAAAACCTTGAGCCAAGCCATGTCCTGAAAGCAATTGGATTAAAAGCAGCAGAGCTGCATGGCTCTGTCCGCATAACGTTAAGTAGATACACGACAGAAGATGAGATTGATTATTGCGTTGAGATGTTAGAGGATGCAGTTAATAAGTTGAGGAAGATATGATTTGAAATTTATTAATTTATTCTGGTTGCTTTATCTTAATTCAGTTTATCTGCTTACAAACTCAGCAGCAACCCCGTCCCTTTTGAACGTCATGCTCTCCTTAATTCCAGTTATATACACTTCTCCTTTCTTATCAAAACTAATAGTAATCATTGTAGGCATCTCTATCCCCATGTAGCCTGACATAGATGTTATGCCTATTGCATGATTGCCTTCTGCCTGAAAATCTAATCTTACCCTGTAAGGACGATTATCTCCCCACATATATCCTATGCCAATTCTCTTTCTATCTTTAACCTTAACAGGAACAACTATCCCTCCTAGTCCAACCCTTAAACTCAATGGAGCTAATAAGTCTTGCATCACTTTTTTACGGATATTTTTTCTTTTGACAGTGATGTTCCAAGGGCTATCTACGTCAATGTTTCCATCACCAGAACTGAATTCGATCTGCTCATATTGATTTGCTGCACGATAAAAGAATTCGCAATACGTGATCCATTCACCGTCTTTTTTTAATTTATGCACTGTAACCAATGGCCTTAAACCATGCTCTGTCATAATAGCTAATTCCTTTGATCTTTGGTAAGAGACATTATCAGCAATCCTTACAAGACGCCTTACTATAGGCTCTACAAATTCAATTACAGGCTTCAATTTCGTCTCATTCTCTAAATAATATAATCTTAATGCTTTTCCATTCATCTGAGCTCTTTCTGTTTCTGCCTGGATTATCTCAGCTAACCTATTATTTATTGCAGGATTTTTACCAAGCCTGAAATTATTGCCTACATTCTGTATTGCAAACCATGATGTTGCAGCATTAATCTCTACAAATGGTATCAAGCCAGATACATTTACATCATACTCATATCTTGCATCTGTAATATTGCCTGATTCTGCAATCTCATCTAATTTATTTAACCCTATATGAGAAACGTCAGCATCAGTTGCTTTTGTGAGTGCAATCCTCTCAACTTTAGCCTCTGAAATAACTTCAGCTTGTGTGCATGCAGCAACAGGCAGTATTCCAAGCGCAACAGCTAATGCTAGATCATTTATGTTTAAATTTTTCCTCACCATGAAAACAAAAAGAAAATAAGTTATATAAAAAACTTTGTATGTCTAATGTATTAGTAAATCATCCAATTTCTTTAACTTCTTTTTTTTTCTCTTATAAAAAAATACTACCCCAAAGAATATCCCTACTGCTAAAAACACAAGCCCAAAAAGCAATACAAAATAAATGCCCCATGATAGTCCTTTTTCAAGCACAGAATTTTCAGGATTATTAGGGTCATAATAAACACTTATTCTTGCATCAAGCGGATATTTTGCAACTACTTCTTCAGAATGCTTTATGTTGCTGCTCCAATACTCTCCAAACGAGACTCTGTTTGAAGTAAAGCTCTTGTCGCTTATGTTGTAAAAATACGCAATCCTAGGGTAATATGTTACCTGTCTTGATCCATCAGACTCATAGCTTTCCATTTTCTCTATCCTTGATCCTATGATGATGCCTTCAACTCCTGGCCATTCTAAGCTATGTCTTGCATCTTTGATTATATAGCTTCCATAAGCAGTTGCTGTCAACCCTACTAATGTAAAAACGATCGCAAAAAGAACCAGCGTCTTTGCAGCATTTTCATCTGCAGGACTAATGTTGTCATAACTCTCATAACTGCCAACTGTAGATCCTATCTTAAAAAAGCTGTCATTGTCCTCATCCTTGTTTATAGGCAGCTTGTTGATATCTTGCTTCATTTTACTCATGGATTGATTTGGTATTATATATTTCTTTTGATGCGATTATTAACAAAAAAATATTTAAACGATACCTCTTAAATAGTAAATATGCAATTAAAATAACTTATTATAATTAAACTACTAAAAAAGGTGAGGGTATGTCAGATCAGAATAATGTAACTGAAAAATCTATACAACATACATTTGCGCAACATACTTCTACTCAACATACTATAACTTCTACATTAGATGAAAACAGGAAATTCTCCGCAAGCAAGGAATTTTCAGCAAATGCGCACATCAAATCCTTGGAAGAATACAAGAAGCTTTATGATTACTCTGTAAAAAATCCTGAGCAGTTCTGGAAAGAACAATCTGCATTAATTCATTGGTTCAAACCATTTGATAAAGTGCTTGAATGGAACAAGCCTTTCTGCAAATGGTTTTTAGGAGGAAAGACAAATGTTGCATACAATTGTCTTGATAGGCATCTTGCTACTGCGCGCAAAAATAAGGCAGCAATTCTCTGGGAAGGGGATAATGGAGAGACTAAAACATATACTTATCAACAGCTTCATAGGGAAGTCTGCAGGTTTGCAAATGTGTTGAAGCAGAAGGGAGTTACCAAAGGAGATCGCGTTTGCATCTATATGCCGATGGTTCCTGAGTTAGCGATTGCAATGTTAGCTTGCGCAAGAATCGGTGCAGTACACAGCATTGTATTCGGTGGCTTCAGCGTGCATTCTTTGAGAGACAGGATTAATGATTGTGAAGCTAAGCTTGTAGTCACAACAGACGCTGGCATAAGAGGAGGCAAGATTGTGCCATTAAAAGAGAATATTGATAAGTCTTTGGAAGAATGCCTAAGTGTTCAGAGTGTTATAGTTTCTCGTCGTGCAAATGCTGCATCTGGTTCAAATTCATTATCTGGCTCAGTTACTGTTCACATGAAAGAAGGCAGAGATTTTTGGTGGGATGATGAGATGGCTCAGGAGAACCTTTCTTCTGTGTGTGATGCAGTTGAGATGGACAGCGAAGATCCACTCTTTATTTTATATACCTCTGGCACAACAGGTAAGCCAAAAGGAATTCTGCATACAACTGCTGGCTACTTGTTATACACAACTTTGACTTTCAAACACATATTTGATTATCATGAGGAAGATACTTTTTGGTGCACTGCAGACATCGGCTGGGTTACTGGGCATAGTTATATTGTCTATGGTCCATTAAGCAATGGCGCAACTACCTTGATGTTTGAAGGCACACCATTTTATCCAGATCCTGCAAGGTTCTGGCAGGTAGTTGAAAAATATAAAGTCAATATCTTTTATACTGCACCTACTGCAATTAGGGCATTAGCAAAAGAAGGGATTGAATGGACAAATAAATACGACTTAAGCAGTTTGCGTCTATTAGGTACTGTCGGAGAGCCAATAAACCCAGAAGCCTGGATGTGGTATTATGACAATGTCGGAAAGAAAAAATGTCCAATTGTTGATACTTGGTGGCAGACAGAGACAGGCGGAATATTGATCTCTCCAATTCCTGGTGCGATTGTGCAAAAGCCAGGTTCTGCAACATTGCCTTTCTTTGGTGTGCAGCCAGTCGTTCTTAAGGAAGATGGGACAGAAGCAGCAGTTAATGAAGGCGGTTATCTGACAATCAAATATCCGTGGCCAAGCATGATGAGAACAATCTATGGCGATCCTGAAAGATTTAAGGAAACTTATTTCTCTAAATTTGCAAACATTGCAAAAACTTTGCCTGCATCACCTCTTGCAAACATTTCTGCTGGATTATATTTTACAGGCGATGGCGCAAGAAAAGATGAAGATGGATACTTTTGGTTGATGGGAAGAATTGATGATGTCATCAATATTGCAGGCCATCGTTTAGGTACAGCAGAGATAGAAAGTGCTTTAGTCTCTCACAAATCAGTTGCTGAAGCAGCAGTTGTGCCAAGACCGCATGAAGTCAAAGGCCAGGCTATCTATGCATATGTCACATTAAAGCAAGGTGTTGAAAAAACACATCTCCTAAAAGATGAATTAATTAAGCATGTAGCTAGCGAAATTTCTCCAATTGCAAAGCCAGAAGTCATACATTTTGCTGACAATCTTCCAAAAACAAGATCAGGTAAAATTATGCGCAGGATTCTGAAAGCAATCGCAGAAGGCAAAGAGGATGTTGGAGATACAACAACGCTTGCTGATCCGAGTGTAGTTGCACAGTTGTTGCAGACAAGGGAGATATAGTAATCTAAACAATTCCAATTATGTCCTCAATCATAACAACCAGCATTCCAAATGCAATTACACTTAGAAATATAGAAATCATAAATAATACGTTATCAGTATTTAAGCGAAAGTATTTTAACATAACTCCAAATATACATTATAGTATTTAATAATTGCTAAAAATTGTTAAAAGGTGATAAAAATGCCAACAAAAGTACAAGCATCGCACATTCTAGTGCCGACAGAAGCAAAAGCCATGGAATTATTGTTTGATCTCCAGAGAGGAAAAGATTTTGGAGAAGCAGCAAAGCAGAACAGTATGTGCCCAAGCAAAAAAAATGGAGGAGACTTAGGCTGGTTTTCTCATGGGCAGATGGTCAAGGAGTTTGAAGATTGCGCATTCTCTCTTGAGAAAGGCAAAATTTCTAAGCCAGTCAAGACAAGGTTCGGATGGCATTTGATTAAGGTTGTTGATAGTAAGTAAGAATAATCCTAAAAAATTTATTCTTATATCCCTTAGGTTAGCAATAACATTTTTATACCAATTCTAGTTTTAATAGCTAAGGTGGTAAACTTCGTAAAGACTAAAGCTGCAAACGTAGATAAAAAGAATAAATCCAATAATACAACTAGTAAAAATAATTTGACTAGTAACGACAAAAAGAATCCAATTACTGATAAGAAGCGCATCTTAGTAACCAGCGCCTTACCATACGCAAATGGCTCGATCCATTGTGGTCATTTAGTCGAATACATCCAGACAGATATATTTGTAAGATTCAACCGTCTGATAGGTGAGGATGCAATCTACATCTGCGCAGACGACACTCATGGAGCTCCTATTGAGATAAATGCTAGCAAACAGGGAATAACACCTGAGCAACTAATCGCAAAATATTATGATGAGCATACAAAAGATTTCAAGGATTTCCAGATTCAGTTTGACAGCTATTATTCAACAAATTCACCTGAAAACAAATATTATTCTGACCTGATTTTTGAGAGATTGAACAAAAAAGGCCTTATCTACAAGAAGCCAGTCAAGCAGACTTACTGCAACAGATGCAATCGCTTTTTGCCAGACAGGTATGTAAGAGGCGAATGCCCAAAATGCCATGCGCAAGAGCAATATGGGGATGTCTGCGAAATTTGCAGCTCTACACATTCAACAACTGAGTTAATAAATCCACATTGCAGCATCTGTAAAACTCCTGCTGTGCAGAAGGAATCTGTGCATTATTTTTTTAAGCTTAGCGAATTGAGTGAAAAATTAAAGGATTGGCTGAACGATAACAAGCGATTGCAGCCAGAGATTGTCAATTACATCCAAAACTGGATCAAAGAAGGTCTGAATGATTGGGACATTTCAAGAGATGGGCCTTATTTTGGGTTCAAGATTCCAGGAGAGGAAGATAAATATTATTATGTATGGTTAGATGCGCCTATCGGCTATATCGCAAGCACCCAAAATTACTGCAACCTGCACAAGCAGTATGGGTTAAGCGCGGATGATTACTGGCAGAGAAAGGAAGGCAGCAACGATGTTGAAATCATCCATGTCATCGGCAAAGATATAATCTATTTTCATTTCCTGTTCTGGCCTGCAGTCCTTTTATCTGCGGACTTTAATCTTCCAAATTATCTTGTAGTGCATGGATTTTTGACAGTCAACGGCGAAAAGATGTCTAAAAGTCGCGGCACATTCTTCACTGCAAAAGAATTCCTAGAAAAGTACAAAGCAGAGCATCTTAGATTCTATTATGCAACAACTCTCTCAAGAAAATTAGTTGATGTTGACCTGAATTTTAAGGATCTGCATGACAAGATCAACAATGAGCTAGTTGGCAACCTGTCTAATTTCTGCTACAGGTCGCTTTCATTTTTAGAGAAGAATTTTGAAGGCAGATTTAAGGAGTTAGATGATTCTGAAGAAGGCAAAAAATTGATTGCAGATGTTACTTCTAAATATGGACAGATCAAAAAATCCTATCTTGATTTTAATTATAGGGATGCGCTTAGCTTGATACTGGAAGTTTCTGCTATCGGCAACAGGTATCTCCAGCAGAAAGAGCCTTGGAAATTAGTTAAAGGAACTTCAGCAGAGAAAGAGACTGCGCAAAAAATACTTGCAACTGCAGCAAATCTTGCAAAAGACTTAAGCATATTATTATCTCCTGTTCTTCCAAAACTCTGCGAAGAACTGCAGGCACAACTAAATTTAGGTCAGTTGACCTGGGATGATCTTGGCTTTGACTTAAAGAACCATAAGATAAATGCTGCAAAGATACTTGCATCAAAGATAGAGTTTGAGCCGCAAATCATCGAGAAGAAAGAGGAAGCAGTTGAAGATGTAAAATTTACAGTTACTAAAGACACAGTAACTGCAGGGATTAAAGTTCGTGTTGCGCAATTAACTATCGATAAAATTAAGAATAAGCATGAAGGATTAGAGAGATTAAAGGATCAACTGAAAAATGAGATTGATAAATATACAGGTAATGATAAAAATGCAAAGCAAAAAAAGATTATCGAAGACTACAACTCTATAGATAAGAAATCAGGCGTTGATGTAGCAAAGCATCCTAATTCTGTTGTCAATCTAATCAATCTCATTAAAGAGAAAGGCAAACTCCCACAGATAAATACTGTCGTTGATGCTTACAATGTTGCTTCATTGAAACATCTGGTCAGCATGGCTACGCATGACATTGCAAAAATAGAGGGCAGCATAGTCGTGAGAAAAGCAAAGCTAGAAGATAATTTTGTTTCGATAGATGGCACTAGCGATGTGATTGGGAAGAATGAGATAGTTTACTCAGATGATAAGAAAGTGCTTGGCAGATTCTCAAAGCAATGCCTTGCAACAAAGACAACTCATGCAAGCAAGAATATTGTGCTGATCTGTTTTGGCAATAATAAAATTTCAGATGCTGAGATGGACGCTGCTGTAAAAAAAGCCTGCGAGTTGATAGTTAAGTTTAATGGCGGCAAGTATAAGATTTTAGGGAAAGCAACAGAAACTAAAAATAAAAAAGAAGAAAAGATAAAAGAAACTAAAGAGATTCATACCTCATCTAATCTATTCCCTCTAAATCCAAAGGTTGTAAAAATCATAGAAGTAAAAGTCCATCCTAATGCAGATAAATTATATCTGCTGAAATTAGACACAGGAACAGAGATAAAACAGATAGTTGCCGGAATAAGGAAATGGTACAAACCTGAGGAATTGCTTGACAGAAAAATAGTCTATCTCTCAAACTTAAAGCCTGCAAAAATAAGAGGAGAAGTCAGCAATGGCATGGTTCTTGGCGCAGATCATGATGATAAATATATTTTATTTGATCCTACTGAGGATAGTCAAGTGGGAGATGAAGTATTTGCAGAAGGATTTGAGAATAATACTCAAGAGATTGAGTTTGAAGATGCAGCTAAAGTAACTGATAACCTTGAGATAACAAATAAGAAAATTCTTTTTAACAGCAAGCCATTGCGCACAAAGAGCTGTGAAGTCAAGGTAGATGCAGCAGATGGGGCTAAGGTAAGGTAATGGCTTAAAACTTTTTATTCTATCGTGATTTAGTCACCAAAAGCTTTATATACTATAGTGACTTATATAATCACTATGGTGACTACAATACAGATAAGCGATGGATTATTGAATGAATTAAAGCAGAGAAAGCTCTATGAAAAAGAAAGCTATGAAGAGCTGATATGGGATCTGATAGAGGACAGGATGGAACTAAGTGAAGAGACTAAAAAACATTTGAGGCAATCTGAAAAAGACATAAAAGAAGGCAGAGTCAAAACATTTGAACAAGTCAAAAAGGAGCTAGGGTTCTAATGTATAGCATTGTTTTTTCTGACACGGCATCTAAGCAATTAGGCAAATTTGATAAGCAGATACAGGATAGAATTTTGAAATCATTAGAGCGGATTCGTATAAGGCCTCATCCTTTTGTAACAAAACTAGTCGGTGAGCCCTATTACAAGTTTCGTGTTGGAGATTACAGGATCTTGCTTGATATCAATGAAGGTAAGTTAATAATCTTGGTTGTTGAAGTAGGTCATAGAAAGAATATCTATCATTGATAATGTAAGAGTTAAGATAAATAATATCAATAAAAAAGAACTAATAAAACAAAATAAAAAAAACTTCTAACAACTTTGCTTATATGAACAACGGCGCCAATACCAGCGCAATTGTTGCCAACAGTTTGATCAAAACATGTAATGAAGGTCCTGCTGTGTCTTTGAAAGGATCTCCTACAGTATCTCCGACAACTGCTGCTTTATGCGAATCTGAGCCTTTACCACCTAGCTGTCCAGTCTCGATGTATTTCTTTGCATTGTCCCAAGCGCCGCCGCCTGTGTTAAGGAAAGTAGCTACTAATATTCCTGTTATTGTTGCTACCATCAAGAATCCAGCAATAACTTCTGCGCCCATCCCTAATAGCTTGAATATTAATCCAACAGCTACTGGCATCAAGACAGCAAGTAATCCAGGAAGAACCATCTCTTTCAATGCACCTTTGGTTACTATGTCAACGCATCTTCCATAATCTGGCTTTTCTGTTCCTGCTAGTATGCCTTTCTTCTCTTTGAACTGCGCTCTTACATCTTTGATAACATAAGTAGCTGCGCGTGCAACTGCTCTTATTGTCAATCCAGAGAATACAAACACAAGCATTGCTCCTAACATCGCGCCAACAAATACTTCTGGCTTTGCTAGATCAACACTTGTCAAATTAAGACCATAGTTTCTTATTTCATCAAGATATGCGCTGAATAATAAGAAAGCTGCC
>DUGA01000015.1 GCA_013331615.1 Candidatus Woesearchaeota archaeon | reverse complement strand
ATGCTAGGATCTTCTTTTCCGACCATCTTTAAAACTTCAATCAATTTAGGCAAGTCTGATGGTTTAGTTGCTTCTATAGCTTTACTGATAACAGGTTCAAAAATATGAGTAATCTCCTCAAATGGAGTTGTTTGAGTAGCTGTGATAGTTTCTCCTGCCCTTGACTTGACTCCAGCAATTCCGATTATATTTCCTGCAGATGCTTCAAGAATAATCTCTCTCTTAGCGCCATTGTAAACAAACACCTGCTGTATCTTGGAGTTTTGTTTTGCTCTATTAAGATAAACATCAGTGCCTTTTTTTATAGTGCCAGAAAATAATCTTCCTGCAGAAATTTCTCCTGCCTGAGGATCTATAACTATTTTTGTAATGACAAAAAACAATGGGCCATTAGGATCGCATTTCAGCAAAGATTTGCCTTCTTCTGTCTCAAGGTCTCCTTTCCATATTTTTGGTATCCTATAAGCTTGAGCTTGCGCAGGATTAGGATGATGCTTGATGCTCATGTCCAAGACAACTTTATGCAATGGTGCTTTTCTTGAAAGTTCCTTTACCTTTTCTGGATCAGCTGAAGTATATGCATCGATAACATCTTTAAACGAAATTCCTGTCTTTTTCATATAAGGAACAGTTAGAGCCCATTTATGGAATGCACTTCCAAATGCTACACTCCCATCTGCAACATTGACCTGCCATCTGTCACCAAATTCTTTTTCAGCGATATGCCTGATAAGCTTGTTAACATGAGTTATGATGCCGACAAATCTTTCCTGCATCGCTTCTGGAGTAAGCTGAAGTTCTTTAATCAGACGATCAACTTTATTGATAAATAGAAGCGGCTTAACTCTCTCTCTTAATGCTTGCCTTAGTACAGTCTCTGTCTGCGGCATTATGCCTTCTGATGCGCAGCATAAGACAATTGTACCATCGATTGCCCTCATCGCTCTTGTAACGTCTCCTCCAAAATCAACATGCCCAGGAGTATCTATAAGATTAATAAGAAATTCTTTGCCATCACATTCATGCACCATTGAAACGTTTGCAGCATCTATAGTAATTCCTCTTTGCATCTCATCTTCATGAAAGTCTAGGACACATGCTTTTCCTGCAAGGTCTTCTGACATCATGCCTGCGCCAAATAATAGATTGTCTGAGAAAGTAGTTTTACCATGGTCAATATGCGCAGAGGTGCAAATATTTCTAATCTGCTCCTGATTCTTCATAATTCTCTGAACCTTATCAACCATCTTCTCTGCCATAACCTTTTGCCCTGCAAAAGCTTAACCAAACCATCGTAATATCTCGCTACGCTCGATATTACAACTCACTGATTAAATTTTTGCGAACCCTCCGTTTGTTGTTTTATTAGATTGATGATGTATTAATGGGATATTGGAATAATAATTTAATCACTATAACGTATGCTTCTCATGAACTGATTTATATTCAAACAATTCTGAATCATTGAACCATAATGGAACTTCATACTCTGCATCGTTCTTATCTCCTGATGCATGGATCAGATTTTTGATTGCAATTCCTTTCTTATCTGCATAAGCATAACTGTGATGAGAGTAATCTCCTCTTATTGTGCCAGCAGCAGCAGATTTTGGTTCTGTTGCGCCAACAATCTTTCTTACTAACTCAATTGCAGAAATGCCTTCTACACATAATGCAAAAACTGGCCCAGAGATCATGAAATCTTCCAAACTTTTGTAAAATGCCTTGGTAACATGAGCTTTATAATGCTTTTTCGCAAAATCCTTTGTCATCCAAGTCATCTTCAAGCCAACAATCTTTAATCCTGTTCTTTCGATCCTTGTTATTATCTCTCCAGAAATCTGCCTTTCAACGCCATCTGGCTTCACTAATACAAGGGTTCTTTCGATCAAAGGATCCTTTGAAGTTTTTTGGGTCATTTTAATGCTAACCGTTATTTCAGTTGAGTTGTTGTTTCTTTAGTTAAAGTATTTTTTAGAGGATAAGAGGTAAAACAATCAAATAAAAAATTTAATCTTATCATTCTTCTTTTGTCTTTCTGTTCTTCATGTATCTTTTTGTCCACTTTGTTGCGATAGCTTTTCTTCCAAGCTTGTTCTGGTTCTTCTCGCATTTTGATGAGCAAAAATAAGATACTTTGCCATCTAGATGCACAAACATCTTGCCTGTGCCTAGCCTAATTTCAGTTCCACAAAAAGTGCATTTAACCATTGTTGTCACCTTAATTATTTAAAAGTTAATATTGAAGTTTTATTAATTTTCTCCTCTAGTTTTCTTGTTTAATGGACGAGCTTCCATTTCTGTCTCTCTTAACATTAGTATGTCGCCAACTCTTACAGGACCTTTGACATTCCTTCTTAGGATCTTTGTCTGGTCTCTTCCTGCCAAAATTTTGACTCTTACCTGGATAGCTTCTCCTCTTGTGCCTGTCCTTCCTATAACTTCTTCAACACTTGCAGGAAATGCTCTTGTAAAGCTTACTCCAGCTGAAGATTTTTTTGAGTCATCAGCTTGCTGAGGTCTTCCTCGCTGCTGACCTTGCTGATTCTGCTGACCTTGCTGACCTTGCGGCAAAGGTTTTGCTGAAGTGATTCCTGCTGTAGGATCAACTTTCTCCTTTTTAACCATTTTTTTGATTGCTGCCATTTTTGATCACACCATAGATTTAATCTGATTTATCTCCTTAAGTCATCATTCAGTTCCTTAAGAAGTTTCTTTGCGTCTCCTTCATTGACAATCGCTACTGCTACAGTAGGAACATTCAAGCCAGAAGCTGAGCCTAGCTCTTCCCTTGTAGGAACTTCTACTGCAAGAATATTCTTCTCTTCGCATAGCAATGGTAGGTGCATGACTATCTCCTTTGGATTTACATCTTTAGCTACTACTACCAGTTTAGCTTCTCCTCGCTCAACTGCTTTTGTAACTTCATTTGTGCCTTTTCTAAGCTTGCCTGTAGCTTTAACTACGCCTAATGCTTCAAAAACTCTGTCAGCATCTTCTTTTGATAATTCCTTTAATGCCATTTTTTCGCCTCCATTAAAAATATAAAAGTAGATTGCATATCCTCTTACTTGCAGTTTACTATTTCTTAAATATTTTTTGCAAATAAGGTAGTATGCAGAATATCTACCTCATTCAAATCACTGCCGTCGATAGCCCTCAACAGCAACAATTCTCATCACTCATAGGTATTTGTTTATAATTTGAAAAATAGAACGGTGGTATATAAAGGTTTTTGTTTTTTTGAATTTTTCATCTCAGCTTTTCTTCCAGTCCTCGATTGCGTTCAAGAGATCAAGCTCTGTGAATTCAGGAAAGTTCTTGCCTGTGAAATAGATGTGTGAGAAGCTGCTGTCCCAGAGCATGAATGCGTTCAGGCTTTTCCCTCTCCCATTCTTTATGATTATATCTGGCGGCAGAAAGTTTGAGGTAGATAAGTTTTCTTTAATTGTTGCTTTAGTTATCAATTCAGGATCAAGCTTGTCTGCTTTTACTTTTCTAGCAATCAACCTGCAAGCATCAACAAGCTCTTCTTGGCCATTATAGTTGATGCAGAAATTTAGGAAAAAATTGTCATAATCCTTTGTCTCATCGATTACGTTCCTGATTGTTTCAGTCACTTCTGAAGGAAGATCAAACCATTTGCCGAGAATAGATATTTTTATCTGATTTTGATGTATCTTATCAGAATGTGCAAGCCTGTCAAGCGATTCCTGGATAACTTTCATCAGAACATCAAATTCCTCTGGATTCTGCTTTAGGCTTTGTTTTTTTTCTGCAAGAATATAGAGAGTAAGTATCCTTAATTTGTGCTTAAGCTGAATATCAATTATCTGATCTATCACTTCAAACCCTTTTCTGAAGCTTTGCTCTGCAGCAAGCTTATTTTGTAATCTCCATGTTTCTAAGCCATGTGTGGTTATACCTACATGAAACAACAGAATCTTTGAGAGAGACTTTTTTTCAAGCTCTTTCTTTTTCAATAATTCTTTTTTTCCAAGGCCGATTGTTTTTTCGAACATTTTAGTGCACACCTAATCTCTAAATAGGATAGTATACTTCTACATAATAGTAAATTTATTCAGTATAATAATCACTAAAATTTATAAAGTTTGTCGTAAATCTAAGGTTAATCTACTTTATTAAAAGAGGTCACATATGTTTGAAACACTATTAAGCTTATTATCTGCAAATTTCCCAATATATATCCCTATCTTAATTCTTACCTCAATCGCATTGATCATTGCAAGCATCTCTGACATCAGGACTAGAGAAGTTCCAGACTTGCTGAATTATAGCTTGATATTTGTTGCAATCGGATTAAGGGCAGTATATTCTGCTACAACCGGTGAATGGAGTTTTTTAGTTGCAGGATTAATTGGATTGGGAGTTTTTTTTTCATTTGCATTGGTTTTATTTTATGCAGGCCAATGGGGAGGAGGAGATTCAAAATTATTGATGGGCATGGGAGCGATGTTTGGGATTGATTTAAAGTTCAATATTTTCAACAATAATCTTAATGCAATAAACAATAGTTTTAATGTGCTAAACGCTCTTACAGATAGTTTTCTACTAAACTTTTTTGTTAATATGCTTGTAGCTGGTGCTGTTTATGGATTAATATGGAGCACGGTATTAGCTTTTAAAAACAGAAAAGAACTATTGGCTGCATTCTTTGAGAAGATGAGAGAGAAAAATATCAAATTAGTAAGGATGATCATGTTTGCTGCAATGTTTATTTTGCTGATCCTTGCAGTTTTCGTTAGAGATTTTGCATACAGTGTCATGTTGCTTTCAGGTGCGATAATAATCTATCTGACAGTCTATCTCTGGATATCGACAAAGGCAATAGAAAAAGTTTGCATGATAAAGAAACTCCCACCTACTAGATTGACTGAAGGCGATTGGATTGCAGAAGATGTTTATTTTAACAAGAAATATATATGCGGACCAAAAGATTTAGGCATCGAAAGAGAGCAAATCGCTTTGCTAAAGAGATTGAAAGTCAAATTTGTGCTCGTGAAAGAAGGCATCCCTTTCATACCAAGCTTTCTGTTTGGATTTCTTCTGACGCTTGCGTTTGGTAGTTGGTGGATCAGGGTTATCGCCTAAAAGTTTAATATTTATTTTGGAACTACAACTCTTGGATTTAATATTCTAACGGAATCTCTTTCTCTTTTAGATGCAGGATGATCATCAGGATTTCCCACTAAAACATCTGTAGGAGAGCCACTACGGTTATCATAAAACCTTGTATGGACAGAATCATCTAATGATTCAACTCTATAAGGCACTACTACTGCTCTTTCATGAAAATTTGCAGGAAGCCTATGTAAACGTTCTATCTCTTTTCTTGTGGAAATAGTCCCATCTCCATGTATTACAGGAACTTCTTTTATTAATGCTGCTACATCATAAGCAGTATCACCTTTATTACCGTTACCACTACTTAGAATAGGTTTAAGTAAAACATAACTATAAGAAACAGCTATAGGCTCTCCTTTAGGTGTTGCAATTACGTTGCCAACATGAATATAAGCCGGATTTGATCGTAGGGCATCTACTAAAGTATAACCATTATTTCCTCCAACATTCAACATAGCTAATGTTTGATAATCTCTCTCTGATATAAGATGCTCTCTTAGCTGCCAACGCACAACATCATGATCAGAAAATGTAAGCGGTCTTGAGGTATGTAAAGTTGCTACATGTGTCCCATCTTGTTTCGTAACTTCAATTTCACTTTCACATTTAACAGATATTACAAGATTCTCATCAAGCAATGTTTCCAGTTTTTTAACCATCATTCTCACCCTTAGTCACTATTATCTTTATATTTCTGCGAATTTATTTGCACACCCTGAGAAAAACAAAGTCAGCCACCCCTTTAAATATTTAACGGCATATATTCTATGGATACTATATAGCTGTTTCAGTTCCTTTAAAAATAAACTAAAAATTTTTAAACCGATGCCTGAAAATAGAGAGATATGGCGCAAAAATTGAGAGACGGACAGGCATCAGGATTAGAAAGCAAACTTAGGTTTTTCCTGAGTGGGCATGAGCCGTTCAAAGGGAATATGTGGCATGTAGACCAGAATGTTGTAGATATAGTTAGATATGTTACTGGAAAAGACAGGATAAAGGTCGGGTTCTTGGGATTTGGTGATGGAAAAAAGCAAAGGGTCCTTGAAAGCAGCACAGGCCGCAGACATATTAGTAGATATGCTATGGATAGAAATTTCTTTACAGATTTAGGAGATGAATTTGCTGCATATTACAATTCTTTGCATGGTGTTGAAAGTGTTGATGCATTTGTTGCAAACCTAATATGTACCATAGGCAGAGACAGAGAAGATTGGGATTTTGATCCAAATGAGTTAGCATCTCAATTCGAAAAATTAAAGCATGTCGATCTGCTTTATGTAGGCGGAGGAGATACTATTTTGCTTGAAAGTTTTATAAGAACTTTTCGAAAGGAGATCATGCCGATACTGCAAAATACACATCTTGCATTGTACAGCGCGCCTGCGATGATCCTTGGCTCTCATTGGATCTGGCCAACTGAGCCAGACAGTGCTTCAGCAGGTTCTGAAGAGATAATGAGGAGTTATAGGAAACATATGAGAAAAATTTACGGCACCTGCGAATACCTGCCGATGGTTAGTTTCATGGATAGAGAAGTTATAATAGAAGGATACAGTAGAATAATAACAGGCAGAGAGATCCAGAAAGAAACAGGTGTAATATTGCGAAGGAATCCCTATTGCATATTGACAGGATCAGAGATGCTTGCATTCAAGACGCATTGTGAAGCAGTGCCTAAAGGAAAATCTAGACACCATTGGAGCCAAGACTTCCCACTTGATTATATCAGAGCAGTTACTGCAGAATTAGCCAGATTAGCTGGTTATGAAGGAAGATTGATTGATCCAAGATTGGCTGATTTAGTAGTAGTCAGCTTAGAGGGAGAGACGGGCGCAGGCTTTGTACTTGAATCTGCAGGATTGAGGAGACCTAATTATGTAGTTGATGGTACGTACGGTATCCATAGCGATGGCAGCGAAGTGAATATTTTCAAGCAAGGAGAAGTGTTTAAAGCACGCCATTTGGGATAATAGTATAATGTGGTATACTTTTCACTTGCCATATATCCGTTTCTTTATCCTTCTGCTCAGCTCAACGCTTAACATGAACAACATAGAGATCAGCACAACAAAATAAAGATTATTCAGAGTAAAGTATCCTGTCTTCTTTGCTTCAACGGTTACTTTTCCAACTGCAGCAGCTGTCTTATTTACAACATAAGTTTCTTTTACCTTTTGCGCAAGAGATTTTGCTGCACCTGCTTGATCATCAGAATCTCTTTCCTGCGATGATGTTTTATCTTTGTCTCTTGCTCCAGACTTTTGTGATCCTTCCTGTGTTGAAGGAAGTGGTACAAATGGAGGTGTAACTTCTCTTGAGATTATTACAAATGGCTCTTCTGGCTGAGCTGTTGTAGCTTTTGCGCTTCCGCCACCGCCAGAGCTTGGTGGTGTTGGAGGGATAATAGTAACAGGTGGTTCGCTAGGAGGAGGTGTCGGTTCGCTAGGAGGTGGAGTTATCGGGCAAGCCAAATCTGCTCCTGAGCAATCCTCATCTACACTATTTCCGCAGACATCTGTAGCTGCCGGATTTATTGCAGAATTTGCATCATTGCAGTCATTTCCTCCAACTACAACTGCATTATAACTATCTGAATCAACATCTGTTAAATCACTTCCTGAACAATCTTCATCTATCCTATTATAAGCAATCTCAGAAGCACCAGGATTGATTGCTGCATTATTATCATTGCAGTCTTGCTGCACACAGCCTTCTCCATAACCATCTTCATCATTATCTGTGCAGAATTCCTGGGCAGCAGAATGCTTTAATCCCTGGATAAGATATCTTGCACCTGAATCTATTATAGTACAGTTGTATCCGTTCTGAAGAGTTGAATTGCACCCTAATTTCGTCTCGTTTTCTCCTGTGCAAGTGCTTGTTATCTCATCCAAGCTGTCAACATCTGCATCCTTTAGGCAGATACGAGAAGAGTTTTTATTCAATCTGTCCATATAAATGGTTTTTGTTTCTGCTGAAGATAAGTTGATGCCGCTGACCAGGACTGCACCTTGTTTTGCGCTTTCTTTTTGTTTTTCAATCTTTATCAAGTCAAGCAATAATTGCCCTAAAGAACTAAAATCAAACTTGAATTCCACTAATTTAATTCCTGAATCTTCAATCTTGATCTCTTGTTTGCCTGTTACTGGCTTGTTTAAATTATAGTCATTGCCTATGCTTACGTTGATTTTTGAGAAAGTTGTGTTTATCTTTTTTGCATCTCCTCTAATCTTGTCCTCATTATCCTTAACACCATCATTATCGTCATCATCATCAAGAGGATCTGGAATGTTATCATTATCATCATCAGTATCAATCTCATCAGGTATGCCATCTCTGTCAAAGTCAGGCATCTGCTTGGTTATTGCTTTTACTTTTATCTTAAGCTGGATCTCGTCAGAATCATCACTATCAGTTGCAGTTATCCTAATGGTATATTCGCCTGCATCCCCTGTTTTTGTCTGCCACGTGCCTTTAGCGCCCTCTTTGACAAAAGGTGAAGAGAAAGTGTATATGACTTCATCGCCATCTTCATCGATTGCTGCAGGGATCAATGTGATCTTTCTTCCTTCCTCGATAAACAAGTCAGGGAGCTTTGCTAACTTTGGCTTTCTGTTTAATACAGTAAATGCCTTGATTGCAGAGTATGCCTCATTGCCTTTGCTATCTTTTGCATAAAACATGTAACCAATTACATCATTTTTCTTGAATTTTTTATTTTTACTGAAGTAATCTGAAAAATTATAAGTATAGTAATTTCCTGTGCCAGTTATCTCATTATATGCTTCAAATTTGCCAGATGCATTATGATAGACTTTCATGTCTGCCAGTTGGTTGTAATCAGTTATCTTTGCACTTAATACAACGTCGGAGTTCTTGTAAACTATTTGAGGATAATTATTTATGCTTGTGATATTAGGGACATAAACATCAATCTGCTTTACATCCACATAAAACGGATTCCATGCATAACTCATGCCATCATAAACAGAGAAAGTCGAATAATAATATTTAGTACCTTCGCCTACACCAGAACCTGCATCGCCTATTTTTGTTGCCCAGATACCTGAAGAATTAAACGGTGCAGTATAAGTAACTGTTAATGGATCATTATCTGGATCACTGATTACCGGATTAAGAATTATTATATCTGTCTCATTGACAGAGATTGCGGAGAACGGAGTTATTGATGGATTCCTGTTCTCAACCTTGAATGACTGCATTGCTGTCTGAGCCTTGTTGTTGCTTGTATCATTTGCATTTACTTTCCAACCAACAACTTCCTGGTTGCTCAATAAGCTGGATGAGATCGTATAGCTATATGTGTTGCCTGAGTTTGTCACACCTGAATTTAAATCAAACAACTGCATTGTGCCAGAGGCATTATGGGAGAACTGCACAACTGAAAGTGCAGTCTCATCTGTTGCATTTGCGCTTAATGTAACTGAATTTGTATTATAGATAATTGAAGGAGTTCTTTGAAGGCTGCTTATGATTGGCGCAAGAGTATCTGAAGGAGGAAGCGTCTTATTTGTCTCATTAACTGTCTCGTTCTTAGGCGCTGAAACTGAAATATTGCTGAAATCAACATAAACTGTTTTTGGAAGATAGACACCTGTACCTGCAAACTTTGCGTAAAAGCGATTTAGTTTGTTTGGATCGTTTGCGTTAAAATTATCTGGCACTGTCCAATTATACACAAATTTACCGTCTGAAAGCTGCGTGTTCATAAAACCAACATAATCATTGTCAAGATAAAATTTGAGCATGAAATTAAAGCATTGTATGTTAAGATTGTCTTTGCAGGTTCCTGTAAAAGCTACTTTATCGCCTGCAGATATATTTTTTTTGCTTGCATCCAGCGTTAAGGAAAGAGTTCTTGCAGGCAGGCTTACAGGAGAGATAAAGTAATTAGCTAGGTTACCGTTCTGGTCTGTGATGTTTATCTGCAAGATCAATTTATTTATGTTTGCTAAGCTGGATTCTGACATATTGAATTTTGCGCCATACACACCATCGCCTGCGTAGAATGTGCTGACTTCTTCCCATGAGCCAGCGCTAAGATATGAGACATTAATCGTCTTTACTAGATTAAGTGATCTCTGCCTTGTGTCTGTGCTGATGTTCAATAACAAAGTTATTTCATCATAAGGAAGATAAGCTGTTGGGATTTCAATTCCTGCAATATGAGGAGGATATTCGCCGCGCAAAAACTCTGTATAGATAGTCGTATGATTATAGATAGGATAATGATTAACTGCATCAAGAATAGCTGCATACTTTGGATAAGAGACTTCATATCTGCTGTATCCTTTCCAGAAATACAATGACCTGTTTTCCAAAAATGTCTTTGTCACAACCTTGTTATTGCCTGAGCCAGATTCTGTGATGCCATAAAGCTTTAATGTAGGAGCATCAAAATTAAATCTTTCAACACCATTTGAACCACTGAATTGAGCAAGCTGATCCTTGTACAAGTATGATTTGCCTTTGTTAACTGAAACCAATGAATCAACATCTGAGAATGATTTTATCTCGATCCTTGTGGAAGTCATGTTGAATTTTGGAAGCAAATATGGTGCAGTACCAAAATAAAATTCAATGTTGTCTCCTGCTTTTGGATTAAAGCCTGTCTGAGAGCCTGAAAGAGGCGAATAATCCTCTCTTTGTGCTTTTGTTGCTGCAAACTCTAAGCCAGAAGAGCCAAGCCTGAGATAATTGATGTTAAGGTAATTCCTGAACCCAAGGCCATTTGCCTTTGCGTATACTTTTCTCACAAGAGGAGCATATACATCATATGACCAGAGAGTAACACCGACAGGTCTTGGGCTGTAAACAACTATATAATTTAGATAAGCCTCAGCTGCTGCGCCTATCTGGGGAGCTTCTGCAGGATAATTATAATGATAGGTGTAATTTCCATAATCCTTTTTGTCGATCGCAAACTCTATGTTGCTGTTATTTATTATCCATGATGAGACATACATCTCTTCTGCTCCTGCCATCACATGCTCTCTCCAGTTAGAGTCTGTCTCTGTGCCGTATAAAGATAATTTTTTATGGCCTTGGTCTGGAACTCCAAGATAAGAGATGATTAGGCTCTTTGCATAAGGATATGATGCAGTTTGCAGTGTATCAAAATCATCTATCAGATAGATTGTCCTGTCACCATGGGCTGCTGCTCCGATAAAATATTTTCCAGTCAGAATATTAGTATTATTATAATTCAGGTAAAGCTGGATATCCCATTGATAAAGGTCAAGCACTCTGTTGTCAAAGGTTCTTGCAGGAATTATGTATTTTTTTGCTGCGCTGACATTAAATGTAACTTCTTGGTTTCCAAAGAGAGAGACATGCTTGCTAAGCACATAGCTCAGGTTGTAATTATAGTTTTCTCCGATCGCATGGACCGTGTAATTACCTTTCAGCAAAGTATAAGTAGCTTTGCCGTTGTATGGGTCAAGTGTTGTCTGCTTTGTCTTTAAATCTGCAGAATGAATAAGTATCAAGCTAGGATCAAGGCTCAATCCGCGCTCATCGACAACATTCACAGTAAGCTTTGCTGTCTGTGTGAGATAATAAGGCAGTGAATATGCAGTTGAGTTGACAGAATCTTTGCCTTCCTTTTTGACTCTGTAGATCTTTAAGTAACCATAAAATGTATTAACATTTCCTTTTGTGTCAAATGTAAGAGTAACTGTTTTTGCATCTGATTTCTTGAGTGTGAAAGAAGAGGAATCAACTGATGCCATCCCTGTGTATGATTTAGTCCCATCACTTGCAGCGCCTGCATCGATCACAATATCTATGTTCTCATCAAGAATATTCATTATGTTAAATTGTAATGATGCAACAGTTGAATTTATCGAGCCAAAATTTAATACAGATGGAGAAGTGTAAATTTCTGCATTATAAGCATTTGCAAGATTGATCCTGCCGCCGCCTTGTGTAGTAGGAGAATAGCCTAGATCTTTTGCTGTATTTACAAGCACAGATTTTATCTGCTCAGCTGTCCATGAAGGATATGCCTGCTTTAACAATGCAACTGCTCCTGCAACATGAGGAGTGGCCATGCTTGTGCCAGAGATTGAAATATGTTTATCTACTGCAGGAGAACACTCATTCGATCCTTCTCTCCATGAATCCCATTGCGCTGCGCAAATTCCTACACCTGGCGCAGTAACTTCTGGCTTGATATCCATTGTTTGTACTGGTCCTCGAGATGAAAAGCTTGCAATCGCATCATTATCATCAGATGCTCCGACAGTGATTGCCTTTCTTGAGGTTCCTGGACTAAGAATTGTTTCTCCAATTGGACCAGAATTACCTGCTGCAATAGTTGCAACAATGCCTGCATCAACTACAGCATCAATCGCCATGCTAGGAGCATCATCTGGATTTCCTGTGCCACCAAGGCTCATTGTAATTATGTCTGCGCCGTCATCAGTATCAGGATTTTGATCTGGATCAGCTGCTCTTTGTATTCCTGCAATAACATTTGAAAAACTGCCAGAGCCAGAGCTGCTCAAAACTTTGTATGCAAGTATTTTTGCATCTGGCGCAACTCCTATTAAAGTACCATTCGTGCCAAAACCAGCAGCAGTCGCAGCTACATGAGTTCCGTGACCATGATCGTCCATAGGGTCAGCATCATTATTTGCAAAATCATAGCCACCGATTACTTTGCATCCTGCACCAAAGCAGCCACCTAGCTCTAAATTAGTATAATCAACACCAGTATCAATGACTGCAATAATTATATCTTTGCCTGTAATGTTATTTCCCAAAAAATCTTTTAACTGCCAGAGATAAGTCGCATTTATCAGAGGAACACTTTTGTCGAGAATTGCTTCAACTTTCTTATCAAGATATATCTTTTCAACAGCTGCATCTTTTGAAAGTTCTGTTAATTCATCATAGCCAATTTCAATTGCAACACTGTCTATCACATCAAGATCTTTTATGGCTTGTTCAATCTGAGAAGCTAGTTCAGATGCTGTTTTTAATGGCTCTGATAAGCTTTGTGACAATCCTTTTTCTGCAGCTAATTGTCTTGCAGTAATCTGCTTTTTTTCTTTGACTTTTGCTAGCCTGTCAACAATCTTCTGTTTTTTGTTCCTAAAATTAGCCTTGGAAAGCTTGCCTTTAACAATTTTCTTTTTTAAGGCAGATGCCTGGGTTTGCTTGCCTTGTGTGATGCTGTCAGCATTAATATTATTGTTGCTATTAAGATCATTATTACTGTTTAGATTTTCATCCTGCTCTGATTTAAACTGAACTATTATCTTAACATTATCATCTTTTAGATACCCATCCTGCTCAAGAGCAGTTTTGTCTAAAAGAACAGGATCTGCAAACACATCTGCAGCACTTGAATTAAATACCAAAAATGAAAATGCTTCTGTGCCTGCAGGCAATGTAGTGTGAGAAATCTCCAAGTTGCCATTTTGGGATTTCTGGTATACTACATTAAGATCCTTATCAAGAGACTGAGCTTGCTGGATTATCTTGTATGATGTAAGGGTTGAAGCCTCATCTGGAATTTCTGAAACAAGAGTATAATCTAANNTGACCTAATCGTTAAGTCTTCTTGTTTGCGCTCAACGAGATCATTATTATCATTATTGTTATTATCGTCATTATTATCATCGTTATTAGTATTTGCTGCAACTGATTCACTATCTAGTTCTGGATTTAAAGTATCTTCTGATGGTGCCTGAACATTATCCTGCTGCGCATCCAATTGTATGGTTTTTTTCTGTGTGACAACTGTTACAAGCCTCAATGAATTCAACAAGACAGCGCTTTCTCCAGTAGCAGGATCTGTTGTAGAAGTAGTGACTTGCACAGTATAATCACCCTGCTTAGCAGGAAGCTCAATCTCCAGATCTGCAAGATTCAGCTCAACCAGACTTTGCTCTTTTACAGTCAGATTGTTTCCTGAGACCTCATACATGATATCTGCTTTTTTGAGAACTTCCTCCAGAAAAAAAGTCTTCTGATTTTCGCTTATGGCTATAGCAATGATAGAAGTCCTTGAATAAACATCATCTTTCCTGAAACTCAGCAAAAGAGAGCCTTCAATCTTCTCGCCTATGCTGTAAGTTTCCTTGATGAGTTCTAGCTTGACAAATTTTTCTTCTTTTTCTGACCCAAATACAGTCGTAAACACAAACATGATGAGGAATAAGACAAAAAGTATCAAAATAAACCGTTCACCATCAGTAGAATGAAACACGTGCTTATCAAGAAATTTACTTAAATTAGAAAATTTATTCAGATTATTAGTATGTTGATGATTATTATTAGAGTTATAATGTTTATGATTAGATTTACTATCTTTATCAGGCCTATTAATCTTAGTATTAATATAACTACTTCTAATAGCATGACTAGCCTTAAACCCTCTTTTTTTCATGTTTACGCATTATAAAGCAATTTTCGTATATAAAAGTTTGTGTTTTAAGTTTTTAAACAGGCAATTTTTTATATAAGTACAAAAAGACAATAATCATATGATTAAGCTGATACACGGAGAACCTGGGCATTTGGAAGGTCGAGTCTTAGTTTATTCTAGATATAAAAATGATGGAAAGCCTGGAACACTTATGATGTTGGGGCAAGAAACTAATATTGATGATGGATGGATATTCGGAAGATATGGAGTAGCAAATCCTGAAGGATTTAGGCACATTGCAAATTTTTTAGGAAATGGGTTAGAACAAGTAATTAAAGATACTAAAAAAAAAGCAGCTAGTGTTTCAAGTCCTCCACCAAACGCTATTACATGCAATGCGCAATATATTTTCCCTGTTGATCTTATTGTCGAAGCAGTAGAAAGGTTGCCAAAAGGAGCCCATGACATTATTCATGCAGGAAATTATAGGATGCCTGAGACGTGTATTTATGCATTGGATTTAGGGATAAAATTATATAGGCAATTATGGACAGAGCAACTAAGGCCCGAGACTAAAAGAAAAGCAAAGCCTGATTACCCTATCAGTCATTATAATGAAATTAATGGGAGAGTTGAGTTAGAATGTTATTTATCTGCATGGTATATTACACCGATGCAAGATGCTCTACAAAAAGGAGATATGATGGCAGTTATTACAAGGGCTATGGACATGCTTGAATTCTTTGAAGGAACATCATTCCAACCGAATATCATAGGATTATTAGTTGATATCAGCCAAGGAAGATGCCATTATAATAAGGAACTTTTAGCAGCACATTTAGGTAAGATAGATGCAATTGAGCACGTAAATTTTGAGAAAGCAGCACAGTTAAATAATGAAATAAAAAGATTAAGAGCAAATTCTTGAATAGAGTGTTTTACAAACATTTTTATAATAGTCGCCTCTAACTTT
>DUGA01000006.1 GCA_013331615.1 Candidatus Woesearchaeota archaeon | reverse complement strand
ACAGCTACCTGGAAAATCGGTGCGGAAGCATCCCTGTTGATCGCAATAATTATATCTGATGAGGACATTCCGACTAAATGCTGGATCTGTCCTGAAATCCCGCAAGCGATATACATTTTAGGGCAGACTGTTTTTCCGGTCTGTCCGACTTGGTGAGAGTAGGGCATCCAATCGCTATCAACTGCAGCCCTGGAGGCTCCAACGGCACCGCCTAGAACTTTGGCAAGTTCTTCAAGTATCGCGAAATTTTCTGGGCCTTTCATTGCGCGTCCGCCTGAAACGATTATATCAGCTTCTGCAATGTTGATCATTGACGTGACTTCTTCTATCACGTCAAGCATCTTGGTCCTTGACTTGAAGAAAGATTTATCAAAATTTTCAATAATTACTTTCCCGGTTCTTGATGGGTCTACTTCAGCTTCCTTGAAGACTTTATGCCTTACAGTGGCCATTTGAGGGCGGTGATTCTTTGAAATGATCGTTGCCATAATATTCCCGCCAAATGCCGGCCTTGTTTGAAGCAGGATCTTTTCAGTTTCATCAATATCCAGTTCAGTACAATCTGCAGTAAGGCCAGCGTGAATGTTTACTGCGACTCGCGAAACCAGTGCTCTGCCAATTGCTGATGCACCGCAAAGAACTATCTCGGGACGATATTTTCTTATTAAATTTATAAGTATCTTTGAGTATGGTTCATCAAGGAAGTGTTCGAGTTCGGGGGAATCAACTACATAAACATTATCAGCGCCTCTGGATATCAGTTCCTGGGCTTTGTCAGTTATATTGTGCCCTAATAGCATGCAAGAAACTTCGACCCCTAATTTTTGTGCAAGCTCTGTTGCCTTGCCAAGAAGTTCATAAGAGATAGATTGTATGTTTCCTCGCTTCTGCTCGGCAAAGATCCAGACGCCTTTATACTTTTCAATATCCTGGGTTTTTTTGGGATTTTTTTGTATATCTATTGCGGCAAAGTTGCAGACTTCCTTGCAGGCTCCGCAAATAGTACATTTATCTAGGTCAATAACCGCTAATTTTTCAATTACTTTTATGGCAGCAAAAGGGCAAACCCTTGTGCAGATCATACATCCAGTACATTTATCTTTGATTACTTTTATACTCATTTTATTGTATGCTATCCTTTAACATTTCAACTAGTTTGCTTGTAGTTTCCTGGGGGTCACCTTCAAGTATTTCGCCTTGCGCCCTTGGCGGCGGTGTAAATATCCTAACGACCTGAGTTGGTGAACCATTTAAGCCCAGGCGTTCATCATCACAATCAATGTCAATAGCTTTCCAGCATGTAAGCTCAGCTTTTTTGGCTTTCATCTTCCCTTTTAATGAAGGGATCCTCGGCTCGTTGATTTCCTTGACAACTGTTATTAAGCAAGGTAAAGGTGATCTTAAAATCTCTGAACCCTCTTCGGTCATTCTTTCAACTGTGATCGCTTCTTCGTCTGCTTCTTTGATATGTTTGACGTATGTGACTTGTGGGATGTTGAGATGTGCTGCGATACCAGGCCCGACCTGAGCAGTGTCTCCATCTGATGCTTGTTTTCCGCAAATAATAATATCAAAAGTTTCAATTTTTTTAACTGCCATTGCTAGGGTGTAGCTTGTTGCAAGAGTATCTGATCCTGCAAAAGCCCTGTCACTTACCAAAATGCCATCATCGCATCCCAGAGAAATTGCTTCACGTAATGCTGCTTCTGCTTGAGGCGGCCCCATTGTTATCGCAATAACTTTTCCGCCGAACTTTTCTTTTAGCCTTACGCCTTCTTCAATGGCGTACATGTCAAAAGGGTTTATGATGGACTCGACACCTTCTCTAATCAAGGTGTTTGTTTTTGGGTCTATTTTTACCTGGGTTGTGTCAGGTACTTGTTTTATGCATACTATTATGTTCATTAGCTTCCTGCGGCTTCCTTTATTAAACCAAGAGCGATGATGCTTCGCTGTATCTGGTTGGTTCCTTCGTATATCTGGGTGATCTTTGCATCGCGCATATATTTTTCTACCGGATATTCTTTCATGTAGCCGTATCCGCCGAATATCTGCACTGCATCAGTCGTGACTTTCATCGCGACATCAGATGCGTAGAGTTTTGACATTGCAGAATGCATTCCATAATTTTTTGTAACGCCGCTGTCTACTTCTCTTGCTGATGCATAAACAAGCGCGCGTGCTGCTTCGACCTGTGTTGCCATATCAGCTAACATAAATTGAATTCCCTGAAAGCTTGAAATGGATTTTCCAAATTGTTTTCTTTCTCTGGCATATCTAATTGCATGATCTAATGCGCCTTGTGCGATGCCCACTGCTTGCGCGCCGATTCCTGGGCGCGATTTATCAAAGACTCTCATTGCTCCGATAAAGCCTTGGCCCTCTTTTCCAAGAAGGTTCTCTGCAGGGATCTCGCAATCAACGAAATTAAGCTCGTTAGTTGCAGATGCCCTGATACCTAATTTGTCCTCTTTTTTTCCGAATGTAAAACCAGGCGTTCCTTTCTCTACTATAAAAATACTCGCGCCCCTAGAACCTTTGGATTTATCTGTCATGGCAACAACTGTATAAATCTCTGCTTCCCCGCCATTAGTGATAAAATGTTTTGTTCCGTTAAGGATATATTTGTCGCCTTTTTTAACTGCGGTTGTTTGCATTGCACTTGCATCAGAACCGGCAGCTGGTTCAGTGATGCCAAATGCAGCAAGATGTTTACCGGCAGCTAAATCTGGGATATACTTCTGTTTTTGCTCTTCTGATCCTAAGATAAGAATTGGAAGGGTGCCTAATGCTGAGGCTGCGTAACAAATTGCGATTCCGCCACAGCCTTTAGAGAATTCTTCTGTAGCTATAGATAGCTCAAGTATACCGCCGCCCATTCCGCCATATTTTTCATCTATATATAGGCCGAAAAGATCAGACTTTGCCATGACTTTCATGATTTCCCAAGGGAATTCTTCGGTTTTGTCAAGCTCTGCAGCAACAGGCCTGATTTTTTCATCAGTTATTTGCCTGCATAGATCTCGTATCATTTCTTGTTCTTCTGTGAGTAAATAATTGATCATTTTGCCTCCTGTAAGCGTCTTAATATATATTTAATAAAAAATAGTACTTATTTATATATAGTAAAACCAATTAAATTTCAACAATAATCTTTGATTTTTAAAAAGCATNNAACCATTTTTTATTTTACTAATACTAATTTCTACGCAAAGGTTCTTTATAGACATTATGGAATAATGAGTGATATTTTAAAGTTTATGGTTATTATGTTGTTTTTCATGGAGAAATTTATTGAATAAAATTGAATATGTATAAAATTGTTAAAAAATGAGCTAAATGTATATTAACACTATGAAATGTTAAAAAATGTAATTAAAAAAATAAATATGCTATTATAATGAATTTTATAGAATGTAAGGCATATATTATGAGTATATAGTATAACAATGACTTAATATGTAAAAAAAAATATAAAAATATTGACAAGTGTAATTTAATGTAATAGATTGCTAATGAGTATTAAATAAAATTTTTCAAATCAATATATAAATTTCAAAACCATTTATAAGAAAGCCTTAACACGGACATAATTTAGTTGCGAGCTATTAAAGATATACAGCGAGACTAATTTATGAGGGAGTTATTCTAAAGCATGATTTATGAATCGTTGATGACAATAGAGGAAGTCGCTGATTATCTTCGTGTTAAGAAAAGAACTATCTATGAATGGTTAAAAACCAGAAAGATACCTGCGGTTAAGACTGTAGGACAGTGGAGATTTAAGAAAGAAAAAATTGACGCTTGGCTTGAAAGTCAGCAGTAAATAAGTATAATGATAAATTCTATATACAAAAATAATATCCAAAAACAGCTTAAACAGGGGAGCAACTTATGTATTTAAAAAGATTGGAAATTTTTGGGTTCAAGTCTTTCGCAGATAAAACAGTTTTAAATTTTGAGCCAGGAATAACGGCTGTTGTCGGTCCTAATGGATGCGGAAAGAGTAATGTCTTTGATTCTATCCGATGGGTTTTAGGTGAGCAAAGCGCTAAAGAGTTAAGAGGCTCGGCGATGGGAGATGTTATTTTTAACGGAACTGAAAAGAAAGCATCTTTGGGATTTGCTGAGGTCAGCTTGACCTTTTCTAACGAATCTAAAATGCTCCCGATAGATTACGATGAGGTGACTATAACAAGAAGATTGTTCCGTTCCGGCGAGAGTGAATATCTTTTGAATAAGACCCCTGTTAGATTAAAAGATATCCAAGAACTTCTTATGGGAACAGGTATCGGGGCGGAAGCTTATTCGCTTCTTCCTCAGGGAAAAGTTGATATGGTCGTCAGTGCAAAACCGGAAGAAAGAAGAATGATCTTGGATGAGGCTTCTGGAATCACAAAATATAAAGCAAAGAAAAAAGAGGCGCTGAACAGGCTTAAGGATACTGAGAATAATTTGCTTAGGGTCAATGATATTACTATTGAAGTTAAAAGACAGATTGCATCTATCGAACGGCAGGCTAAGAAAGCAAGTAAATATAAAGAGAAATTTGAATTTTTAAAAAAGCAGGAGACAAAATATTCAAGGTGTCAAATTAAAGAGCTGGAAGATGAAAAAAGCAGTATGGATGTTCATGTCAAAGAAGTTACAGAAAAGACNNAGCATAAGATAAATGAACTTAATTCACAGGGAATTAAACTGGATGGTCAGATCGACCTGGATAATAGGCAGGTTGGTTTTAACCAGGAGAGAATCGAGAATTTGATGCAGAATGACCGAAAGCTAAAGGAGCAAAAAGGTCAGCTGATAGAAAAATGTAAAATTCAGCAGGAAAAGATCGAGGAGCTTGAGCAGGCCCTTATAACGCTTGAGGAAGCAAAGATCCACAATGAAAGATCGCTTAAAGAGAAAAGAGATGTTCTTGCAATATTAGAGAGATTGGTTAAAGAGGCAAAAGATAAAATAAAAGGCAATGAAGAGAACATATTGAGCTTGAGCGCAAAGCAGGCAAATACAAGAAATGATCTTACAGATGTGATGAAGGAAATGCATNNAGAAGACGCTGTTCTTGAAATCTCAAAAAGAGTTTATTGAGAAGCTGCATGCCCAATATCAGGACATGCCTGACCCTGTCGTCGAGGGCCGTTATTATGCAAGTGCAGCCCCAATGGATCATCATACTGGCATTATTGGAAAGGTAAAGGAAGTTAATGCATTAGCTGATGACCAGCTTCAGCAGTTAAAGCAAAGGTTCAATCAGTCTGTCGGAAATGGTCTGGAGCAGTCATTGCAATTGTATGAAATCGTTTGTGAAACAAAATTTGTTGAATTAGATCCGCAGCAGATATCTTTAAAGATCAATGAGATCAATCTGCAAATTTCTGAGTATGTGGCAAGAAGGGATTTTGTCTCTGGGCAAATAGTCGAACACAGAGAATTATTTAAAGAGGTTATTTATAAGATCCAAGATAAGGAGAAAAAGCATTCTATCCTTGAATCTCAAAGGAATGATATTTTAGCTGAAGAGCAAAAATTGCAAGGTGAGATGGAGCTTGTTTGCTCTGAAATAGAAGAGGTAAAAGAGTTCATGGCTGAGACAAAAAAGAATGAAGAGAGGATAAGCTATGAGCTGGAAACTATAACTCAGGATATTGAATGGTGTCAAAATGATATTCATGATAAACGCGAAGCAATAGCTTCAAAATCAAAGGAGAAAGAAAATGTTATTGTGTCTATTGCGCAACTTGAAACGGAAATTGCAGCAGATAGTGACAAGCTCACGAGCTACAAAAAGAACCAATCAATGTTTTCCGAGACTCTAGACGGATGGCTTGAAGATATTAACAAGATTGATAACGAGGCTATTGGGCAAGAAGATAAGAAGAGCCTATATGAGAGAGAGATAGAAGGATTAGAGCGAAGGATTGAAGAAGTTAGAAGCGAGAGGGAGTCGTTTAAGAATGTTCTGAATGATTATATTGTCCAGAAAGAGGATATTGCTCAAAGAATAAATAGCTCAAGGGCAAATATGAATGCTTTAGAGCTCGAGATCGACGATATTAAACAAAAAGTTCATGAAAAGCAGCTTAAAGAGCAGGAGATCTCCTTTAGTATTAGGGCTATCAAAGACAGGATGAGCCAGACTTATAAAATAGATCTAGATGCTCCAGAGCGTGATATGAATACTTCTTTTAGTGAAAAAGATGCAACCCAGTGTCCTTTGATTCAATTGGAAGCAGAAATATTCGGTAAGGTTCTTGAAGTTAAAGAACTGAAAGCTGAAAAGGCTTTTGAGGAAGTTGAAGAACAAGCTGAACAGATTGATATGANNGGAGATTGAAAAACTAAGAAAACAATGCGACTCATTTGGCTCTGTAAACCTAGTTGCTATTGAGGAGTATGAGCAGCTTAAGGAAAGATTTGAATTCCTGACAAAACAACAATCAGATCTTTTTGAGGCAAAATCGCAATTGATGAGCACGATCAACAAGATTAATCGTTCAACCCGTCAAATGTTCATGGAAACGTTCACAAAAGTAAGCGAGCAGTTCAGGATATATTTCAGAATGTTGTTCGGCGGGGGAGAAGCCCAGCTGGTTCTTCTTGAACCTGATAATGTTTTGGAGTCCGGTATTGAGATAATTGCAAGGCCTCCGGGAAAGAAACTGCAAAGCATCAGTTTGCTTTCAGGTGGAGAAAAAACGCTAACAGCTATTGCTTTGATCTTTGGCGTGTTTAAGGTTAATCCAAGTCCTTTCTGCGTTTTGGATGAGATCGATGCTGCCCTGGACGAATCTAATGTCGGAAGGTTTGGGTTCCTTCTAAAAGATTTTGCAAAAATCGCCCAGTTCATTGTTATTACTCATAATAAAAAGACAATTGCAAATGCAAATATAATGTACGGCATTACCATGCCCGAGACAGGATGTTCCCGTGTGGTATCTGTTAAGTTTTCAAGCGAAGAAAAGCAGGAAGAGGTCCTTACGGCGGGGNNGTTTATAACAGTGCTAGTCTGGAATATACAGGCTAGGGATATTTTCGTTTTTTACTCTGAAACGTAGGTTTGGTTTTTGCCGCTGAACTTTGCTTTATACATAGCCCTGTCAGCCTGCTTAATCAGGTCATTATTATTATCCGCGTCATCGGGAAAAGTGGCAAGGCCGATACTTATTGTAACTTTTTGTTCATGATAAAGTGAAAAAGCAGGAAATGAATATTGTTCTATTTTTTGCCTGATTCTTTCGGCAATAGAATATCCAGATTCTTTATTTGTTTGGGTCAGGATGATTGAAAATTCTTCACCGCCGTATCTGCATACATAATCAATGTCTCTGGATGAGTCTTTCAAAAGGTTTGAGACTTCTTTGAGGATTATATCTCCGTTCTGATGGCCGCAGCTATCATTTAATATTTTGAAATTATCAAGGTCCATTATGAGCAGGGATAGAGGTTTCTTGTTTGTTCTTGCTTTATCCACTTCTTCAGCTAGTTTGTCTTGAAAAAAACCATGGTTCCATAATGATGTCAGAGAGTCAGTATGGCTTTTATGCATTACCATTTCGTAAAGACGGGAATTTTCTATAGCTAAACCAGCTTGATTTGCAAGCATTATGAACATCTTCAGGTCTTCATCGGAAATTACCTTTTGAGTGTAAATATTATCAGCAATGATAATCCCGTTTACTTTATCTTTCGCTTTCAATGGTACGATTACAAGCTCATTTGTATGAAAATGTTTTAAAAAAATATCGTTGGAGTATTTTGATATCTGATCAGGGGTTATGTGTGTAGGCGAGCCATCGTGATAAGCATTTGATAAAAGGTTATCATTGTCTTTTAACGGTATCTTTAAGTCTTTTATTGAATCAAATAGTGAAGATTGAGATTTAATGTTTTGGTCTATTTTGTCTTTTTTGATAAGATCGTCGATATGCTGGTTTGATAATGAAATATATTCCCATATTTTCTGGGCATGTTCCCCTGATTCCGGGCCAATTGCTGTTCTAGGCTCGAGGCATCTATCAGTAGTATTGACAAGGAAAAGGATTGCTCTGTTAAATCCCAGGCCAGAATGTGCAGTGACGCCAGTTAGAATGGTATGGAGAATGGGATTAAGTTCCAAAAAGGACCGCATTGCATTACTTACTTCGTAAAGAATTCCGAGCTCTTTTTTTGAATAGCTAAGATTTTCATTAAGCTTCTGAATTTCAGCGTTAGCTTTTTGAAGCAATTCTTCAGCGGTCGGTATTCTGTTAGGCACTTCAGATTGCGCTGGAAGCCCGTGTTCATTATTTATAGATTCATTGTTCATCAAGATTTTTCAATAAGGTACAAATAAAAACCATTGTACTTTTTATGGAAATTTAAGAAAAATTATATTTAATGAAAGATAGCACTATATGCAATGAATGTCAAGATGAAATACTTCTAAGCTGGTTTTGATGAATAACGTAAGTTGTTAACTAACAGCGATTTACAGCCTTATTGTAAATAATTTTGATGTTCCCGGTGACCTTGACAGTAGTAATTCCATGTGATATACTTTACGCACTTTAACCCAATCTATTTATTATTACTATTATAATGGTACGCTACAATCTTATTGATTTATTGATGACGTGTATTTGTGCTGCATGCATTTTTAAAGGACGGAAATCAGGCTTGTTTCCAGAATTTATTAATTTGATAGGCGTCTTGTTTGCAACGGTTTTCTCTATTCATTATTATTTGACAGTAAGTGCAAGATTGCAAGAATATGTTAAATTGTCAGAGCCGTTATTTCAATTTGTTACTTTTTCTGTGATTGCAATTGTAATTATGGGTGTTTTTTGGGTTGTAAGGAAAGCATGGTTGATATTATTAAAGATAGAAACAATGTCTTTCATCAATAAATATGGTGGGATTTTTGTTGCGGGGGTTAAAGGTTATCTGCTTTGTAGTTTGTTGTTTTTATCACTAATAATATCTGGGAATGAAATAGCCAGATACAATACAAGAAAATCTTTGTCCAGTTTGATTATGACCAATACATCGGTTAATATCTATGGCGCTTGTTATTCAAGGATCGTTAAGAAGTTTTTTCCTAATGAGACCATGAACAAGAGGGTCTTTAAACTTTTATCAAGAAGAAACAATCAGTAGAGATTTTAAGCTTTATTTGGGGGAGTTTAATTTGAAGTTAAAAGATATATACGCTTTTTTCATAAAGGAAGGCATAAAATCAGATTTGCGCACTAATAAGCAAATAGAAGCCAGGCTTCAAGAAAAGAAAAAAGAATATAGAAAATTACCGCAAGGCTTAAAAAAGTATTTTGATAAGGAGTCTTTTAAGAATCCCTATTCTGATACGAGGATTTTGTTTGGTGATCCTGATGTAGATGTAAATAGTGTGATGATAGGTATAGATATNNGAAGAAGTCCTATTGGCAGACCAGCTTTCAAAGAATGGAAATAAAATAGATCTAGTCATTAGCCATCATCCTGAAGGGCATGCTTACGCAGGATTGTATGACGTGATGCATCTTCAGGCTGATATTCTATGTAATATTGGCATTGATAAGGATATTGCTGAGAGTTTTATGGAAAAACGTATAGGAGAGGTTGAGCGTAAAATACATGGAGCTAATCATGAGAAGGCAGTTGATGCTGCAAGGCTTTTAGGCGTTCCTCTTATGAGTTGTCATACGCCTGCGGATAACCATGTTGCAAATTATTTGCAGAAACTGATGGATAAAAATAAACCGGCAACTCTTAAGAATGTAATTGACCTTTTATTGAAGGAACCTGAGTACAGAGAAGCATTTTTAAACAAGTCAGGGCCAAAAATATTTTCTGGAAAAGAAAAAAATANNCATCAATCTTTTACTGGATAAGCTGAATAAGAAAACAAAATTAAGAATTTACGAATGTTCAGGCTTTAGGAGAGTCAAACGTTAATGGTGCTAATTCCTGAAGAAATTGTTTCTCAAGTAATTGATCGATCTGATATTGTTGAGATCATATCGTCATATATACCATTAAAGCGGGCGGGAAGGAATTTTAAAGCTGCTTGTCCTTTTCATAATGAAAAGACCCCGTCTTTTGTGGTTAACCCTGATAAGCAGATATTTCATTGCTTTGGGTGTGGCGTTGGCGGCAACGTGGTCTCTTTTGTCATGAANNCGAGCCGACAAGAAGGTCAACTAATGAGAGGCTCTTGATCTTTAAATTAAATGAGCTGGCTGCTAATTATTTTCAGGAGAACTTGCTTTCAACAAGAACGAAGATGGCGAGTGATGCGCGCAAGTATCTTAAAGAGAGAAATGTTGATTTTGAAACAGTAAATAATTTTAAGGTAGGCTTGGCAGTGGACAAGTGGGATGGCCTAATGGAGCATTTGAAGAATAAAGGCGTTAGCCTGGGTTTGATGGAAAAAGCTGGGCTGATAATACCTAGAGACAACGGGCGAGGCTTCTACGACCGTTTTAGAAATAGGATAATTTTTCCGATCTTTGATACAAGAGGTAACTGCAGAGCATTTGGCGCCCGTGCCCTGGAGGATAATCAGGCAAAATATTTGAATTCGCCCGAGACAATAGTTTATACCAAAGGCAACCATTTGTATGGTTTTCATTTGGCCAAGAATTCTATCACTCAGGAGGATGCTGTTATTGTTGTTGAGGGATACTTGGATTGCATAATGCCTTATCAGTTTGGCGTGCAGAACATAGTTGCTTCTTTAGGTACTGCT
>DUGA01000043.1 GCA_013331615.1 Candidatus Woesearchaeota archaeon | reverse complement strand
TTTGAATAATAGAAATTAAAGAGGGATTTAATGATAAGCAATAAAACAATAATCGGCTTAGTGGAGAAAGTAACAGTGTTCGGCAATGATAAGGAAAAAGAGATAGCTGCAAGAATAGACACTGGAGCAACTAAAGGCAGCATCGATGCAAAGTTAGCAGCAGAATTATTATTAGGGCCGATACATAAACATAAAGTAGTGAGAAGCGCGCATGGAAGAACTTTAAGGCCTGTTGTAAAAGTAAAAGTCATGCTTGCAGGCAGAGAGATAGAGAGCAATATTACAATCGCAGACAGGGCACATATGAAATATAAGATGCTCATCGGCCAAGATATGCTTGAAGGGTTTTTGATCGACCCTAGCAAGAAATAGTTAGGATTTAATTATGAATATAAAAGATTATACTTAAAATTTAATAAGATAGATAGGTAATTAAAAAGTTATAAATGATTAATTCAAGTGATTAAACATGACATACAAAGCAGCACTCATAAGCCAGCAAAGTGAAAGCTCAAAGATGACAGTCAGAGCTATAGAGAAATATTTTGGCAAAGTTGATGACTTAAATATCAAACATATTGAAGTTAATTTAGGAAGCAAGGAACCTGAGATATTATATGAAGGCAAAAAATTAGCTGCTTATGATTGTGTGTATGCAAAAGGAAGTTTCAGATACGCTGTCTTATTAAGGGCAATAAGCGACGTTCTTTCTGGGAAATGCTTTATGCCGTTATCACCGAGCGCATTCACAAACGGGCATGATAAAGTCATCACACACCTAAAACTACAGAATAATAATGTACCAATGCCAAAAACTTATCTGACTAGCTCCCCAGATGCAGCAAAAGAGATTCTTGATAAAGTTAATTATCCTATAATCATGAAATTTCCTCAAGGAACTCAAGGCAAAGGAGTCATGTTAGCAGATTCTAAAGCCAGTGCTAGCAGCATGATGGACGCTCTTGGAGCTTTAAAGCAGCCATTTCTGATACAAGAATATGTTGATACTGGCGGAGTAGATATAAGAGCATTAGTTGTAGGCAATGAAGTAGTTGCAGGGATGAAAAGACAAGCAAAGCAGGGAGAACAAAGAGCAAACATCCATGCAGGCGGCTCTGGAGAGAAAGTTGAATTAGATGATGAGACTAAGAAGATTGCGATAGAGGCTGCGCAAGCGCTTGGCGCAGGAATCTGCGGAGTTGATATTTTGGAAAGCGTCAAAGGGCCTGTGGTAATTGAAGTTAATGTAAGCCCGGGATTACAGGGTATAACTGAAGTGACTAAGGTAGATATTGCAGATAAGATTGCAAAGTATCTGTTTGATAGTACCAAGGAATCAAAAGAAGCAAAGAAGAAAGTGAATGAAAAGGACCTGTTCAAAGAGCTTGGTATTTCGCATCAAAGTGAAGTTATCACTAATTTAGATTTTAGAGGAAAAAGAATATTATTGCCTGAGCTTGTGACAGAGATAACTAAATTTAATGAGGATGATGAAGTCACTATCAAGGCTGATAAAAAGACAGTTATTATAAAAGGGAAGTAATATACATAGATAGGTATTTTAGACAGGATATATAAGGAAAAAATTAAAGTGTTTCTTCCAAAAATTTTTCAATTTTTGAATCTAGTAGCATAAGATCTGCAACTGCTTCACGTGCCTTAAACACAGCTGTTTTTGCTCCAATTCCTTTTCTTGGACCAGTCTTAATAGGAGGAAGGTTTTGATCCTCAGGTAATGATAGTAGTATAGCGTTTAATTCTGTTTTTATCTCCTCAAGTTTTCTATAAAGTCTTCCGCCTTTATGAAAGAAACTCATAATTCCACCTCTTAAGTTGTTTTATAACGTAACTATTAAATTTGTTATTATAATAATATAAATATTTAGGTTGTAATATATATATATATCGACCTATATTTTGCAGAAGATAGGTTAGATGATTTTACCTGTAATAACATTAGTCTGTTATCATGGATTGTGCTCGCTAATATTGGTTATAGACCCATAGTTTTTTAGGCGATTCGAGGATACTTATCTACATAAAATCGCAATATTTAAATATATAAACGTATTACACGTAATAAACATAATTTATTGGAGGTAATAAGATGGTAAGCATAACGTTATCAGTAACTGAAGATCTAAAGCATGAAATGGACAGTTTTCCAGACATAAACTGGAGTGCTGTTGCAAGAGAAGCGATAAAGAAGAAAGTGTTGATGCTGGAAAAATTCAAGGAATTTACCAAAGACAGCATATTAACAGAAGAAGATGCACTTAGATTAGGCAGAGTAGTAACTGCAAAAGCAATGAAGAGGCATCAGTCTTAAAATGGAATTAGTGATTGATGCAAATATCTTATTTTCTGCTCTCATTAAGAATAGCTTTACTGCCGAACTTATATTTAATGATGACATCAAATTATACTGCCCTGAGTTTATCATTGAAGAATTTCTAAAATATGAGAATGAAATCTCAGAAAAGATGTCAAGAACTAGAGAAGAATTTGTAATGATAATGCACATGCTCAAAGATATTATTAGCGTAGTTCCTAAGGAAGAATATGTCACTTTCATGGAGAAAGGTGTAGAAATATCGCCAGATCCAAAGGATCCATTGTATTTTGCATTAGCACTAAAATTAAATTGCGCAATCTGGTCAAATGATGCAAAGCTTAAGAAACAGGATAAAGTTACTGTTTATAATACAACTGAAGTGATGAAGTTAGTTTAATCATTTGCGTTTTAACATACTTGATCAAAATATTAGAATTTAACAGATAGATTTTACGTTAATTTAGAGTTAACAGTTATTAACTATTAGCTAACGAATAGGATATCAGAAGAATTATAGTAAAGTTATGATAAAAAGCAAAGTAATATATATCCAGAAATAATATTAATGATTACTAGTTTAAAGAAGAAAATATAAGAGGTGTTGAACATAGACTACATAAAAGAGATAGTTAATTCTATTGCTGTTGCAAACAGTGTGGGAGAGAATGCTGAAAGTAAAGTATTTGCAGATAAGAAACTAGATGGCAACTCAAAGCAAAGTAGCAAGAAAAATAAAAATGGAAGCTTTCGCATCAGTGAGTCTGAAGTCTCTATAAGAGAGATCAAAGAAAATATTGAGCAGCTGGAGGAAGTCAAGAAATTGTTAGTTTCATTTGAGAAGAGCCAGAGCAAAATATTACAGACACATACGAAAGAGCATAAGGAATTTCTTAATAATATTGAAGATGAAGATAAAAAGACGATTGTGCAGAATATCACTTCAATCAGAAGGATAAACAGCTCACTAGTCATGCATGATGAGATTACAAATAAATTAGAGCTACTTGCATACAATCTTGGCATACTTAAAACTACTATGTTAACCAAAGATTATAAGACCAGTAAACATATCATGAAAAAGCTTCTGACACAGGAAGATACAAGTATCAAGCATGTGATAGGACATACACAGAAATTTAAGGAAGATGTAGTTAGCTTGAGGAGTGAGTATAACAGATTATTAGGAAATGCTGAAAATGCTATCCCAAATCTGGAGAGCAAAGCTGAACTATCTTCCAAGAATGCTGCACTTGAAAGGCTTGAATCGCTGCATGAAAAGCAGAAGAATATATTGACGATGATAGCAGGAGAGTTTTCTAATGTTTCTAAAGAGCTGCTTAAGAGCAGAGAATATAAGGAGTATTTGAAGGGGAATTAGGGCAATTTTTAATATCAGCCTTTCTGATTAGGTTATAGGTTAATAATAGGCTCCTTAACTGAAATTTATACATAACATTTTTATAAAAACTTAATATTCAAGTCAATATCTCAAGCATTAAATTATGATGATGTGATTACTATGTACGATTTTAAAATAACTGAAGAAGAAGTCCTTGCTTTCTGGCAGAAACACAAGGTAAGAGAGAAGGTTAATAATAAAAATAAAACTAGTAAAGGCCAGAAATTCTATTTCTTAGATGGGCCACCATATACTTCAGGCAGTGTGCATATCGGCACAGCGTGGAACAAATCCATGAAAGACCTTGTGATGAGATACAAGAGGATGCAGGGCTTTGATGTGTATGACAGGGCTTGCTATGACATGCATGGATTGCCTATCGAACATAGAGTTCAGGAGAAGTTTAAGCTGCATACGAAAGATGACATCATAAAATTTGGTGTAGATAAGTTCATCGAAGAGTGCAGGAATTTTGCAATTGAGAATCTGCATAAGATGAATACAGATTTTACTAGATTGGGAGCATGGCTAGATTTTGAGAATGTCTACATGCCAATTACTGAAGACAGCATAGAAGCAATCTGGTGGCTAATAAAAAAAGTGCATGAGCAGGGAAGATTGTATGAAGGCGAGAGAAGCATCACTTGGTGCGCAAACTGTGAAACAGCATTAGCAAAGCATGAGCTTGAGTATGAGACAGTAACAGACAAAAGCATTTTTATGAAGTTTCCAGTAGTTGGAGAGAACAATGAGTTCTTATTGATATGGACAACTACACCATGGACAATCCCATTAAATTTAGGTGTGATGGTAAATCCAGAGCTTGATTATGTCAAGGCTGAAGTTTATATGGACGGAAATCAAGAAAATAAAAATAATTATAACACAGAAATCTGGATTGTTGCAAAAGAACTCTGCAATGTAGTAATATCTGCAATGGCTGAGAAAAAATTCAAGATCATCTCAGAATTTAAAGGAGAGAAGCTTGAAGGATTAAAGTATAAGCATCCTTTCTATGATTCATTCAAAGAAGATTATGATAAATATGAAAAGCTGTGCGATAAAACTTTTACTGTGCTGTTAAGCTCTGAATATGTAGATACCAGCTCCGGTACTGGATTAGTGCATGTTGCGCCTGGATGTGGGCCAGAGGATTATGAGGTCGGGCATCGTTATGGGATAAACCCATTCAATAATGTAGATGAACGAGGATATTACCCAGAAAATTTTGGGTCATTAAGCGGATGGCATACAAAAAAGCATACTGACAAAATAATAAAGTTCTTAGAGCCTGCAATATTTGCGCAAAGCGATGTTGAGCATGAATATCCGCATTGCTGGAGATGCCATAAGCCAGCAATCTTCAGGACAACAAAGCAATGGTTCTTCAAGGTTGAAGATCTTAAGGTAAATATGATAAATGCAAACAATGAGATAACTTGGGTGCCTCAAGCAGGATTTAATGCATTTGATTCTTGGCTGCATAATTTACGAGACAATAGCATTACAAAGCAACGTTTCTGGGGAACTCCATTGCCTGTCTGGAGATGTGACTTGTGCGGAAAGTTTGAGGTTGTTGTGACAAGAGAGGAGATTGAAAGAAAAGCTGGGTTGCGTGCAGGTGAATTAAAGCATCTGCATAAGCCTTGGATTGATGCTGTCTCTTTCCCCTGTGAGTGCGGAAGCAAATTAAAGAAGATTCCTGATGTCATGGATGTCTGGATAGATCCTGGATGCTTATCATGGACTGCATTAGGGTATCCTCGCAACAAAGAATTGTTTGAAAAGTTGTATCCTGCTGATTTTATAATTGAGGGCAAAGATCAGATACGCGGTTGGTTTAATGTTTTGATGGTATGTTCTATGTTAGCTTTACAGAGGCCTAGCTTTAAGAATGTCTATATGCACGGATTTGTTCAGGATGCGCTTGGAAGAAAGATGTCAAAATCATTAGGAAATGTTATTTCTCCTTATGAGGTAATTGACAAGTACGGAGCAGATACTTTTAGGTATTATGCAATAGGCGGAGCGAATCCAGGCATTGACCTGAATTATAATTTTGAAGATATGAAGCTGAAGCACAAAAACCTGATGATACTCTGGAACCTACAGAATCTTCTTATTGATCTGTCTAATGAGCTTGAAGTAAATCCTGCGAAGCTTGTCTATAATATTGAGCAGCTTGATGTTGAAGAAAAATATATCTTCTCTAAGCTAAACAGCGCAATAAAGAATGTGACAGAGAAGATGGATAAGTATCTGATCAATGAAGTTCCTGCTCTAGTTGAGGAAGTATTTCTTGAGTTGTCTAGAACTTATATACAGATGGTTAGAGATAAGGCTGCGCAAGGCAACGATGAAGAAAGAAAGATCGTGCTTTATACCTTGTATAATGTGTTATTTGAAACAGTAAAGATGTTTTCAATCGTGTGTCCTTTTATTACAGAGAAGATTTACAGAAACTTGAATGATGAATTTGGGCTGAAATTAGAGAGCGTACATTTGTTTGAATGGCCAAGTTTTGATGCTGCAAAGATACATCCTAAATTAGAGAAGAATGTTGATGTTGTAAAAAATATTTTACAGGTAGCAGCGAATGCCAGAGAGAAAATACAGCTTGGATTAAAATGGCCGCTTGGTGAGATGATAATCGAGACCAAGAATGATGATGGAGCTGAAGCAATCAAAGAACTTGAGAAAGTATTGCTTGCACAAGGCAATTTCAAGAAAGTTAGAGTAGTTTCTAAGTTTGATAAAGTCAAATTAAATGTTAAAGTTAATTCCGGCAAGATTGGAGCTGATTTTGGAAATAAAGGACCAAAGATAATCGCTGCGCTTGCAACTGTGACTGGAGATAATATTCTTACAAAGATCGAAAAAGAAGGAAGCTTTAGTGTCAAGGTTGAGGATGAGAAAGTTGAGATTAAAAAAGAGCATCTGCATGTCAACAGGGAAGTTCCAAAGCCTTATCAGGAAGCTGAGTTTAAATTTGGGTATGTTTATCTGAATTCTTCGCTGGATGATGCTCTGCTGGCAGAAGGATTTGCACGCGAATTGATGAGAAAAGTGCAAGCATTGCGTAAGAAAGCAGGATTGAATAAAATGGATTCAATCAGCTTGCATGTTAAAGCAACAGATGAAGATGATATGAATATGTTGGCTTCCTGGCAAGATGCTATCGCTAAAAAATGTGGTGCTTCTCATATTAAGATAAGTATTCTTAGCGCAGCTAAGAAGCTTACTGTTATAAGTGTTGAGAAGATAAAAGACAAGAGCTTTGAGGTTGGGTTTGAGAAGGTTTGATTTCTTGCTATTAGTAAAAGTGTGTTAATTCTATTAAATTGGTCATTAGCTTTTTAAAGAGGATGGATTCTTGCAATCAAATGTAGTCATATTTAGAAACTTATGAGATTGATTTATGAAAAAACAAATAGCAATAAAAAACGAGTATGATGTACCAGTTAATGTTGTTCTAATAGATAACAAAGGTGCAAAAGATAGAAGACCAATGAGAGTAAGAAGAATCGGGATTGATGCATCTTTTTTACGCAATGATCCAAAAGAACACTTAAATTATCTTAGAGGGTTTAATGGAGCAAAGAGCAATGGTGACAGAGTAAGATTTGTAGTTGAAAGTGCAATTGCTCATGAAATTGAAGACTTATGGACTCCTCCAAAAGAAGAAAAAGATGAGAAAGACCAAGTAGTTGCTTTCATAAGAGAGGATGATGTGCTGAGAGTAGACCTAGAGCATCTTGTTGATGGTGACCCAAGAAGAATATTATTAGACAGATTTTATAGTTTTGAAGGAATGCTTCCAAAAAAAATAGCTTATGATGATTTTATCAGAAATTTTAATATCTTTTATGAGTTATGCGTACAGGCTGTAAATGAAGTTATAGATATACCTACAAGACCAGCAAGTAGATGGGATAGAATAGACAAAGGCCATGATTTAGCAGATAGTATATGGAGAATTGGCAGAGGATGTATGTATGGAAAGCCAAGGTCTCAAGATGGGTTAGAACCTGTTGTAGTGGAGACAATAAATTATCTTTTCCACGCACTCTTACAAAAGTTGCCACTAAAAGTATATACCGCAATGCTTGAAGCTAACGATAGAAATGGACATATACTGGATTTTGAAGGATTAGAGAGAGGCACCACTCTTGGAACTACTCCAAAAAAATTCAAGAAATATTGGGTAAATACATACTTGAACCATGTAAAGCTATTGTTTGGAGAAACACTAAAGTATGTTATTTGCGGTTTAGCTCCTGAAAGAATAAAAAGAGAGTTAGACTCAAGATTTGAAAGAAGCACACAAAATGATATGAGAGTAATTGCCAGCACGATAACTGGTATTCAATCTCAAAACTATATAGCTGGATTAGTTTATGGGGATAAAGATATTGAGACAGGAGCTATCTGTGCAACAATGATAGAAAAAAAGAGGTAAAAAGATAAGAGATTCTTAAGTAATTTAACTACCTCTTAGTAACAACAAAAACGAAAGGTTTAAATACTAGTTCTTGTTGTATATTCCTATGAGAGAGCATGATTTTGGGGGAAAGAGAAGCGTATTTGTATTCTTAGTTATCTTCTTAGTAGGATGGCTTGCGCATACAACTTACAGTAGCTTAAGCAGCAATTATGCCGAGCCAAAGCAATTTGAGGTGTATGAATTAGAGAATAGCAATAAATTGACAGGAAGCGCTGTAGTTTACAATGCAGAAAAAAGCTCTCCAAATGATCATATCAAAGAGTCTCAGATTCATGTTCTAAAAGATAAAGTAATAATTGATGTTAAAGATGCTTCATGGGCAAGATTTACTGACACAAACAGTATGGATCCTATCATAGATGCAGGAAGCAACTCAATTGAGTTGAAACCTAAAACAACTGAAGATGTCAAGATTGGAGATATCATAAGCTATAATTCAGAGTTTGCTGATGGATTGATAATCCACAGGGTAGTTGAAGTCGGGGAAGATTCTAGCGGATGGTTTGTCCGCGTTAAGGGAGATAATCTTGCAAAAGAAGATCCTGGAAAAATTAGGTTTTCACAGATTGAGGGAGTGGTGGTTGGGGTTATATATTAAAAAGGTGGAGAGAAAATGACTGCTACAACATATATGCCAAGATTTTCAAGTCTAGTGCAGCTTGTCGTACATCACGCAGGCAATTCAATTGCACAAGCCTTACTTGCACAAAGATTAAAAGAAAGTCCTGTTAGTCCTGATACTGTCGGAAAAGAATTTGTCGCAAGATTGGAAGATGCACTTAGTAAATATAAGCCAAATCATGATGAGAGACAAATGATAGCTTCAGTATCTGAATTACTTCAAGCTGCAAGAATAGGCAATTGGAATGATCCTGCTTTTGTAAGTGAATTGAGAAATAGATATGAAAAATTAACTTATGTAGATTAAGAGATAAGATTAATTTGAGATTATTATTAAAAAGCCATAATGAAACAGAATAGATAATTCAGTTAATAAGAGTTAATAGATAATAATTTAAATACTGATAAATAATTCTGTCTTTATTATGCAACAACTAAAAGATAATTTAGGCAGAGAGCTAGTGAATATTGCTAGTGATGAAGCTATCGAAAGCTTCAAGAAAGCAGGAAAGATTGCAGGCGAGGCTCTTCATTATGGCAAGAGTTTGATTAAAAAAGAAGCTGCTATGCTTGAAGTGCTTGATAAGGTTGAAGATAAGATAAAACAACTTTGCGCAAAATTAGGAGATGGATATATAGGCGGCATAGGCTTTCCTGCGCAGGCAAGCTGCAATGACATAGCTGCACATTACTGCCCAGAAGAAGATGACAAGATAGTTTTTAGTGATCAATTGATTTGCTTAGATGTTGGGGTGCATGTCAATGGGTATATTGGAGATAATGCACTTACTGTTGATCTTTCAGGCAAATATAATGAATTAGTTAAGGCTAGTCGCGAGGCTCTAGATAATGCAATCAAGGCTGTGGGTGTTGGAGTTTATAATTCTGAAGTTGGGCAAGTTATCCAAGAGACAATTGAAAGCTATGGATTCAAGCCAGTAAGAAATCTTTCTGGGCATGGGATAGCACGCTTTAATATCCATACAAAGCCTGGGATGCCTAATTACAACTCTGCAGAAAAGTTTAAGCTAGAGGAGAATATGGTGATTGCGATAGAGCCGTTTGCAAGCACTGGC
>DUGA01000019.1 GCA_013331615.1 Candidatus Woesearchaeota archaeon | reverse complement strand
TACACCGCCAATTAAGTGGGCACAGATTTTGAGACTAGGTCAAGTTGCGACGGGCAATGGCATCAAATAACTATGCAATGAACTAATGAAAGGATTTACCTTATAACACAAAGAATGTACTAAGAGTAGAGGAGGAGCAACTCTTCAAAAAAAATAAGACAGTGCCCACGGCCTGTAGGCTGTGGCTTTGATGATAATTAAGATATAACCTATACTCAAAAAAGTAACTTATATAAATCAAAATAATATTATATAAGATAATTGGACAGAACAAGATAAATAAAGCAAATATTAAATAATCTATTTAATATCAGGTAGGTGCAATAAAAATGAGCTTCATAAACAGGAACGCAAATTTGATACTATTATTCTTGATAGTAGGCAGCGCAGTCGCTTTAGTCGGATTGACAGTATTTTTCCAAAGAAATTTTACAGATGTCAACCTAAGGTATAACGAGAAGCTTGGTGCATTGAAGAATATTTCAGACACATTGGAAAGGCAACAGAGCTTAGTAATCCAGGCAAAACAAGAGCTTGATTTGTTACGAGCAAGAGATGTTGATTTCAGCCAAAAATTCACGTCTGTCAAAGAAACAAAAGAAGGCCTTGAGGATGAAAGGCAGACATTGCTGTTAGATAAGGCAGACCTTACGTTAAGGCTGGCTAAAGCAGAGACTAATGTGACTATATTAAGCGATGAAGCAAAGAAATTCAGCTTACTATATAGAAATCTACAGGTTGATTATAGCCAGCTGGAAAGCGATAATCTTGGATTGAGAAATAAAGTAAATAAGCTGGAGAAAGAGAACAGTGATCTGAGAAATAATCCTTAGAGATAAAAAGAAAGAATAAAGGAAAGAAGCTATAAGGTAAAAAATGGCAAGCTTTGAGCCGGTAGCAAGGGCAGTAAGGGAAGTAAAGAATGTTTTATTGGAGATCAACCTAGTCTATTCTTTTCTTGATACATTGATAATTTTTCTATTGTCATTCTTTATCACATTCCTGACAAATGTGCACTGGTATTTTGCGATGATACCTACAGCACTTTATTTTATCTTGCATGTCACAAAAAGAGTCGGAAGCATCAGCTTGCTCAGAGTTGAAGAAAAAGTATCCAGCTTAAGCGAGCAGCTAAGGACAGCAGCTGATAATGTAGGCAGACATAATGAGATAATAGATCTCCTAAATAATGAGGTATTGTCAAAGATGAGAGATGTCAAGGTCTCTTACTTCATAGATTTTAAGGATTTGCTTGGCAAGATCTTTGCAATGTTCTGCATCTCTTTCCTGATAATTTTTGTAACCAGCATGAATGTAAGATTGGTTAATTTTGGTGATATGTTCCATATTTCAGAGAAAAGCCTTGATTTTGACAGAGGCTCTGAGAATATTGCTAGTGATGGACGTGACCTAGAAGCAGAAACGCAAGGCAACTCTGATATATTTGGTGACCCTTCTGTGAGGGAAGCAGGCAAAAATCCAATCAGCCTTCAACTGAATCCCACTGAAAGCGAGATTAATTTGAATGAATTCAAGGAAGTTGAACCAAAGGATTTTGATAATGCGCCTGCGCCAGGAGAGATCTCTGCACAACAAGATGCTGCATATGATAGGGAGATTGCAAGAGAGTATAAGGATGTGGTAAAGAATTATTTTGACAAGATTACATAGTTATATAATATAGTTACATCAAAAACATAATAAAAATAGAAACACTTATAAAAACATATAAAATTAACATATAATAGCATAATAATCAAATAAATCATATTGAAGATAAATACACAAAAAAGCGGTGAGAATATGTCAAGCTTAACAACGATAGGAAAGGATTTTCAAGATGTTTTTAAGGAGCTGGGCAAAGTAGTTGTGGGCCAGCAGGAAGTTATGAAGCAGGTTCTTGTTGCGATAATGTGTAATGGAAATGCATTGCTTGAGAGCGTGCCTGGGCTTGCAAAAACATTGACGATAAAGACACTTGCTGAAATAATGGATCTAAAGTTCTCAAGAATACAAAATACTCCAGATCTGATGCCATCAGATATTACAGGAACCTATATTATTGAAGAAGAAGACGGCAAAAGAAAATTTAAGTTTCAACCAGGGCCAATTTTTGCAAACATCGTATTAGCAGATGAGATAAACAGGGCAACGCCAAAGACACAGGCAGCTTTATTGGAAGCGATGCAGGAGAAGCAAGTTACTGTAGGAAATAAGACATTCAAATTAGAAGAGCCGTTTTTTATTTTAGCAACACAGAACCCGATAGAACAAGAGGGTACCTACCCATTACCAGAAGCACAGCAGGACAGATTTCTATTGAAGATCAAATTAGATTATCCTAGCTTTGAAGAAGAGCTTGAGATTGTTGACAGGTTTGCAGAAGGCACAGGACAGTTTAATTTAAGAGCAATAGTTAAGAAAGAGCATATTGCAAGATTGCAGACTTACACAAAACAAGTCCCTATTGCAAATGACATCAAGAAATACGCAGTAAAGGTTATTACAGCAACAAGGCAGAGAAAAGACCTTATTGAATATGGTGCATCTCCAAGAGCAAGCATCGCAATTGTCATGGCAGCAAAAGCAAAAGCACTTATCGAGGGCAGGAAGTTTGTCAGCAAAGAAGATATAAAAGAGATGGCATTCCCTGTATTAAGGCACAGGATAGTCCTTAACTTTGAAGCGCAGAGAAAGAATTTGACAGAAGATGATGTTATAAAGGAATTGCTGTAACTGGTGTAATAACAAAATTTTATTGATTTTTATTCTTATAATAGACCCTCAATAAATCGCAATATAACTACAAAAAATGATAGACACTGATTTCCTAAGGCAGCTGAACAGGTTCAGCTTGATCCTGCAGAAAAGAATCACTTCTAATTACACAGGAGAGCGCCGCAGCACAATGATAGGACAGGGTCTTCTCTTCAAAGACCATACACAATATGCGATGGGAGATGATTTCAGGAAAATTGACTGGAGAGTTTTTGCGCGAACTGATAAGTATTATGTCAAAAGATATGAAGAGGAAAGAAACTTAACTATCCATATAATTGTTGATTTTAGCGCAAGCATGAACTTTGGAAAGCCAACTAGCAAGAGCGATTATGCATCTATGCTAGGTATTGGATTTGCATACATGGCAACAAAGGATAATGAAAGGTTTGTATTAAGCACATTTTCTGAAAAGCTAGATCTGTTCAGCCCAAAAAAAGGCGCTAAACAGCTTGCAGGAATTGTGGCTTACCTGAATGACAGAAAGCCTGTGGGAGCAACAAAATTTGAAGAAAGTATGGCTAAATATAAGAATAAAATTAGTTCAAAATCAATGATTATAGTTATATCTGACTTTTTGTATGATTTAAGCGAGATAAAGAATTCACTTGCAAGATTAAAGGGGCATGAGATTGTATTGATCCAGGTTCTAGATAAGACAGAAAGAGATTTAAGCTTAGAAGGAGAATATAAGCTGCAAGATCTAGAGACAAAACAAGTTGTAAAGACTTTCATTTCGCCATCATTGAGAAAAACTTATCTTAAGCAGCTCAACGAGCACCAGGCAAAAATAAAAAAGATCTGCGATCAGATGAATGCAAAGTTCTTTATTGCATCAACTGACAAGCCGATATTTGATACGTTCTTTGAAGTTTTGATGTCAAGGTATTTCCAGAGATAGGATTATCTAAGTTATACTCTACATCTAGGTTTACATAAAAAATTGTGGCGACTGCCATTATTTGACGAACATAATTCTAGAATAACCGAACTAAGTTGCGACGGGAAAACTTGAACCAATAAGGTAACAATATCCATAGCCAATGACTATACTAATTAACTTTCATTTTAATTATGTAAAGAGGAGGAGCAACTCTTCAATGATCTAAGATAGTGTTCGTCAGCAGTCGCAGTAGTTTTGTACTATTTTACAGAAAAAATTAAACAAATATTATAAAAATAGTTCTAGGACGCTGAATTGCACTTGCCAGTTGCCTGATTGCAGCCATATAAGCATAGCTGATCTTTTAGCCAGCTTGTCTTGCATGCTTTGTTTTTGTATTCTCTCTGGCTTTCCTGGCTTTCACATTGATATCTATCTGTAAATCCTGAGCTGCATAAAGTGATCCCATCTGGCTCTATGCATGTGCTGTTTGCACAGCCATAGTCACATGTTTTCCAGGCTTGCCATGCTTGTTTGCAATATGTGTCGATAGTTTCCCTCAAAATTTTATTTCCTGAGCAACGGTATATATCTGTATAACCTTGCTTGCATCTTCCAGGAAGTAAGGTAGAGGAGTCTGAAGATTGTTGAGATGCTGGAGCAGAAACAGCAGTTGTTGAGATAGAAGATGGTGTTTCTGATAAAGTATCTGAAATAGATGACGGTTTTTGCTTAATTTCTTCTGTAGGAAATTTAGGTGATTGAGAATCTACAGGCTGTTCTTTTTGCACATTGTCTGCTTGATAATTTTGTGCATTATTATCTAAAGGAGCTTGCTCATAAGATGAGTCATCGGAATAATTCTTAGAATAAATGCTGAAGAGAAATAGGATGGCTAATACAACTATTACCCCCAATAATAAGATAAGATTATTTTTTCTTTTCAAAAGCAACGCCTCTTTTTTGATTTAGGTTAAGTAAAGAAGAGTAAGTATATAAACGTATATGGGATTGAAAGAAATAGCCAGATAAAGCATCGGTTATGAAAGCAGTAGTAAACATTCAATAAATATATAAACCACTATTTTATCTGAAGTGTAATATGGAAGAAAAAAATG
>DUGA01000021.1 GCA_013331615.1 Candidatus Woesearchaeota archaeon | reverse complement strand
AGCTGGGTTCAGAACGCTGTGAGGCAGTTTGTTTAATATCTACTGGAAATGTTTGATATCTGAAAGGAAGGATCTTCTAGTACGAGAGGAACGAAGGTTCGGAGCCTCTGGTCTACCAGTTATCTGATAAGGTATGCTGGGCAGCTACGCTCCAAGAGATAAGTACTGAAAGCATCTAAGTACGAAGCTTTCCTTGAAAAGAGATATCATAGTGCACTCATAAAACATGAGTTTGATGGACACGGTGTGTACGTACTAAGGTAACGAGGTATTCAGCATGCGTGACCCAATAGTTCTAATTTTAAATTACTTATGTATGGTTTTTCTTTTTTTCTGAAAATCTTTCGGAAAATTCTCAGATATATTTATTAATGACTTCTTTTAATAATCATTAATATGGGACGTGATTTTAAGAACCTACAAATATGGCAATTATCATATCAATTTGTATTAGATTGCTATAGATTATTAAATAAACTGCCGGAAAATGAAGAGAGAAATATTAAAGATCAATTACGAAGAGCAGCTACATCTATCACACTAAATATCGCAGAAGGTTGTAGTTATAGATCTAATAAAGCATTTTTGAATCATCTTAATTATGCATATGGTTCTGCTAAAGAATGTGATGTCTTATTACTTCTTTGTAAAGATTTGAAATATATCTCTTATGATGAATTTCATCAAATTGCAGCTGCTTTGGATAAATTGAAGTCATTTCTCTATAGATTCATGCTTTCAGTACAAAAAGAGATTCTTCATAATCAGAGTAATTATTCATTAAATAAAGATCTTGTAGTTCAGATTTCAAAATAGTGATTATCAGATTTCTAGTAGATATTAAATTATAGATTTAGAACCCAGCTCACGATTCTGTAAATAGTTTTGTGAACACACTTACCATTCTTGTAACTTTTGAATTTCTTTCGTAAGATTTTCTACATATAAGCGAATCACTTTTTCTTCTTTTCCTTACATTCTTCATCACATATATGATTCTCTTGTTCATGTTTGCAAGCACAAGTATCAAATGCAAATTGAGAATTAATTGGGGGAGCTCCTTCATAATATCCTTCGAGCTGATCCATTATCTCTTGATAACTGTCTTTTTTATCTTTCTTTTTTTCCATAATAATTAGAAATATTTGGAAATATTTATAACTTACTATTATTTATCCTACCTATGTCAAAAATAGTGCTAATTACAGGTAGCTCAGCTGGCATTGGTTATGCTTCAGCAATCTATTTTGCGAAGAAAGGTTGGAATGTCATAGCAACGATGAGGGACGCTAAGAATAAGAATATTTTTGAACAGTATCCCCAATCTAATTGTTTTTCAACTGGATGTTACTAACAAAAAATCAATTAAGAACTGTTTTGATGCTGTTATTAAAGAATATGGAAGAATTGATGTTGTTGTTAATAACGCAGGACTTGGCATCTATAAACCATTTGAGTTGGCAACAGATGATGAAATAAGACATTTATTTGACACAAATCTTTTTGGAATGATGAATATCTGTAGAGAAGTTTTGCCAATGATGCGGAAACAACGAAAAGGTACTATTATCAATGTTTCTTCTGCAGTTGGTGTGCTTGCATTGCCATTTTATACAGCTTATTGCAGCACTAAATTTGCTGTTGAAGGTTTTTCTGAAGCATTGTATTATGAAGCTTTACTTTTTGGAATAAAAGTGAAAATCATAGAACCTGGCGCAATTAAAACTGACTTTTTTAAAAATACTAAAAATTTATCTCAACAGTTAGGAGATAATAATACTGCCCAGGAAATTTATGCAGAATATAAAAAATATTTCCCGCAATCATTAGATAGAAAAAAAAGTTTTGAGATAACTCCTTCTGAAAACGTTGCTGCGATAATATATAAGGCTGCAAATGATAAAAATAAAAAACTAAGGTATACGGCAGGCATAGATTCAAAAGCAGGAATCTTTTTGAGGAAAGTATTACCGCAATGGTTGTTCTTTAGATTGTTAAGGATGGTGAAGAAAGAGAGAAAAATAAATTCTAGTCGATAATAGAAAGCTGCATACCATTGCCAATCGGCACAAGCACAGTTTGTAGATTCTTATTGTTTGCTACATATTCTAAGAAATCTTTCATGTTCTTAGCTAAATCAATTGCATTATCTGCTGCAATTCTACATGATTTCTGAGTATGTTTCTCAAAATACTTAAATTGAAACAAATAATCTGTCTTTTTTGCATCAAGAAAGATAAAATTAGGCATTTCTTTTAGAGATTGGATTGCTGTATTTGCATCATCTGTTATAAATTTTACAAATTCTGACAATCCTGCTTTTTCAATATTTTGTCTTGCAATCTTTGTCTTTTCTGGATTAATGTCTATTGTAATCAGTTTTGCATTGACTTTTTTTGCAGCTTCAGCTAAGAAAAGAGTTGAATAACCATAAGATGTGCCTATCTCTAAAATAATCTTTGGCTTTTGTAATTTGATGAGAAGATTGAGAAATATACCTTCTTCTCGAGGGATGTTCCAGGAATTTTCTCTGTTATTGTATTCTTTTTCGATGAAGAGAAGTTGTTGCTGAATATTTTGTGGGAAATGAGCCAACGATTGTTGCATAGAATAAGGTATTGATGGTGTTTTATAAAAGTTATGATGATTTTTTCCTTAGTTCATATGAGATTATTACTGGAATATAGAATGCTATATCAGCAATGACTTTACCAATAATAATCCCTGCTCCTTTTCCGAGAAGATAAATACTTGCTACAGTTGCTGCTGGTCTTGTGATTGCTATATCAAGAATCTCAGCTGCGCCAAATTCTATCAGTAAATTCTTGCTTGTCTTTAAAACACCACTTACTCCATATTTCTGAGAATCTTTTCTTGCAGTTAGATAATCATTTCTTATATCTTTTAAAATCATTGTCCCATAAAATCCTGCTGTAGCGCCAAATGTTGCTCCGTAAGCAACTGCCATATTATTCTCAAAAAGTGCATCTGCAATGTATGAGCAAACATACGTTGCAGCTATGCTGACTATTTCAGCAATGCCGTATCTTTTAGTCCATTCAATTAATTTATCTTTACGTTTAGGTATTTCTGATTCTGTATTTACACTAAGGATATCATCAATGGATTTATTCATAATAAATACCTCATCTTACCAATGGAAACAATATAACATCTCTAATGCTAGTCTGAGCTGCCAATAACATAACTAATCTATCGATGCCTAATCCTAATCCACCTGTTGGTGGCATGCCATGATCAATTGCATAACAAAAGTCTTCATCCATCGGATAAACCTCTTTTCCAGTTTCTTCCCTTTGTCTCATCTGATCCTCTAATAATGCTCTTTGCAGAACTGGATCATTTAATTCTGAATATGCATTACCTATTTCCATGCCATAGATAAATGGTTCAAATCTCTCAATAAGTCGAGAATCATTTCGATGTGCTTTACAAAGAGGAGATGATTCTTTTGGATGATCAATTACAAATGTTGGCTGTATGATTTTTTTCTCACAATAATTCTCAAAAATATATTGCACGAGTTCACCCCAGTTATAATTATTGACAAATTGTTCCATTTCTGGATTATATTTGATTACTTCTTCTTGCAGTTCTTGTTGCAATAAAGATGCTGCATCTATCTCTGTTACTTTTCCGACAATATCAAGCATTGACTCTCGCTTCCAAGGCGCTTTAAAATTAAGACTGACAGCGCCAAATGATGAGTTCTTATCATGGTAATTAATATCTAAAGAATTATTTATTTGTGAGAAAACAGTTTCATATATCTTTTCAGTGATTGCCATCATATCATTGTAATCTGCAAATGCTTGATAACATTCCATCATTGTGAATTCTGGATTGTGTGTCTTATCAATGCTTTCATTCCTAAAGTTTTTGCAGATTGTATATACTCTTTCCAAACCTCCTACGATAAGACGTTTCAAATACATCTCAGGAGAAATACTGAGGTAGACTTCCTTTCCTAATGCATTTACTTGTGTAGAGAATGGACGAGCAGAAGCTCCTCCGTAAATTGGCTGCAATGTTGGAATCTCAACCTCAAGAAAACCTTCATTATTCAATACATTTCGCACAATCTGAATTGCTTGTGATCTTTTCTTAAATATTTCACGCACATCAGGATTGATAATCAAGTCAAGACTTCTATGTCTATAAAGAATGCCTTTATCAGTTACACCATGATATTTGTCTGGCAATGGATGGATTGCTTTTGTTAATAATTCAATTTTTTCTACTTTTATCGTCAATTCTCCTGTTTGTGTGCGAAAACTCTTGCCTATAATGCCTATCAAATCTCCCATATCAACAAATTTTTTATAAAATTGATATTGTTCCACTCCTAATATGTTTTGATTAAAGCAGAGTTGAATATCTCCTTCTTGATCACGAAGATGAGCAAAACTTAATTT
>DUGA01000094.1 GCA_013331615.1 Candidatus Woesearchaeota archaeon | reverse complement strand
CAGGGTAGTGCTTGCATATGGGACAGCTCTACAAATCGCAGATTATTCTGTTGGCAAAGAAGTTACTATAAAAGGTGATGCTGTTCCTAACCAGTTGCAAGGAGCATATAAGCGCGAAATAAGCAGAAAAGAAAAAGAAGCTATTGAGAGGATAGTAGATGAGATGCTGGGTACTGGCGAGGTAGCGACAACTGCTAGAAGAGCACAAGATGGAAGATATGGCGGATTTACTTTAGTAGTAAACGGTCATAAAGTCACAAAAGATTCTGTTTTAAACAGCTATTTCAAAGAGCTTACATTTGTAATGCAGGGAACAGTAGTAGCAAAAGCAACAAAAGATGCAGCAAAAGAAGATACGGCTTATGAAACAGATTATAAAACATTAAGAGCAGGAAGCAAAAAAGACTCAAAGAACCTTGCAGTATTAGTAGGCGCAGACGGAAAGCCAGTATGCAAGCCACTAGATGAATTAACAAAAGACGACAAGCCTTACCAGGTTAATGGGCAGACTGTTACGCTTCAAGACTTGGAAAAAGAGAGAGTAAGGCTCTACATGGCTAAGAATGCTGTCAGCAAGCCAAGCAAAGATGTCACACCTACTGATGAGGTTGTCAAAAAAGATAATAAACCAGTTGTGGCGATGGGCGGTGTTGAGCTGGTCGTTTCAGCAATCATCATTCCTGGAATGGTAGGCTATACTCCTGCAATGGCAGCAAGGAGTTCGCAAATCTACAATAAATAAGAGATATTATAATTTTTTTAAATTTAAAAAAACCGTTAAAAAGAGTGTGGAGAATTATAGAATAGAAGATGGCATACACAAATGGCAGAGTTGACAACTTTTTTAGAAAGAATTGCCTCAAGGCAATCTTCTTTTGTTTTATTTGGGGATAGGGTTTATGATATTCTTGAAGCTAATGAACATGGTGAGAAATACCAAGATGCATTAGACGCTTGCGGCATGACTTTTGGCTTGGTTCCTTCAATAAGGTTTGCTGATTTTGAAAGATTAGATGAAAGTATACAGGCAACAGAGATTGAAGAATATTCAAGCAAATTTATTAAAGACTCGATAGACTCTGCCCTTAAGCCAAGCGATGAAATATTAAGAGAACAAAATAGGATTTATGCATTGAAATTTATAATGACAGAGCTGCTTCCATTCTTGCTGAGCAAAAGATACAAGACAGATGACTTGCTTGCAGCTGCATTGGCTGAAAATGCAGCGCAAACTGCTGAGCAGGCAGCAGATACAGCTAGAAACCATAATGACGAGCCTGTTGCAAGGGCAAGAAAGGAAATCTCTGATAAGCTTACTGCTGATTTTGGCACAGGCACTTTTCAAGACAGGCAAGATGTAAGTGCAGAATTAAGGCAAAAAATAATCGAGCGAGAAATCTCTCAGCAAAGGCGTGATGCTATGTTTGCTGATACTCTTAAATTAGAGAACATGTGCATTTTACCTCAAGAAATCCATTCTTCAGTATTAGGCGAGATAACTTCTCATCAGGCATTTTATGTATTAGATGGGCAAGCTTATCGCTTAATGCCTGCTAACCAACAAGATAGTCAAGCTACAAATCAATTAATATTTCGAATTAATGGCAGGGAATATTCACCAGCGAGATCAAATAGGAATTCCATTAGCGAGATTGCAAGAGAATTGTTAAGCAGAAAAAAAGCACGCTGGCGTATTGCAGCATTAGAAAGAAGCCAAGATAGTTTTGCTAATATTAAGGATATGTTAAAGGCAAAGCAGGTTACTGAACACCAGATGAGGGAGCTTGCAAAAGCTTCAGAATATGATCTAGGCGAGTGCGGATTTGTTTTAAGAGAAGGGACTTATTATGTTTTTGTAAGAATATCAAAATTTGCAACTCAGGATGGCCGTGACCCAGAAAAATTCTGGCCATATGATTCATCTAGGATTGCTATCAGGGTTGGCTGGGCAAATGAAAGACCATACACTATTTATGAAGCCTGTGTTATTGAGCGAAGACCAGATCATCCTTGCTTATATGAAAGAAGAAGAGAGATTGGCTATTGCCAGGTTTGTAATCTAAATAGAAAGCCAGAAAGTTACAGAAACACAGTGCTTGATATGATTAGAAAATTAAGTGATGCTGTTAATGTTGTCATGCATCCTCTGAGCAAGGAAAGCCTTGAAACACATCCTGGGCTGAATTATTTCGGCGATCATTTGGACAAGATATTAAAACAGAAACCATTGACAATAGAAGAGGCTGAGAAACAAGGATATGTGGTTGTATATGTTGTAGAAAAGGCAGTTGATGTCAGGGAAAGTAAAAAGACAATAGTTGAGAAATTGTTAGGAAGATAAATTGTAGGGAAAAATAGTAAAAGAATGCAAGATAGGGGGGATTTAAAATGCCTGGAATATTTGATGATGAAAATTTATGGTATTTAGACAATAGTGGTTTATTACGCAGAGAAAGTAATAGCGGCACCGGTGATGCTATTGACCCTGAACCAGAAGATGGTGAAACTGATCAGCCTGTAACGTGCTCTATCAATGGTCCTGCTGCAGGTGGCTCTGACCAAGACAATGAATTTAATAGAGATTTATTAGCAGCTGTGCTAGGTGAAAATACAGCGGAAGCTCCTAAACAAAAAAGTGCAAAAGACCTTGTTCCGCAAAAGATCATTATAAGAGACAGATGCTTGCAGCTTGGCTATATGATTGGACCAGAAACAGAAAAACAAGGAAAGAGAGCTTATGAAGTAGGTGGTTTTTTTCTTTTAACAATGGGTGATGATACATTTAGTCTGCGTGATTTTATTGTTCCAGTAGGCTTGCCTGTTGCAGAAGGAAGTATATTTGTTGCTGAGCAATATGATAAGACTGCAAGAGAAGTCAAACAAAGAAATCAGGTGAATGGAACTAGTTATAGATTAGGTGCTATGCTTCATGTTCATCCTGAAAAGACAGGAGCATTGAGACATAGCATTCCAGATGACGAGTCATTAGCCAAGATTGTAAATAAGATGGCTAAGACAACAAGGAGAATCCATGAAGCTCCATACAGATTAATAGCTTCTCATCTTAGAAAAGAATATGGCGAAGATCATCTATGCCTGAAAGGAGATGAGCTTTCAGACGCAGTCCAAAGATTTTTTTATCCAGATGACCAGGCATTCTATGCATTACTACAAGAATTTGGGTTTACTCCAGATCCACAAAACTTTAAGAAAGCAGAATTCTTGGCAAGGCTTTTAGAGATTATAGATGCCCAGACTTATGAGCCAAGAGCAATAAATTTTGCAGTTAGTTTTGTATTTAATAACGGCAAAGAAGGACCTTATGTCAAGGTGGGGATTGAAGAAAAATTTTTGTTATCTGGCACAAGAAATTATGAGACCGTTTCAGATGTGCCATTAGAAGTGATTGATAAAAGCATAGATATACCTACTAAAAGAGAGGTAGCTGATTTAGTCAAGCGAAGAGTTAAATTTCCTAAAGAATCTAGATGGGTAAAAGGTAGAGGAGGCATTTACGTCCGTAAAGGTGTGTCTTATGCAGATACCCAATATTATGGCACTTTTGGCGCAGGTGCATTATCTTTGGCAGATAGGATTGCAAATATTGCAAGCCATCTATTAACAAGATCAAAAAGAGAAAAGCCTGGAGTACATCAGCCAAATGTTCCATGTGAGGAAGTGCTTGAAGCACTTGTTGATGGTGAGGTCACTGGATATTCTACACCACCTATACCAACAAATATTGCAGGTAATACAACAGGAGAAGACCAATGCATACGTCCATTATTGGCGATGGAAGAGGTAGAAAAGATAACAGACACCGGATATGATCTGGAAGAATTGACAAATTTATTTGTTTTATCAGCATTCTCTTACCTTGCCCAATATAGGAATGTGAATTGCAGATATTCAACATACATGGCAATAGTATTAGACGAGTTAGGCGTGTATGAAAATAGAAATCCTCAAGTAGTTGTAGCTTCTCCTCCTGAACTTAGGGGTTTAAGAAGCTCTGTGAAGAAGATTGGTCCTGTAATAGAGGACAATCCTAAGCTAGTTGAAGCGCATAAATTAAATTTTTACAAAATAATAACATGTTCAGAAAATATACTTTACGAGCTTATTGCAAATAGCACTGATGAAAAAGGAGATGAAACTACGATTAATTTTATGAAAGGGTTTATTCCTGCAGATACAATTGCCAGAAATAAGTTGCTCGAAGATTATGCAAATGCAGTGCTTAACGAAGGTGCCAAAACTTCTTTACTGCCTCCTCAGATTAAGCCAAATGCAGATAAAAGATGACAGAAAATGTAAATGAGTATAGAGATTTATAGAAAATGACAGAACCACAAACACAATTACAGCCACAACTGCAAGATGCAGAGCCAGAGATTTTGATTGAAGAAGAAAGATATAGAAGGCAGATTATGATTTGGGGCGATGAAGGTCAGCGCAAGTTAGCTAATGCACGAGTTGCTGTTATAGGCTTAGATGCGCAAGGAGTTTATCTGGCTTTATGCTTAACAGCTTTAGGTATAGGCAATGTTGTCCTGATTGATGGCAATGAAACAAAAAAAGATGAATTATTTTTAGATATTGGCTTGCCTACTGGCACAAGAGCCTTAAGTTATTCTCCTGCTTTAGGGCTGATAAATAAGCAAGTGAACATTGAAGGCTATCCTACAAATCTTGAGTCGCGCATAGACCAGTTGCTGCTTGAGAATGCAACAGTTATTGTTGATGCTACTAATTCTGTAAGGTCAAAGCAATTGGCTGTTGCGTATGGGAGAGAAAAAGGCATACCAGTCTTAAGCACTTCTTCAAGGCAAGGTTATGCTAAGTTACTCTTAGCTAACAAGGATAAGCAGCATTGTCTTATGGAAAGCCTTATGGCAAATTTTGAGTTTCAGCAACAAGACGCATTGATGGCATTGATGATGTGTGGAGTAACAGCTGAAGAAGTCAGAAAACTTATATTTGATGAACGCGAACATTTTTTAACTGAGCCTATAAGATTTCAGCTTGGCTCTGGCTATAGATTTAGAGCTCCTGAAAAAGATAGTGCTTTTGCAGCACCTAACCAAAACATATATTCTGGGCTTAGCATTGCTTTTTTAGGCGGTGGAGCTTTAGGATGCTGGGGTGCGATTGCTGCATCTCTGATGGGCTTTGGCAGAGCAGATGTATATGATTATGATGCTTTCAAATCACATAATATCAATAGGCAGGTATTAGCATATGATGGTATAGGAAAATTAAAAGCGCCTCATCTAGCAGAAAAGATAATAGCAATGAGTAGAGGCAGAACCCAATCTACTGGCTTTAACACATTGATTCTTCCAGGATTTGAGCCTCAGACAAGATATGATCTAGTCTTTGATTTTGTTGATAATAGATACACAAGAGCAGTAAATTCAGCATATGCCGTTTCACATGGGATTCCTTTGATAAGTGCAGGCGCATTGCCGCATAGTGCTAGATGGGACATACACGCAAAAGGTCTTACACAGTGTATGGGTTGTGTGTTTGATATCTATGAAGAAGGCAGAAAAGAAGAGATGATAAGGAGAGCAAGCTGTGCAGATAACCCTGATCCTTCTGTTGTGACTGGTAATGCAATTGCTGCAGTTTGCGCATTGCTTGAAGCATATGCTTTATTTGAGCCAGAGAAATTTAGCAGACCATTTAATGGTGAGTATAGCTATAGGGCAAATGCTCAAAAAAGATTTGGCACTTCACCATTATCAAATCCATGCGATTGTTATTCAAAGCCTGTGCCAGGATTAGAAATATCTAAAGAGGATGTTGAGGCATTTGCATTAGCACATCCAGAATTATTAAGAGCTTGATGTAGCAAAGACAACAAATGTTTGATAATTATTTGCTTTGAGTATACTTGATGATACTCAATAAAGCAGGAAAATAAAATGGAAGATGATATAATTGCAGCATTATTGGATGCAGAAAGAGATAGGAAAAAATCAGCTGAAGAAGAAGATGTTGTTTGGTTAGCGCCTAGGTATGATCCTGTAAAAAATATTGCTGTTATACTTCAAGCAGAGAAAAAAAAATACACTCCTGGATATCTTGGTTATGGGGTATTAAATGACATAATAATCTGCCAACTGACTAAGACTATTGATGCTCAGATATTACATAATCTTTTTTCTTATGGCAAGAAAGGAATAGAGCCAAAAGATTTAGCTGCAATAATAATGTCTGCAGAGGTTTTAAGACCATATCAGCTGGTAGTAAACCTCTCTGATATCAAGTCTGCACCTGATTATTCTGCTGCAGCATTAGCCAGATTTGGTGACAGGTTAGAGAAAATGCTTTCTGGGATGATACCGGAAAATCTAGATGAACCATATACTGAAAAAAATCCAGAAAAAACAGAACTGCCTGTAAACACACCCACAAAACAACACCCAAAAAAACCAGTAGATCAAGCAAAACAAACAAGAGAACAAGTAAGAGCTGATTTACCTCAAGATTTGCCTGAAAAAATAGAAGCATATCAGGAGCCTACTTTCACTGGGTTTCAGCCAGAGTCATTGATGACTGCTAATTTAATCTACCAATTATTGCCAGGTTATGATGAGAAGATAAGGCATCTGAAAACTAGAGATGAGCTTTATAGATTAGTTGTTTTAGAGCAATTTATTGGTTTGTTGCCTAGCAAACAAGCACAGGTATTAAGGGAACAAGTAAAAAATCCAGAAAAAGAGCTAAATATGGGTCTTGTGACAAGAACCATGGTTAGTGCTGCATCATCACGCTCCACTGTATTAGCAAGGATGAGTGTTGATGAAGCAGTTGAAAGATATATCCATGTCAGGGACTCAAAAATTTTATACACGCAATACCTTGTAGCGCAATTAAGTGAGTTAAGAGAAAGATTTAGCGATAATAAGGCTAGGCTTAGAGAAATTGCTGAAGAGCTAGAGTCAAGGCTTGGTATTGTAGTCAATGTTCCTGCAATGCCTGATCATTATAGTGTTACCTTGTTTCTTGATAATCTTGTTAACTTGAGAGTCCCTCTCTATAAAATACCTTCATCTAGAAAGAAGTATGTTAGAAGGAAAGGTGATGTTGTTAGAACACGCAAAGCATCAGATGATGGCTATTATAGTGATGGAACTTCAGTCGAGAAAGTTGCTCTAGGCACTATTGGCAATCTTGATCAAAATTGCGAGTTTACGCCATTAGACACAGAAGGAGTTGCAATGCATCTTAAAAAAAGTGAGATCCAAAAGCTTAATCAGATAGAATTTTCAGAAAAAGGTCAGGAAAGAAAGGCTCAACTTCAAGCAGAGATTAAGCAAATAGTTGAAGAGTCTCAAAGAGAAGCTGGTCTTGCAGAGCTTAGGAAACAAGAGGTTGTTAGGCACGGAGCAGGAAGATTTCAGACATTTAAAATCCCAAATAATGTATTTAAATTATTAGTTGATGTTTACTTAGGAAATGGAGATAGGTTTGTTAATGAAGGATTATTGCCAAGCCAAAACCTAGCCCAGGAGATAGAAAAAGATATTGCTACTATAAATTACCAAGATATCTCACGTACTGTGGCAAGGCTAATTAACGAAAAATTAGAGATTTACTTTAAAGCTGAGGATATGACAAGTATTGATGGTTTTATGTCATACAGGAAATTTAAGGACGGCTTAGCTGCTAGGGTCATGTATGGGTTTAGCAAACATTCTCAGGGTCCAAAAGAAGCAACAGCAGAAGAACAGCCGCAAAAGAAAGGCAATCAAGGGAAACCAGATAAAGGAAAAAAAGGCAAAGTCAAAGAAATAGTTGGCAAGATTGTTGATAGGGTAAAAGGCAAGAAAAAAGGCAAAGATGCAAAAGAACAAAAACCTAAACCTCAAGAGATTCAATACAGAATAGGTGATTATGTATACACCAAATCAGATCTTGAGAGGATTCATGCAGGTACTGTCGGAACTTACCTAGCTGTATGTGCTGAGCACCAAGAAAATGTTCATGTTGATTTTGGATCTGCTTTAGGGAATGATGTTTGCTTAGATAAAAAGTATATAGCAAGATTAGAACAGGCATATACTCTACCGCAATTCCTATTATCACGATTGGAAAGGCAAGGGCTTAGAGTCAGGATAAGAGCAGACAGTGAATTTGCTTCTCAGCGTACTCAACTAGGAATATTGCAGGGAGAATTTGGAAGCGCATATGTTAATGAAAGAGGAAGATGGGCAAGAGTCATATTTGAAGATGGTTATTCAAACTGTTATCGCGCAGATGATTTAGAGGTTGCAGACCCAATAACAGCATTGGATGAGCAAGACAGATTAAAAGCTAAAGATTTACTGGTGCCATATGAAGAGTTGATTAAAGAGATTGATCAGAAGTTAGAGCCATTGGTTGTAGAAGCTGAGAAAAAATATGAAGCTATATTTAAGAGAATAGATGATAAGACCAGAACTTGCATTGAAGCATTAAGATCCCTTGGCTTTGATGATGCAAGAATCAGAGATGTATTAAGCAAAAACACCAAAGATAACCTATACTTTGCAGAAACAGTAGAAAGAGTTTTGGGTAATGCGCCGCAAACTACTCCACAAACTAGAAGAGCTATGCCGCAAACTGCAAGAGATGCACCTGGAGGAGCAGGTATGTTGATAGGGTATTAGAGATGTTAATCCATAAATTAGCTATAAAAGTTGCAATAAACAAAAACATTTAAAAATAAAGCATGTTTTATGATGAATAAGATGGCAAAAAAAGACTTACATGAGATAGTATCTGTTAGGACAGAAGTTTCAGATAAGCCAGAGTCTGTATTAGAATTGGCTTTACTTGGTGTAGCAGATAATAGAACAAAACAAATGACAGATAAGTTTGGTGAATATCCAGTTGATTCTATAGAGTATGCTGTTACAATACAGCCTGTTACAGAAGAAGGTAAGCCAAAAGCTGAGCCTAGAACTGCATCAAGCAGAGTTTCATATGATGAGGCATTGGCACAGGCTACTGATAATGGCAATGTTAAGGTTGATGGCGAAATAAAATTAGTTGTTGTTCAAAAATTCAAAGTGCCTTATGAGTTAGAAAGAATCCATATTGAAGGTCGCGAAAAAAGAGTAGTTCTAGAGCAGGTAGCTTCTCAAGAAAAAACTCTAAGAAGAAGATATGTCAGTTTAATGGGCGAAGCTCCATATGAAGCAGCTTTCAGTGTTTGGCATTATTCAGGCAAATGGGGCGGCAAAAAAGCAAGAACTCCTGTCGGAAAAGTGCTTGCTGAAGGTAAGAGTGATAAGAGTCTAGAGGAAGCTTATGATGCTGCACAAAAATTGCTAGGTACAAGAGCTTCACAAGCATCATTATTTGAAGCAACATTAGTCTACAAAGTATATCAAGCTGCTGCAGCAACTGGCGGCGTAGTTGAACAGGCAAAAGGTGTTCTTGCAACTGCTGCAGGCGCTGTTAAAGATGCTGGAAAAGCTGTTGTTGGTGCAGTAGCAAGACACACAACTGGCACACGACAAGAAGGTCAAGGCAAGATATGGACACCTTCAAGAAAAGTTGCAACTGCTGGAGCTGGAATGACGTCAGCTGCAAGACCAGCTGCTTACGAAACAGCACAGAGAAGATATACTAATGTATTCTAATTCATTTTATTGCGAGATCAATTTTTAATTAATTTTAATAATCAGAGTGTGTTTCTAGATAACAACAATTACAATGGTAAATGTCAGACAATGGAATCTGTATGTATTATTGCCTTGGCCAGAATATATTGCAGGTAGGCAGTTGGCTAAAGAATATCAGAGAGCAACTTGTAAGAAGATTTATTATGGCACACTATACACTGATATGAGAAGATTAGTCGAGCTAGGTTATGCTGAAGCTAATGACAGAGAAGATGAAGATGGCAAAATCAGGGAATTTCGCAAGAAGGCTGATGGAGGTCGTCCTGAAAAGCCAAAACAGCTTAAAGAAAAAGAGAGCTTGGAAGGGATAATTTTGCCAGAGCCAGCTTGATTTCAATCCTCAGGTCTTAACGTTGCCATGTATTCCTTAACTTTCTCAATATTTGCATCAACACTCCAGTCTAATGTTTTAAATTCATCAAACTTTTTCAGGGCTTCGAGATTAAGTTTACCTTTTGGGTTATAGCCAGAGCTTTGAAATTCTTCTAAGCGCCTGTAAAATTCATCCTTAGCTCTTTTTATTGCAAGGAGATTATCTTCCCTGTGCTTTGTGCCGTACAAGACTGCATATGTTTCAGCCAAAAAAAGTGTGTTGCCTAAAGAATCAAAGAATTTTAATTCTGCATCTTCTTGCAATCTTTTTTCCAATTCAGGTGATTTGCCCATAGAAATTAATGTGAATTTTATTGTATTGGTCTATAAGTCCTAACTTTATCTAACAAGACATCTTTATATTGAGCTGCCTTTAGATTATCCCATGCAAATGCTATCATGCCTAAAAACTCTCCTGAAATTCTGGCATAAGCTGCCATGATTCGTTTATCAAATTCATCACCGAATCTTGTTTTTGCTTCTGCTTCAAGTGTTTCTAATGACTGGGTATATTTTCTCCCTGTAGTTGTTGCAAATATATACCTATCAGCTGCCTCATCACAGAATCTGGCAAAATTCTCTAATTGGTAGATAAGAAGGTCCGCCTGTGTCCTAAACTCATTATATCTTCTTTCATCTTCATTTGCTAGTCTCTGTACCTCAAGTATCTCCATCCTCTCTAATAATCTGTTTGGAGCAGCTTGAACTCTGCGAAGATATTTTTTTACTTTTCTTTGATTTCTTTCTGCTCTTATTATTTCTCTTTCCTGCCTTTCTCGTGCTTTTTCCATCTTTGCCAATTCTTGTGCAAACATATCATCATCTTCAGCAAGTAATTTAAATGCTTCATATCGCCTTTGTCTTGTATACAAGAAACCATCTGCAGCTCCTTCGACTTCATCTAAATATAGCGCTTCCATAAGAATAAATTTGTAGGTATCATTTCTTGAAACTTGAGACATCACTGCTGCATAAGAACCACGGATTGCTTTTTCAAGATTTTCTTCCTCAGGATTATTTGGCTTATTTAAGAAAATTCTCTGCAATCTTTTTTCAAGTTCAGGATGTTCCTGTGGCTTAAGCTCTTTCAGACCTTGGATCACTCCGGGTATTTTATCTGCTGGCAAGCTAAACAAAGGTGTTGCTCCCAAGAATTCGGCCCAAGCATCTGCTGCATAAAAATATCCGACAACATCTTCGCTTTTAGGCAAACCATTATCATTGAAGATTATCCTATATTCTAAACCACGATTTGAGACTAATGGCCGCATATGCTTAGTTGAGATTGAAAGAACTCTTTCTTCAGGGCTGTATTTAATGTACCATCCTGTCTTCATAGGTTTTTCTGCTTTCCATCCGTCAATTTCAGGGCACTGCAATCTCTGCCCGTTTATTAGCATACTAGCTGCGCCTTCAGAGCTTCTAAAATAAAATATTCTCTGTAATAATTCTTGTTCAGTATAAGTATCTCGTTGAGTGTAGCTATATTCTACTATCTTTTCTTCGCCAGTCTTATGGTCTCTTTTTGTTATCTTAACCCTTTTGTTTTCTGTATCCCAGACTATTGGTCCAAGCCATCTCATCTGTGAGCAGATTGCCCAATTGGTGCCTGTGCCGACATCAAATTCTATAAAAGAATGTCCAAATGCTTCAGGTGAATCATCCCCTACAAGATCATCTACCTCTCTTATTACTGGATTAAGGTCACAAGCCTTGGCAACAACATAATTTATATTTCTTTGTGCACTGCAGTTTACAGTCTTAACTTCATGTGGCCATGGCTCAAAATTACCTGTGCTTAACGGATGCTCAAACCCATATGCATGACCAAGCGTGGAATACATGATCTCAGCAACTTTAACTTTATCTTCTAAGGCAGAATCAGGTGCATTTGGCAAAAGATTTTTTTTATCTCTTAAACCCAGTGCACCCATCAATGACAGAAAGATATTTTCACCCTGTGTGGCTTCTCTTAGGCGTTCTTCAAGCATCTGTGCATGATTAACTGGCAAAGTAGATGCATAAGCCATGAATTTAATGCTCTCTCTCATTGAATTGGCCCATTTCAATGTTTCTTCAGGCCATTGTAAAGTAACTTCAGGAAAATCCATGTTTATCACTTAGTTATTTATCATCAAACTGTTCTTGCCATATCTGCTTTTGGCTTATCTCCATCAAGCATTGCAGCTGCTGTTTCTGGACGAACCTTTGACTGATAGGTTATGCCATGGTCTGTCTCTACTCTGCTTAAGCCATACCTATTATGCTCTGTTTCTAGCAGATACCCTACAATCTTTGGATGAAGTGTTCTTTTACCATGTTGATTTATTTGCGCTGTTAATTCTTCCAATGTAAAAGGACGAGTGCCAATAGCTGAAACACCTGCACCAGCTTTCTCTCTATCGCTGTCTGTTGGAATAACTTGAGTAAACTCATAATACCTAGTTGTACCATCCTTTAGTTCTTCTCTTTCTTTTATGCCATATTCTTCTGCAAATTTTACACCCAAATTAATGCCTATGGTTCTCCTATCAATTACAGTACAGCCATATTCAAGGAGTTTTTTCCTGACTTGTTCTGCAGTAAATGTGTCATGGCTGATATCAGGATCTACCCTTATCATAGCTAAAGCTTTGGTTATGTAATGCCTGCTTATCCTAGAGCTATCTTGCGCTCTGATATTTGGATAAACCTGAGCTAAGAATTGCTCTCGTGTTAATGGTTCTCTTTCTAGCTTAGCTAAAACATATATCTTATCTGTCTCCTTCAAGCCAAAAGCATTTAGATTATCTCGCAAATAGTTTCCTACAATCTTTATGTTAAAAACTTCAGAATCAACTGGAAACTTATTTCCATATTTTTTTTCCAAGTCTTCCCTTACTTTTGCAGATGTTAATATTGTTCCAGGAGAATAATTATCAATGAGATCTTTTAATGCCAATAATGCAACTAAGTCTGGCGCAATATCATTAGACGGAACTCTAATATCTAAAACAGGTGCGCGTGTCTCTCCTGTTTCTGCAGCTCCCTTACTCACTTCTTCTACTTCAGGAACCACAGCAGCTTCAATGCTGCGCGTAATTCCATTTTTTCCATATAATGTAAATGGCTTGAAAGGAATTCCTTTATATGTGCCTGCTTTTAAGCTACCTATTATTTCCTTTGCACTCAATAGGACATAATTGATCGTTTCATGAGGAGGCAAGTCAAGAATCCTGTTTAATTCTCCTTGCACATTAGCAACTGCGCCTAATGCGGTTTTTATTCTCTTAAGGTCATCATATAACGGCTTCAATTGTTCTATTCTTTTCTTATTTGCTAAAAGTTTTTCTAGTACACTAATAGAAGGCACTGCTGTTGCATCTTTGGATATTCTTGCCCATTCTTCAGTTAATTCTTGCTTTTCCTTTTCTAATTTGTCAATTTCAGGGGTATAAGCACCGTCTCGCTCTTGCAAAAGAATTTCATTTTCTTCTTTTAATTTATCTTTAACATGTGCAATATAAGCTAATTGAAGTTCGCTCCAATGGCTAATAATGTCATTTAATCCCGGATGTTGGCATAATGCTGTTAATGTCGCTAATTCAGAGTATTTTGTTCGCAAAGCTTTGTAGGAATCATCAGTCAAATTAGCCATCGTCTCATGATGCTGTGATTCTATTTTTTCAACTAGGCGATATTCTTTGATAACATTAGAAATATCCTCCTTTCTGCCATCAGAAAGAGCTGAAACTAAGTGACCTAAATTTAATCCATTACCATTACCTGCCATTTAATTGTTCCCCCTAAACTATTTACTACTAAATGATGGTTTATTTAAGCGTTATTTAAATATTTTTCTGCCAAAAAGTCAATTATGCCCTTTTCTTAGTTGTAAAGCAACCTCTGTCAAAAATCCTTCTGCATTATCTCTTATTATTCCACGAGCAGATTCTGCTCCAGTTACTTTTCTTTGCTGAAATGCATAAGCATCAAAATACCATTGACCATCTCTATCAAGATAAGCTTTTGTCCTGCAGTCTCTGCCATTGATGTAATTCATCAATAACATGATTGGATTACCTCCCCTATCTTTTTCAATGCATGTCTCTAGATCAACTTCCAGTGAAGGAGCTTGATGAGGTTGTAACTCTCCTAAGCCACGTGGCACTGCAGTATCATATGAATGTTTAGCAATAGCTAGCAAAATCTCAGTAATATCCTTACCTTCTGGGATTATCCTTAATTTATATTGGTCAGTTGCTTCGTAACGCATCGTAAACACTTCTTCAGAAATCTAAACACCAAGTAAATAAAAATTAGTGCTTATTTTTAAATTAGACGACAAAATTAAAGGCTCTTCCACTCACTCGCCCTTTTAGATAATTGCTCAAGAACCTGATGCACTTTGATGCAGTCTTCTTTGTTGACGTAAATGGCATAATCATATTGCAATGTATGGGCTTCCCAGATGCTGACTCCGTTGGAAGCTATCTCATTTAATACGGTGGCAAATACACCAGGAGTATAATCCAGATCTTCATCTCTTAATATGCATCCGATCTTGCAGATGTCTTTCAGAACTTTATCAATGAATTCCTCGCCGATTGACATCTTAACTCTTTCAAAATTTTTCTTCTCTACAAAAACCAGGATATGCTCATTGTTTTCATTTATCTTGCACAGCTGCCTGCCGTATTTATTTAATTCTCTGGCAATGTCAGTTATCCTCTGCCTTGTAAGGTCGCATGGCTTGACATAAAAACCAACAAGGTCAGTCATTACAGTAATCTGCATATTAGAGAATATTTTAGCTAACTTTTTATCAGTATCTATAAACTCAGATTTAAACTCATCCTTATAGGAATTGATTGCGTATCTGACATGCTCATTAGAAAGATTCACTAAGCTATATCTCTTGATGATGTAATTTGCATATCCCATCCCATTTACACAGCCGCGGACAATGCTCCTGTGAAAATGCTGGTCAGACTGCAAAAAATTATGGATTATTTCCAGTTCCTTTGCTTTTTTGGCATCTGTTGGGAATTTTTTGATTTTTTCCACAACAGCTTCCTGTTTCTCCATTTGCTGTGTCATTTTACTGGTAATAATAGACGCTATTATTTAAATCTTTCCATTTTTTTACCATTCTCTAGTAGTTGCTATATAAAGGACAAAAAAGAGTGGTAAAATTCAGCCGAAGTTGGGAAAAACGAACCGCAAAGTATAAATAACCCCTGCAACATAAAAAGTAACAGAAATAAAAAGATAACAAAGAGTGTTTAGATTTCTAGGTGTTTTAGATAAGGATGTTAGAAAACAAATTGATAAGAGCAAAGCTCTTATGGGGGAACCTAAAATGACAGCAGCAATGGCAGTAATGCCAACAGAACATAGGATAAGAGCAGATAAAGTACCAGTTGAGTCAGAAGGACTTAGAGGCAAAGAAGCGCTTGAAGCAGCAGTAAATGTTTTCATGCAAAGCGAGTATGCAGTAGGCAAAGTAGAGCTAGTTGAAGAAACTGCCAATGAATCAAACTATGTTGCCATAGGCGCGCATGGCGCAGTTATCGGAGTAAGAGCACGAAAAGTCAAATCTGGCTTATATGAGATCATGGCAGATGGAGATGATACACAGATAGCTTTGGTCGAAGAGAGAAATGAAAGTGTATTTCCTTATATGGGAGGGATT
>DUGA01000057.1 GCA_013331615.1 Candidatus Woesearchaeota archaeon | reverse complement strand
GTTTCAATAAGAAGCGGATTAACATTCAGTATGTGGAATAAAGACCTTATTAAAGGAAATATAGTATATAAGATGTCAAATGGCAAGGAGAAATACTGGCCATTTATGGGCGAAGAAGTGGAATTATTAAAAGATGAAGTAGCTGCATTTGATGATGAGAAAGTTCTTTGTTTAGTAAGATATCGTGATTCTAAATATGCGCCTGTAACAGTTGAGACTAATAATATTGTTGTTCATGTGCAGGGTGTTGCTGGGATTAAGAGAGAAAAAATTGCAAATGCACTTGATGAAATAGAAAAATTGTTGGTTGAGAATGTGATAGGAATAGTAATAGAAAAGAAGATTATTAATTAAACGTATTCTGCTTGCTAAAAATAAATTAGATAGAGATTATTTTTATTTAGGAAGTTCTACATAAAATGTCGTTCCTTTATTAACTTCAGTCTCAAAATAAACTCTTCCAGCTAAGCTTTCAACATATTTTTTCATGAGCAATAGACCAACTCCAGATGTTCCTCTCGTTGAAAATCTATCAACAAAGATTTTAGGTTTAATTTCATCAGGTATGCCGCTTCCGTCATCCTTGCAAGATAAGACATAATTACCTCCTTGTTCATATACTTTGAATTCTATTTTTCCAGATATTTCTTTAAGCTCTTCATGATTTGGTGCATTGCGTGGCTCACTTACACCATAAATTGCTTTTAATGCATTTGCCATTAGTTCGTTAACTATTAATTTAATTTTGCTAGTTTCATCTTTAGAATAATCTCTGCTTTTATCAGTTATATCAATTGATAGAGTAAATGTATAATCAAACCCATTCTGATTCATTAATTCAAATCTAGCATTATAAACTAAACGAATATTTTCTTGAACAATTACATCTAATGTAGCCATATTCTAGTAAATTAGATACTTATTTTAAAAAGTTATTTGAGAAAAAATACTATTCATCCCTGCAGCTTCATTATTGCAGCAGCAATATCCCCTTTTGTTTCTTTTAAAGTTTTCTTTGCTGTTTCTGCGTCTGTATTTGCCTGTTCGACAACTGTATTAATATCATCCTGGCTAATTTCGACTTCTGTAATTCTTGGTCGTTCAACTGCCTTGCCGACTACTTGGTAAGTGTCTTGCCCCATCATGTTGACTTTTGCAACCTGCGGATTGACAAAAATATAATCTTTGTCTTTTGTACGAATTAGAACTTCAGTTGCAGGAATATCTACCTGAACAATGCCCATCTTTCGCATCGCCTGCTCCATTGCTCTTGGGTTCATTCCTGGAAACATAGTATCACCGAATTATTATTCGTTTTAATTTATAGTTTTGCCCTATGATTATGATTGATTTAATTTAATTATATTATTATTTATGCTTGAGGCACTCCAAATAATGCATAGCCTTGAGTATGCAAGAATAATATAACCAACACAACTATGCCGATAAAGATAAGCACATGGACAGGGCTTAAGCTGATCTTGCTCTTGTACTCATCAAAATACCTTGTCAATCCGCCTTGCGAAGAAGGCATTGAAACTTTGTCTTGTGCCATATACCCTCCAAAATTAATGATTCTATAAAAAGGTTTGGTTGGAAAATCTTTTAATTCTAAAGATTTATATATGTGGTAATCTACTTTACTTTTACTATGCAAAAAAATAAAGATTTCACAAAGATGAAGAGTAAGATAGTCAAGGTACTAAGAAGGCATAATGTCTGCAAAGCAAGCATATTCGGAAGTTATGCTACCGGAGAGAATAAAAAAACCAGTGATGTAGATATTTTAATACAACCGCCGAGAGGTATAGGATATGGATTTGTCGGGATACAGATCGAATTAGAAGAAGCTCTTGGAAAGAAAGTCGACTTAGTAACATATAACAGCCTCAACCCTTATCTAAAAAAAGGAATATTAAGAGAAGAGGTTAGAATATTATGAAGAAGAATTCAGTTGTATTCTTACAGCATATTTTGGATAATATCCAGAAAGTTGAGTCTTTTTCTAAGAATATCTCAAGGCAAGAGTTGACTAAAAACTTACAGAAGCAGTATGCTATCGTAAGGGCAATTGAGATTATTGGGGAAGCTGCCAGAAATATTCCAGCAGATGTAAAGAAAAGATATCCTGAGATTTCCTGGAATGAAATTGTCGGGACAAGAGATGTCCTTATACATCATTATTTTGGTGTTGACTTGAATATTGTCTGGGATATAATTAAAAAAAATCTTCCTGTCTTGAAAGAGCAGATTAAGAAAATTAAATCTGATTTAGAATAAAAAGTTTGTAGGGAAGCTGTAAGCCGCTTTTTGTAGGACTTCTCTGAGAGAACAGTCCTTCTTAACATTCGACTATGCGTCCGTAATGGACTTGCACAAGCCAGGGCCTTCGTTTCATCTTGTCCAGCAAAGATGGTCAAATTTTTACTCTCATCCTTTTACAGATGATTCGTCATCATTATCATACCCAGTGCTGCAAGTGCGTTTCTGTATGGTTGCCATCCATTTCTGAATCCTTCTTTCAAAGGTAGCTACATTTCTACAATTGCATGAATGCAACGTAAAAATAGTGAGCGGACTTTCCTCACACTTTCGTGCGTCAGTTAAGCGCTTCCCTACAATAAAGTTTGGAAATACCGACGATATATTTAAAAGTTACTATTAATTATATCTAAACATACATATTTCAGATTATGCGTAAATAGCACTAGATATATAAAAACAAATATAAAGCATGAAGAAATTAGGATATATTATGGAAAGAGATTTTTATTTTGGTCTGTTGATATATGTAAGTGTTTTTTATCAGTTGCACTGCTGTGGAGATATCCTTTATTATTGACAATTGCTATAATTTCAATTACAATAGTGATGCTTGTAGTCAGGAAAAGCAAAGAAGATATTATAATATATATTATTTGCGCGGTCTTAGGCGCAGTTGCTGAAAGTATAGGTGTTAAAGCAGGTGCTTGGACATATTATGACACAACTTTATTTGGAATACCATACTGGCTTCCCTTTGTGTGGGGATTTGCAGGAGTTTTTGTGAGAAGAATATCGATAAGAGTGAATAATTTTATGGCAAAGGGCAACAAGAGAAGATAAGAAATTGTGTGTATAATAGAGCAAATATTTTTAAGAAATTTTATTGCATATAGAAGATTATTTCTCTTGTTTTTCAAAGACAAGCACATTCAGCATCTCTTTGCCGTGCCAGAGCTCTCTTTCATGCAGAAGCTTGAACTTATATTCCTCAGCTTTTTGCTTCATCATCTCAGGAGAGGAAGTTACAACCGTTATTGTGCATTTGCTCTTTAGCACAAATTCTGCCTGGTAAAAAAGCTCTTTGTAGATTTTTTCTATATCTTTTGGATCAACCGATCTTGTTATTTTAGGTGGGTTTGTTATTATCTTATCTAAAGTTTTTTCCTTGAATTTAGTGTCTATCCAGCTGATATCCATCCTTGAGAACTTGACGTATTCAAGGACATTTGCGATTTTTGCATTTTTCCTTGAGGAGCTTATTGCGCTGAAGTTTATATCAATGCCGATTATGTCTCCAGTGCCTGATTTAATATCTGAATCAGGATTATTTTGTGATTCTTTTTTTAGTGAAGAGAAGTTTGTATCTTTATCTGAGGATTTTTTGTCTACTTTTTTATCTGCAAGCTGTTTCTTGACAAGATTGCTTGCATCATCGAATTTATTAAAATCGATTTTCAGCTCTTTTATTTTAGAGAGAAGAAATTTATCTTTCTTATAATAATGGGGGGATAAGCCTGATTTAAATAATGCCGCTTCTATTATGATCGTGCCTGAGCCGCAGAAAGGATCTATCAGCACATCTTTAAGATTGTAATCTCCTATCCTTAACAATGAATAAGCGATTGTGCCCTTCAATGCAGTAGGATGCGTAAATAGCCTGTAATCACGTTTTGAGAGGTCAAATCCTGCAATATCAATTCCCAAATAGAACTTGTTATCTTCAAAATAAGATAAGAATATCAGGTCTGGCTGCTTAAGGTCTACTTTTAATTTGTATGTTTTATAGATGTGTTCTCCAATTAATGCTTCTATTTCCAAGGTAATTAGAGAGCTAGATGCTTCACTTTCTGATTCCTGCCTTAAGAAGCGGGAGGCAAATGTCTTTTTTGAGAGGAATTTGAGAGTTTTAATGCCATCATCTTTTATCAGCTGTTCTTTCAAGTTTGCTGTAAATTTATCATCAGCTGTTAGATTATATTCTGCGCATAATAAGACAACTCTCTGCACAGACTGTGCCTTGTATGCAAATTTAGCTGCATCACTGACAGAAGAGACTTCAAATACAATGCTTGCCTTATTTACAATAATATCTTTTGCAGCTGAAATTTCCAGAGCTTCTTTTGCAGTAATATCTGAAATGCCAAGATGGGTTATTGCAAGAACTTTTAGATTTGGTTTTGTCTTAGGATTCTTTGGCATTTTTTAGTTAGAATTTGATTGAATATTTGTAACTTGAATAGTAGGTGAATCCTGAGCCTGAGGATCTTGCGATGGTTGAGGAGAAGGATTTTCTGAATTGGTTGTTATGCTAGTTACATCATCCTCTTTGACAATTACAGCAGCTGCAACTACCTTATCAGTTTCCTCTAATTTCATCAATGTGACTCCTTGTGTATTTCTGCCAATAGAAGAAATGCCAGAAACAGGCATCCTGATAGTGATTCCATTTTTGCTTATCAGCATCAGATCATTATCTTCATAGACTGATTTGACTGCTACAACTTTTCCGTTTCTTTCTGTGCATTGGATGTTTATAACACCTAGGCCGCCTCTGTTGATAGTATGATACTCAGTCATAGCCGTTCTCTTGCCAAAGCCGTTTTCAGTCATTGTAAGCAAGAATTTTTCATTGCTTGCTATCACCATGCTTATAACTTCATCACTATCCCTTAAATTAATGCCACGAACGCCACGAGAGGTTCTTCCAACTGCACGTGCATCTTCTTCATTAAAGCGCATGGCATGACCATTCTTTGTTGCAAGGATTATATCTCTAGTGCCATCTGTCAGCTCTGCATTTATGAGTTCATCATTTTCATCAAGATTGACAGCAATTATGCCAGTTGCTCTTGGGTTGCTGTATTCGATGAGATTTGTCTTTTTCACAACGCCTTGCTTAGTTGCCAAGATAAGATAATGCTTGTCATCAAATTGATCTACTGGGATAAATGCGTTTATTTTTTCATCTGCTGCAAATTGGACAAGATTGATGATAGGTTTTCCTTTTGCTTGACGAGAGGATTCTGGAATCTCATATGTTTTAAGCCAGTAAACTCTTCCTTTGTTTGTGAAAAATAAGATATACGAATGGGTAGATGCAGTAAATACAGCGCTGATGAAATCCTCTTCCTTGGTTGTTGCTGCTATTATGCCTTTTCCCCCTCGGCGCTGCTCTTTATATAGCTTAACTGGAGTTCTTTTTATATAGCCTGCATTTGTGACTGTAATGACCATCTCTTCCTGCACGATCAGGTCTTCTACATCAAGCTCAGACTCTTCAAGAGTTATATCTGCTACCTGTGTCTTTCTTTTGTCTGAATATTTTTCGCTAATTTCATGCAATTCTTTTTTTATTATTCCAATAAGCTTTTGAGAACTTGCAAGTATGCTTTCAAGCTCTGAAATTACTTTTAACAGCTCTGCATGCTCATCTTTTATTTTCTGCTGCTCTAAGGATGCAAGGCGCTGAAGTTTCATGTCAAGGATAGCTTTTGCCTGAAGCTCAGATAATCTAAAATCCGTGATTAATACAGCAGTTGCTGCCTGTGTATCTTTAGAAGCCTTGATTTTCCTAATTATATTATCAATATCATTCAATGCAATTATCAGGCCTGCAAGAATATGGACTCTTTCCTGGGCTTTTTTCAGCTCAAATTTTGTTCTCTTTGTAACGATTTCTTTTCTGTATTCAATAAAATGAGTTATCAGCTCTTTTAAGTTGAGGATTTTAGGAATATTATTAACTAATGCTAACATAATTACCCCAAATGTTGTCTGCAAGTTAGAATGCTTGTAAAGCTGGTTGATGACAACATCGCTGTTTGCATCTGTTTTTAGCTCAATTACAATACGCATGCCTTCCCTGTCGCTTTCGTCCCTTATATCAGAGATGCCATTGACTTTCTTATCTCTAATCAAATCAGCGATATGCTCGATCAAGAGTGATTTGTTTACCATATAAGGAATCTCTGTGATTATGATGCTTTGCCTTTTCTTTTTTTCCTCAATCTGTGTTCTTGCCCTGATAATAATTTTTCCACGGCCATATTTATATGCATTGATGACACCTTGCCTGCCGCAGATTATGCCGCCAGTTGGAAAATCTGGCGCAATTATTGATTCCATCAGTTCTTCTACTGAAATTTCTGGATTGTCAATCGCTTTTATCACTCCAGCTACTACTTCATGCAAATTATGAGGAGGGATATTTGTTGCCATTCCTACTGCAATTCCTGAGCTTCCGTTGACAAGGAGATTAGGTATTTTTGCCGGCAATACAGTTGGCTCATCAAGCGATGCATCAAAATTTGGCTGGAATTTGACTGTCTCTTTTTCAATGTCTGCAAGCATTTCTGCTGCAATTTTTGATAAACGCGCTTCTGTATATCTCATAGCTGCAGGATTATCCCCGTCAACTGAATTATGCACAAATACGCCTGCAGCAAGAGCAAAATTATGTGTTTTATTTATTGTTAAGTCATATACATCTTCTCTGGTTTTCAAGAGTTCAACTTTTATTACCTTGTGATTATAAAGTTCAGCTTCTTCAACAATTTGTGAGAAATTATCAAACATTAAGTTATACTTATCAGTTAATTGATGAGACCGTACCCATTTCCCTGAAAAAGGCTGATGAACAAGTAAACATCTTTGTAATATAGGCTTAAGCATATCTGTTTCATTAGATATCCTTGTGTATAATGGCATCAAAAATTCGTCTGGATTAAGATCTTTGGCTTCTTTATATGTGCCATCTTTAAGCATGAACTTATGATTAGGCGTGCATCTAATCTCCTGAGAATTATCAAACGTTACCTTAACTAATTCAGCGTTTTTAATTGTTTTTCTAGGATTCAGTATCTCTGCAATCTCTATTTCATGATTTTCATTGACAGTAAATGTATAATTTTTCTTTCCTGTTTTCCATTCTTCAACAAGCTCAGAGAATGCAAGATTTCTTCCATCTGTTAATTTTACTTTTGTGTCTGCAGTAAAACACCCAAAATTTCCCTGTCCATCTACTAATGGATATCTCAATGAGAAATTCTGCGCCATCCTTACTAATGAATCATAGACAGCAGTGTCACCATGCGGATGATATTTACCAAGCACTTCTCCGACTATTCTCGCGCATTTTTTGTATGCTTTATTATGCATCAAGCCAAGCTCATGCATGGAAAATAATACTCTCCTGTGCACAGGCTTCAAGCCATCTCTGACATCTGGCAATGCTCTTCCAACGATGACGCTCATAGAATATTCTAAGTATGATTTCTTCATCTCATCTTCTATCTCTCTCAAGACTATCTTCTCATCTGGATGCGTCTTGTTTGTTGAAATAGAAGCATCTTTAGGCTGAGAATTATCTTGTCCAGTATTAGGCTCTACTGCAGTATCTTCTCTATTTTGCATATTTTTTTCTTCCATTTTTTTAGAAACTTTTAGATGCTTTTCAGCAAAAATATTTTGTTTTTTGTTTTAATTTTTGCCTTTCTTCGAGAATTTATAACTATTGCCTATTTATATGCTTTTTGGTGTTAAAATAGGGATATAAGGCGTTTAAAAAGGTTTTAGCTAAATAGAGAGTATTTTAGTTTGTTTTATTTTGAAATGTTTTTGCGAATAGGAGAATAGATATTTGTCTCTTCAAACACTCATCTCATGCGATATCTCACGAGCAAGCATCGCTCTTCTCTTTGCAAGCTCTTTCTTTAATCTCTCTGAGAATTCTTTTTCAAGCATGTCTCTTTGCTTGTCTAATGCATATTTGACTGCAAATGACTTTTCTCTTTCATAAAGCTCTTCCTTTTCATGCATCTTGTTAGAGAATTCCTGCCTTAGTTCATGCTCTTTCTGTTTTAATTCTTGTGAATGCTGCTTTTGTAAAGCTACTTTGACTTTTTCAAGTTTATCATAAAATTCTGTTAACTTGGTTTTAAGCAAAGAGACTTCCTGACCGTAAGTGTCATGCAGTTTCTTTGCATGCTCTGTCTTTTCATGGGAGAATTGCTGATGTAATTTCTCTGTAAGAAGATATTTTTCTTTCTCAAATTCTGATTTATACTTATTAATAATTTCATGCTCGTGTGATTTAGCAGCTTCTTGATAATTAGCAAACATTGTTTCATATTTATTTTTTAGCTGGAGCTTTTCTGATTCTGACTGCTTTTTCACTTCAGATAGTTTTGCTGCGTATTCTTTGTGCAAGTTTTCTGACTCAACCTTTACTGCTTGCCCTACATTAGTCTTAAATCCTTCTTTTAATTTTGCTTCTTTCTCTACTAGCTGAGATTTTATCTTTAAGTTAGCGGCATCTTTCAGCTTTTCAAGAGAGAGAATTTTCTGCTCATGCTGCTTCATAAGCTTTTCGACATCTGATAATTTTGATTTTAGCTTTTTCACGTATGCTGCCTTCAGCTGCTGCTCTTGTTTTTTCATCTTGTCATGCAGCAAAACATTAAACCTTTCAGAGACTTCTTTATGAAGCTGAGCATCAACTTTTTCAGCGTATCTGTTCTCATATTCTCTCCTTATAGAAATCTCTTTAGATCTTAATTCATCTTTCTGTTTAGCATACTCATCAGAGAGCTGCTTCTGTTTTCTCTCAAGCACTAATTTCTCCTGCAATAATAGGAGGTTGTGCCTTGATTTTAGGTCATTAATTGATTTAGTGTTAGCTTGTAATCTGCTCTCAAATATTTTCTTTGATGCTTCTATCTTTTCCTTGAATTGCGATGCAAGTTTTTGCTCTAATGCGAATTTTTCTTCTTTCAATCTTATTGAATTCTGCCTGTCAAGCTTTGATGTCTCTGAAGCAAGATGATCTTGCAGCCTTTTCTGGAAATTTTGCTCCAATGCATGTTTTAGCCTGTGCTCTTTGATTATCTCCTGAGAAACTCTTTTCTTTAGGTCTTCTGTCTTTTTTGCAAATTCCTGCTCGAGAAGCTTGTACTTTTGCGATAGTTTTTCTGAAAGCTTTTGGCTGAATTCCTTGTTGACTTTTTTGCCAAGCTCTGCCTTTACTTTCTTGTTGAACTGATCAAGAAGCTTTTGCTTGTATGCATCTACTTCCTCATCTTTTGCAGAAAGATGGGCTTTAAGCTCTTCCTCTCTCTTGTGAAGGTTCAACCTGAAATCAGCTTCTAACTGCTTAACTTTCTCATAGTATTCTGCATCATTATGCTGCTTAAGCTCGATAAGCTTGTTCCTATAATTAGACTTAAGCTCATTGATGACTTTTGCCTGAGTTTTGTGGAGAGTCTGTTCAACACGCTTAGTAACTTCAGAATCTTCTTCTTGCTTGATGCCAAATATTTTCTGTTTTAATGATTCCTGTTTTTTTATCTCTGTAGCTAGCTCAATCTCAAACTTATTCTGAGCATCTATTAGCTTTTGATTATAGCTTTCTCTGAGCTTGCGCTTCTGCTGNNAGCTCATATGTCCTTTTTAATCTCTCTGCTACCTCATCTTTGATGAGCGATTCCCTGTCTTTGAGAATCTGATCCTGCTGCTTTACACGGTCCTGAAGATGCTTTATTTTAGTATAGGCATTAGTCTTTAAGTTGCTAAGCTTTTCTTTATAACTAAGAAGCTTTTCTGATGATTGCTCTTTTGCTTTAGTAAGGATAGTTTCATAATAGTTCTTAGAATGCTGTTTCTTTTCTGAAAGCTCATCTTTCAATCTCTTTGCTAGCTGGGAATGCAGCTTTTTCTGGACTTCTTCTTCTATCTTTAGTTTGTATTCTTCTTCAAGCTCTTTTTTTCTCAGAAGAAGATCATTTTTAAGCTTTGAGACTTCCTGCTCTTTATCCTTGTATGACTGCTCTAACTGCTCTTGTTTTTTTAAAAATTCTGTGCTTAGCTTTGATTTGAACTCAGATTCTCCTAATTTTTTTAATTGATCCAACTGCACAGATTTTCTGTCAAGCTCAAGCTGCAATTTATTCAGTTTTTCTTCTTTTTTCTGAAATTGTGATTCAATCTCGTGTAGTTTTTTTAACTGGAGTTCCTCAAATTTTTGATTTTTCAGCTGATACTCTACCTCAAGCTTTTCCTGGCGCTTTATAGCTTCAGTATGGAGCTGCGCCTTGATTTCTCCTTCTAATTCTTCTTTTAGAAATTTTTGGTATTTATTAGGATCTAAATCATGCTGCTCTGCAAGCAATGTCTTTATCTTGACTTCTTTCTCATGAAGCTTGTCATAAAGCTCTTTAAGCTTAAAGCCCTCTTCTGATTTAGTCCCTTGCTTTGCTTGCTTAAGCTCCTGTTCAAGCCTTTTAGTTACTTGCTCCTGCACTTTTGAATTGAAATTATTTTCAAGCTGCTGTGATTTTTTCTGAAGATCTTGCAGCTTATCTTTATAGGATTGCTCTAGTTTGCGCTGCGAATTTAGGAATTCAGAATTAAATTTTGACTTAAGCTCAGTATTGGAAAGTTTTTTATGCTGCTCTATTTCCTGGGCTTTCTCCTCTACCTTAAGCTTTAATTCATTTAACTCAGATTCTTTACGTTTATATGAATCTTCAAGCTTCTCTCTCTGTTTTAAGAACTCTGTATGGAGCTTTGCGCGAATCTCGCCTTCTAGCTCTTCTTTCATGAACTTCTGGTATTTGTTTGGATCTAGGTCATGCTGTTCTGCAAGAAGTGTCTTTATCTTAACTTCCTTTTCATGAAGCTTGTCACGCAATTCCTTGAGTTTCTCAGTCTCTTCAAATTTTGACTCATCTCTTACAATCTTAACTTCATGACCAAGCCTTTTTTTAGCTGCTTCATCCACACGCCTGCTGAAATTTGCTTCCAATGCCTGTGATTTTTTCTGTAGCTCTATCTGGAGCTTATTAAGATGTAATTCTCTTTGCTTAAACTCCTGCTCAAGCTTTTCCCTCTGCTTTAACTGTTCAGAATGAAGCTTTGCCTTTACTGTATTCTCAAACTCTTCCTGCAGAATCTTGGCATGTTTGTGAGGATCATAATTTTTCTGGTCTTCTAAAAGATGCTTTAGCTTTTGTTCAGTGGAATAGAGTTTTTTTTCAATATCTATCTTTTCTTGATTTTGTTTGCTAACTGCAAAATTGGATTGCTCTTGATGTAACTGATGCTTATGCTTAGCATGATGCGTTTTTCCAGAGGATTTTTGGGTATGCAGGAAACCCATCTGCGGCTTAAATGATTGCGCTTGTGTGGTTTTTTGCTTAAGATCTAATATTTTCTTTTCAATCCAAGGTATCTCATGGACATATTTTAATTTACCACGTATCTCTGCAATCTCTCCTTCATTGCCTGTTGCAGGAAGAGAATCTAGCTCTTTTTTTAGCTCTTCAAGGCGCTGGATGCCTTTGCTGAATACTTCAAACTCCTCTTTTATCTTGTCAAGGCTTTCTTCGCCTTCCTTTTTGTTATCACTATCTTCAGAATCTGCCATAAACTTTAGTTTCACTAAAGTTTAATCTCACATAAGGGCTATGCCCTTATCAACCCACAGTCAGTTTCGCTTTGCTCAACTGCCCATGACGTTTTTGATTAAACTTTTTGTGATTTGCCCTCTTTTTTATAATCTGATTAGTTTACAAGTATATAATATAAGTATATAATTCTTGCTTTTATTTATGGATGAACTATAAATATTTACGAAGCAGCTGCCTCCACGCCGTTGGCACTGACATTGATTATATCAAGAGTTGCTCCTCCTCTACGTTTAGTTAATGGTAGTGCTAGTGGAAAGGTATTGCGTTTTGTGTTAGTTGATGTGTAATTAGTTGGAATTGCCCGTCGCAACTTAGTACAGTTTTTTTGATTTGTACCAACTATATTGGCTGTGGAGGCAGCTGCTGTGCGCATACTTTTATTGTAGGCTGCGGCTTTTTTGTGAATTTATATTATGTGCAGACTTTTATTGTTCTTGATTTTATTTATTTCCTTGGGCCGAATAAAGTATCTTTTAATGCCATCAATTTATCCATGCCTGAGCTTGCTGCCTCTTTTTCTTTCTGGATGATTCTTTTCATATGAAGATTGATAAATTCATCGAGATTTATTGTGCTTTGCTTTTGGACAGACAATCTTAATCTTGCATTTGCCTTTTGTAATCTGGTTTCTAATTGTGTTGTATCATAGCCAAGCTTCTTCCATTTCCTTATCTTTTCTTCAAGATTGGTTATCTCTGTGCTCTTGGATTTTTCCTTGCTTATTTGAGGATGCTCCAGTTGTTTTAATACATGTTCTAAAGCTTGAGTGTCATAGCCAAGCTGTCTCCATTCCTGGATTTTGTTCTGTATCTTTATGAGCTGTACAGGCTCTTCTTTCTGCAGCAAGTTCTTATCTTCATGCAAACTTAACAATTCTTCCCTTAACAATGTTGTGTCATAGCCTGCAAGCTCCCAAGTCTGGATCTTCTTTTGAAGCTCGATTATCTCTGGATCTTTTGACTCTTTTAATGTAAAGCCTGTCACAACTGATAATCTGGCAAGCTCTGGGGAAGCTATCCTGAGTTTCTTTGATACCCTGTCTTCAAGCTCTTCTTCAAACTCTCTCTTGACTTCAAGCTGCATCAGCTTTTTCATGATTTCAGGATGCTTTTCCTTTAATGCAGAAGGAAGGCCATTGAATAATTCTATCGCGCCGTTGTAATAACTTGATGCTTGGGCTAATTTATCATTAAGGAGATACTCTGCAGTATTGTCAAGCATACGCTTTATCCTTCCGACTTTATTACCATAGACTAAGCTTCCTTCTGATACTACATAACCTATATCTTTCCTGATTGCGTAGATAAAGACTATAAATAGGGCAACAACCAAGATGAAGAGGTCTTCAAGATAAGGAACTGCTTTTTCAATAATTATTATTGGTCTAGTTAAGACAGACTCTACTATAGTTTCCTTGCTTCTTACCTTGAATATTTCACTAGCAGTTGCCTCTGAATTTGGATATTTTATTTTGGTGAACCAGAGATAATTGCCATCTTCAAGCTCTTCAGGAATCTTTAATGTTCTCTTAACATGGATCTGACCATATACTGCAAATGTATCGCTTTGGAAGGTCTTGTAATTGCCTTCAAAATCTCTTATTGCAGAATATAATTCAACATCAACAGTCTTTAATGTGCCTTTGTTGAAGAGATAGATGTCTGCAGTTATGTATTGGCCTGGTTTGATGACTTCTTTGTCAAGCTCAACTTTTACATCAAACAATGCTTCTTTTGGAGTAAGGTCAACTATAAATGAAACAAAGCGCTGTACGCCTTCACTTTCTACTTTAAGCTTGCCAATGTATACGCCAGGCAATTCTTTTTCTCCTGCAACTACCTTAACTTTTATCTGTCTGCTTTCGCCTGGCTTTAGTTCAAATGTTTCTTCGCTTAAGCTGATTAATTTACTTAATGTCTTATCTGCTAACACACTAAATGTTGAAGCCTTATCGCCATAATTCTTTATTGTAAAGCTGTAGTCATAAAACTCTCCCTGTAGTAATTTTACTTTAAATGTATCTTGGTCTAATTCAAATTCTGTTTTGTCTTGTGTTATTGATCTGCCGCCTCCACCGCCGCCTGTAGATGCTTGAGGGCTTGGTGATGGACTAGGCGAAGGGCTAGGGCTTGGTGATGATTCCTGAACTAAAGTATATGCTGAGAATCCAACTGATACAGGAACTGAGATATTTGTATGTGTGCCGTTATTTCCTAAAACCGTGACAAGAGATGTAACATCTTCGCATGCTGTTCCGTTATCATCGCATTTATAGACTTTGCTTCCTACAGTAGCGATTGTTATTGTGATGTTGTCTGTTGGTTTTAATCCAAGGTTCTGTTGCATCTCTAAAAATTTATCTGAGCTCATTCCTACAAGTGGCTTTGAATTATTTTGATTTTGCAAGCTTAGATTGGTTGTTGTTGATACAAATGCGTTTGTTAAGTTTAGTGTCTTTGCTTTTATTAAGTCAATGCCTTCAAATACTATTCCTGCCTGAGGGAATCTTATCTTTACGCCAGTGGTTATGTTAAGCTGCTGGCCTGCAGTCAGATCATATTGGCCTGTGCCTGTGTCCAATACCATAGAAGTATCTCCTGTAAACTTAATTGTGAATGCCTCAACTGCTGTTTTAGTAGTTACATTTAAACAGTCTGTCCTGTATAACAATCCTGCCTTGTCATAGCCAGATAATTTATAATAATAAGTTGTGTTTGAAGAGATTGTTACAGGATCATTGTTCCTAAACAAGAGGTAATGGAAGTTCATGTAATCATCAAATGACGAGGTGGGAGAGTCAAAGACGCTTACATTTATCACTCCTGCAGCGCAGTTTGCACTTGTTCCGAAAAATTCAACGCTTCCGTTGGCAGGCTCTGATGTAGACCAGCTATAACCGATGAAATCACTTGCTGCATGCACATCATAGTTAGTTATCTTCGGCGCATCTGTATCTGAAGAGGTATTATAGCTTAATGAACAGATAGCCCATCTTCTGCAATCAGGATCATCACAGTCTGTCTTGCCGTCTTGATCATTATCTGCATTATCAACACATACTGTCTCAAATTTATAGAAGTTTTCTTCTACCTTGAAGCTTGAGTCGCATTTATGCGGCTGCGCAATGCAGTTTATAGGTTTAAATCCTGTGAATGAAGTAGTCGTTGTTGTTCCGCCAGTCCCATAAATGAATTTAGCAGTATCTGTCCTGCAATAGCTGCTTAAGCCAACACCAGATTCCCAAGTACAGTTTTTAGGGCTGCTTTGGCACGTAGATTGTGTTATGCAATCTCCGCAGAACTGGTCACAGTCTTTGAAGATTGCTGTATTTGCTTTGCATAACTGAGTATCATTCTCATATTTGCATTGTGCCGTTTCACATTTGGTCTGGTTGCCTTTATAATTATCGCAATTTGCAAATGGTTTTTTTAGGATTGCATCTACTAATATACTATTGGTTGAAGTTAGATTAATAAAACGTGAATATCTATTATAGCCGTCTTTTGAAAGGTTAACTGAGTAAGTTGCGTAAGAAGTTTTGGATGTTGAGTTTTGTGTGAATTCAGTCAATAATTGAGTTGTGACCCTTCCATTGCTGTTTGTTGTTAGTGATGTAAGCAAAGCATTAGATTTGTCATATATTTTTACAATTACCTCAGATAAAGTAGGAGATGTTGGCTTTCCGCAGTCTTTTGCACAGTTGAAGATCGTTTCTCCAGAGTCACATGCATTATTTCCACAATTGTTTGATTGTAATGAATAACTTGTAGTTGAATAGCTTTCTGTGCTATATGTGTTTAAGGGGCATCCAGAGCTGCTCCACATATTGATCTCAGTGCAGAAACCGCATGAATGAGGTTGAGACTGGCATAAGCATGGAGAACTAATGCTGCTTACTAATGCGCAGTTAGTTGTTGGCTTGATTAAGCATGATTGGCCATTCCAGAAACAGTCATTAGGATAAGAGCCACATTGTGATGAAGTGGTATGTGAAGCGCAGTTAACTCCGCTACCGCCATTTAATGTTGAATTATATTTGCATTTAGAGATGCTAGAGTTCCAGAAGCAAGTAGGTGAATTAAAATTACATGAACTTAATTCTGTATATCCTAAGCAGAATGATGTGCCGTTTGTACATATGCTAATTGAAGAGTTCCATCTGCAGTCTAAATTATTCTGGCAGTTAGTTGATGTGTTTAGTTGTGTGCAGGTATTGTTGCTGCTGGTATTGTTGCTTCCGCCTTCTCCTCCACCGCTGCACGCAGATGTGGAATAATTACCAGAGCAACAATTGCCAGAAGTTCTGAAACTGCTTTGGCAGTAACATCCTGACGAAGAGATTGCTCCTTGAGCACATTCATTTCCTCCAGAGCCGCTGCAAGTAGTTGTCTGATATAAACCATTGCAGCAATAGCCATAACTTCTGAATGTTCCGCTGCAGATACATCCAGCTGTAGGAATAATACCGCTTAAACAACTATTGCCTGCATCTCCAGTGCATTGGGCAGTAGAATATACATTATTGCAACAATAACCTGTTTGGTATACTGCGCCATTGCAGAATACTTCACTTGTTGATGTAGTGTTACAATCTACTGCGCATGATACTTTAGTTTCTCCGCCGCCGGATTCACATATATGGTTGCCGCATACTGCAGTAAAAGAGCTGCAATCTGCAACGCAGTTAGTGCTGGATTCGCCTTGGTCTATATTACATACTCCATTGCCGCAAAGCCCTATTCCACCAGAGCAATCTGTTGGACAGTTGTAATAATCCTCTCCAAACCCGACACTGCAATTTCCATCTCCGCATCTTTTTATTCCTGAGCCACTGCAGTCGCTTGAGCAAGTAGTCGATGTTTCTGATGGGCCACAATAGCCATCTCCGCATGAACCGCCGCTTACTCCACCACAGTCTGCTGCGCAGTTAGTTAAATATTCTCCTGGTCCGCAGAATCCATCTCCACAAGAACCTGCGCTTCCTGAACCAGAGGAACAATCTGTCGAGCATAATGTGCTGCTTTCAAATTGATCGCAGAATTTATCTCCGCAATATCCTCCTCCAAAGCAATCTGTCTTGCAGCTTTCTGGGTTTTCTCCTGCACCACAGTGTTTATCTCCGCAGAATCCTATTGTACTGCCGCTGCAATCTGCTGGACAGCTTGTTGAGTTTTCTGTTGAGGTTACATTATCACATGCGCCATTACCACAGAATGCTATTCCGCCACCGCAGTCTACTGCGCATGTTGCGCTAGTTTCTCCATATCCACAGAAATGATCGCCGCAGAAACCAAATGAGCCGCCGCCAGAATATTGTTTACATTCATTTCCATACCATTGGCAGCCTGGAGAGACAACACACATAGATTGACGTAGAGTTGAGCAAACTGTAGTAGTAGTTCTTATCTGGCAATCTTCTGTGCATGTTAGAGGACTTTCTTCTGAAGAGCACTTCCCATCGCCGCAGAAACCTGTGCTGCCTATAAATCCTTCAAAGTAATCAAACTGCCATTCTCTTGCAACTAGGTCAAGGTAATATTTGACTGAGACAGAGCCTGTTGCTCCTGCTTCAAATCGAATATCACTTTTATTAAATGTTGTATTGATTAATGCAGCTTCTCCATCTAGAACTCTTATGTCATTTACATTTAGAGATGAGATTATATCATTTAAGAAAGTATTATTTGTGCCAGAAATTAAACTTACAGGATATGTATTTGCGCCAGTAGTTCTTATTGTTGTGGTTGAGATATTATTGAATGAGCTTGAAAGGAAATGAAGGCCATAGCTTTGAGCATTAATTTTATTATTTGTTATTTGTGCATTAGTTGTACTGTTTATATATATTGCAGTGCTGAAATTGTTTATGCCGACAAGATTCTTGATGATAATATTGTCAAAGCCTGCAGTATCTATGCCATATCCTGTTGTATTTCCAAGTATTGCATAACCATCGCCATCTATAACAATATCATCTGCGCCTAGAGTAAAGCATGTGCCTGCTGAAGTCAAGTTTTGCTTTAATTTGATGTCATCTGTTATAGCTGCACCGCATACATTTGCTTTAACAGTCTTATTGTCTTTCTTTTTATTTCCGGCTTTGTCTTTTGCATAGATTTCGATTAGATTCTGGCCGCCATCTACAGTTATAGATGTATTTGGAGTAAAAGTAACATTTGGTCTTCCGTTTAAGGAATAGGTCCACTGCAAGATATGCTCATCAGCTGTTACGTTTAAGAATACTGTTGGAGTATCATATGCCAATAAGTTGGGAGATGTTATATTTAGTATTGGGAAAGTAGTGTCAATATTTACACTTATGAATGTTGTTGTATTAATATTATTTGCCCAGTCATATGCAGTAACTGCCAAATAGTTTGTTCCTTCAGCTGCATCTTCCTTAACTGTGCAATTTCCAGTGTACAATCCTCCGCTTAAAGTTAAAATTGTGGTATTTGTACAAACATTTCCTGGAGCAATACTTGCATTTTTTACTCCGCTTAAAACATCTGTTATATCTGCGCTTAGCCTTACTATATCATTAACTGTGGCTGCAGTTTCATCTGCATCATAAACAACAACTACATCAGTGGTTACTCTCGGATTAGCTCTGTCTAAAGTAATTGTTCTAGCTGTCGAAAGTGTAGTAAGGTTGCCTGAATCTGTCACATAAACCCTATAAGCGTATGCTCCGTCTGATTGCAATGTTCTATTAATAAAGCAGTTTGTTCCAGATCTTGCCATTGAGTAGTTTGCATTATTAACTTCCAATGTGCATGAGCTTGGGTTGCTATCACTAAATGTTAAATTAACATAATACCAGCCTCTTGAAATTGCTGCATTGTCTGCTTCAGTTGGAGAAACAAATGTTAATGCTGTTGGTGCTGAGGTGTCTATTGTTATTGTTCTTCCTGCTGATTGATTTAAGTTATTTGCCTGGTCATATGCAATTATATACCATCCATGCAGGCCAGCAGATAAAATAGTTGTGAATGTGTAAGTGCCCTGCGCGCCTGAGGAGTTTGCCTGATTAAATGCTCCGTCTACATACAAAGAAACATTTTTTAAATTTGTATCTGTTGAAGCTGCTTGGAATGTTGCTGTGGTTGAAGACTGGATTGCATTGTCATCTGGAGAGAGTAAGTAAAGCGCTGGTGTAGTTGTATCCAATGTTATTGTTCTAGCTGCAAATGACGTTAAGGCAGCAGTATCTGTTACATACACTTTGTAATTATATGTTGCATCTGATTGTAAGGTTCTGTTAAGGAAGCAATTTGTTCCAGATCTTGCCATTGAGTAGTTTGCATTATTAACTTCTAAAGTGCATGAGCTTGGGTTGCTGTCAGTAAATGTTAAGTTTACATAATACCAGTTTCTTGCAATGCTTGCAAGATTTGATTCTGTTGGAGAAACAAATGTTAATGATACAGGCGCATCAGTATCAACTGTGTATGTAACTTGTGAAAAGCCAGTATTGCCAGCTGCATCACTAGCATATACAGTTAATGTATTTGAGCCAGGTGCTGATGAGACTGTTGTATTTGGGATAAAGCTTTGGTTTGCTGCGCCGTTTAAGGAATAGGTCCAGGTAGATGCTTCATCTGCCTTTACTTTTAAATCAACTGTTGCAGTTGGATATATTGTGGCTGTTGGAGAAACTA